>NZ_KI783301.1:1836419-2136419 GCF_000510645.1 Thermicanus aegyptius DSM 12793 | reverse complement strand
GTACTTCCATGCGAAACGCTTGTGTGATAATATCCACTCTTATGATTTCGCAGATTCGGAAGAAAAAAATGAAACGCTCCGCCGAATCATTTCTTTTTTGATAGACTTAAAAGCTGAAATTGAAGCGAAAAAAATTTTAGAAAAACTTTAAAAAAAAGGAGGATTTGATAATGATCCGTTTGAGAGAAACAGACCACGTTGTGAAAGTAACGGAGTTAGAAGATTTAGGCGAAAAAATATTAAAAGATTTAGCAGTTTACTATAAAAACACATATCAATGCCAAATACAGTCAATTGATATGCGAAAAGCAATTAAAATCATCCGAAACAGATCGTATGGTCGTATATCAATCACTGGTAAATGCAAAGATTACCAAAAAGACAAACTATTTATTCAGATTAGATTTATCCACCGAAAAGGAATTGTTGCTGTAAAAGTTTCCGGGTACAATGAAGTCGGTTGGAGTGAAGGTTCATTGGTAAGATCGCGTACCAGAAAGAAAATAATGGCCAAAACGATCGATCCGGATCTTATTTGGAAATTGAGAGATGTTTTGATTTTGATGATTGATTCTGAACGTTTCGTTAGATTAAAAAATTATCTAGAATACAGGAGAAAAAGAGAAAAACTGACTAAAGCATCTAAGTGTGGGATTGATGTAGGCGAATTTAAAGAAGTTTTGAAGTCCGATTATTTTTATAAGTGTCATCCTGAGATTGAATCTAACGACGAAATTAGATCTGGAATTGAATTTATCGACTTTGAAGAACCGTTTCTTTTAGTTGGCACACCCGAAAAGCACATTCTTCTTACTCCTTTCGGGAAATACGAAGCCAGTATGGAGATTCACTATGCACGAGAGGCGTTTAGGGAGTTAGTCAATGTCAAACGTGTGCCTTATGGAAAAGATGCCATGAAGAAAATTGAAGCCCTGTTACTTCAGGCTTCGATTTAAATTAAAAGTAAGGGCTCTTGGATATCTCCAGGAGCTCCTGATAGAATTTTTTTTAAAAAAAAGGAGTGAAAAAATGAATAAATCAGAGGCATTTGTTAACAAAACATGGGAGAAAATAGAATATGTAGGAAAAGAATCTCAACTCAACGAGTTCGGAGATGAGCTGATACAAAAGATAAACGTTTTTCAAGACAAACCTGATGTTTGCAGGATAACGGAAAAAGAGGTTAAAGAAATTATAGAAATAATCCGGGAAAATCAGAATGGGCATTTAATTATTTATGGTGAAAGTAATGGTTGTGAAAAACTTAGGAAGATTAGGGTTGGAGTCTGGTTTATTCGCCGAAAAAAAAGATTTGCGGTTCGAGTATTTATCCAAATAAAATCGCCGGAAATATTTGCCCAAAGTCAAAAATATTTAAATAAACATTTTGATTTGTCTCTTTTATTGACATCCAATGTATTTAGGAGCATAGATGATGAAGACTTTTTATATTTGATGAAAAAAATCTTTGGTGTAAAACGCATAAACAAAATAAGCGATTATCTTTTATTCAGGCAGAAAAGAGAGATGCTCTTTAAAGCAGCCAAAGCCGGTATTGACATAAGCGAATTAAAAAAAATCTTAAAGATCCAAAGGAGAATTAAAGACAACGTTCGCATATCAGACGTAATAAAGTTTATCGACTTCAAGGAACCATGTCTTCTTCTTATCGGTTTTGAACTGCCTACCGAAAAATGGATTCTCTATACACCATTTGGGAATTACGAGAGTAAAAAGCACATCTATGATGCGCGTGTGGCATTTAGGCATATCACAGGCGCCCGTTGCGTGCCGCGTGGAAAAGATGCCACAAAAAAGATCGAAGCTTTGCTGATCCAGGCTTCGATTTAAAAAATTAAATAAAAAAAACGAAACTAGGAGCTTATCAATATCTACGAAAGCTCCTAGTGGAATCTTAAAGGAGTTGAAAAGATGATTATTAAATCTGTACCATTCCCCAACAAAACAACGGAGGAGATAAAGTACGTAGGGAAAATCACCCAACTAAATGAATTCTGGGATAAACTGATTCGAGAGTTAAACGTTTATCAAGATGGACTTAATGTTTGCCCGATAACGGATAAAGATATAAACAAAATCATTAAAATTATACGAGAGAACCAGAACGGACATTTAACAATTTACGGAAAATGTGATAACGGACAAAATCTTATTAAGATGAGGGCTGATATCTGGTTCGTTCGCCGAAAAGAAAGATTTGCAGTTAAAGCATTTCTGAATTCCAAAGGTGGATGGCCCACAAGAGTCTCCAGAAATCAATACCATTTAAATAGAAAAATTATCTTCACTGTCGAAAATTCGAACTTCTGGGATTCGAACTTCTGGGACGTGATGATGGATATGTTGGGTGCAAATCGCGCCAATAAAATAAGAGATTATCTGATATTCAGATGGAAGAGAGAGACGCTGTTTAAAGCCGCAAAATCCGGTATTGACATAAGCGAACTAAAAAAATCCTTAAAGATCAAAAGGAGAATTAAAGGTATTCCCTTGTTAGACGGGATCAAGTTTGTAGACTTTAAGGAACCATGTCTTCTTTTGATTGGTTTCAATGGACCTCCCGAAAGGTTGATTCTTTATACACCATTCGGAAATTTCGAGAGTAAAAACCGCATCTATGATGCGCGTGCGGCATTTAGGGATCTCACCGGTGCGCGGCGAGTTCCTTATGGAAAAGATGCTATGAAAAAGATCGAAGCTCTGCTTATTCAAGCTTCGATTTAAAATCTAAAAACTAAAAATCTAAAAACTAAAAAAATGGGGGAGATAAAGATGGCATGGAAAGATTTCATGGCAAAGAGCTTTCAACTTGAAGATGTGCGGAAAGCAATAATTGATGAACTGGAAGCATTTCAGTGCGAACAACGAAAACGACAAATATTAGAAATTACGACTGATGACGTAGATGAAGTCATGAAAATCATCCAAAAGGAAGGTGCGCGTAAAGTGAGAGTTAGAGGCGCACATGGTAATTCAGCAAGGGCAAAGCGAAGAACGTGCGCTGAATTTGATTTCATCCACCGAAAAGATATAATATCTATGAATGTTTTATTGACTGTAGAACCTGTAGAAAAGGTTCGAGAAGGTAAAAATATTTCTGTTAAAGAAATAAATTATATAAAATTCTTATTTAATTATTTTCCTTGGGGCTTTAATTTTTTCCCTTTTGATTATCAACCCAAGGACATTGATAATACTTTTCCTTGGAACGATCATATGTCACGAATATACGGAGAAAGGCGGTTTCGAAAGATCAAGGATTATATTTTGCACCGCCGGATAAGGGAAAGTTTGCGGAAAGCTAAAAAATGCGGCATTGATGTAAGCGACCTCAGAGAAGATGGCGTAAAATCCTCAGACTTTAAAAGCCCCTGTTTGCTTTTAGTAGAAATTATTGACAAAGAGATGATTGCCAAGAAAAAAAGGAAAAAATTACTTTATACACCATTTGGGAAATTAGAATATAAGGGAAATGCTTTTAGTGCTGGTGGTGCTTTTAAGGATCTTACCGGAGCACGGCATGTTCCTACTGGAAAAGATGCAATGGAAAGGATCGAAGCTTTGATGATCCAGACTTTGATTTAAAAGATGTGAGCGATCGAAATGGTAGAAAAATTTTGCCCGGAATGTCTTAATTTCACTGAATGTGTTCCAGTTTTGAAAGAAAAAACATATGACGTAAGAGGTGAGAAAATAACTATTCAAGCTGAGTATCTTAAGTGCAACCTCTGTGAGAAAATCATTCCGGACAGAAAAATGCAGGAACGGAATTATGACAGATTGTATTCCGAATATAGGAGGAGAAAGAATTTATTAACTCCCGATGAAATAAAACAGATTAGGGAAATGTACGGGTTAAGCCAACGACAGTTATCAAAAGCATTGGGATGGAGTCATGCTACCCTTTCAAGGTATGAAAACGGGGTTTTGCAGAGTATAAATCATAACAGCGAGATGGCATTGTTGAAAGAGCCGTTCAATATGCTCAGGATTTTAGAAAAGAATAAATCAAACCTAACTGAGTGGAATACGAGGAAATAAAAAGAAGCGTTCAAAAAAACATTTCGCTTGAAAACAGATATTAGATGAGGTAGAATTAGTATATATAATTTATTCTTTTATTTCTTTTCCCACACCGGGGAGAGGAACGTTAATTCTCTTTATTTTTTTCTCCTAACACAGGGAGAAGAAAAACAAAAGGAATTAGTAATTCAAAAATAAGAGCCATTTCTTTTAAAACGAATTTTGTTTTAAGAGAAGTGGTTTTTTTTTAAAACACATTTTAAGGGTTTTTATCATCTCTAGCGAGAAGACCCCTTCCTCTATAAGAAGGGGATGAATCGCATTTTCTAAAAACATAAAAGGGGCGGATCAGCCGAGGACTGTATCGTTCCGCACAAAACATCATCATCAATGCAGATGTGAATGGCTCGGCGAATATCATGCGAAAAGTAGTCCCAAATGCCTTCGCGAATGGGATAGAGGGGTTAGACGGTAACCAGTCCGTCAACGTGTCAACTCCACAGGTGTTAATCGTTCGGTAATCCCGTTCGACACACCTGAAACCCCCACTTCTATAAGTGGCGGGAGTATTCATGATGGACTTAAAGGCGGAGATTGAAGTAAAAAAATGTTAGAAAAACTTTAAAAAAAGGAGGATTTGGTAATGAGCCTTTTGAGAGCAACAGACCACGTTGTGGAAACGACACAACTTGAAGATTTTGGTGAAAAACTATTAAAGAATTTAGCAAACTACCAGAGAAATACAAACCTTTGCCCAAACCTACTAGTCCATGTTCAGAAAGCGATAAAAATTATTAAAAAAAAAGCATACGGTCGCGTGTCGATCCATGGAAAATGCGATAGTAATCAAAAAGATGGATTATTCGTACAGATTTCCTTCATCCACAGAAAAGAAGTGGTTGCCATGAAAGTTCTTGTGTACACTAGTGCCGGGTGGAGTAAAGGTTCACAGGTAAGATCCAATACAAGAAAAAAAATAAAGGGAAAAACGATCGATCTTGATCTTTTATGGAGGCTAAAAGATGTTCTGATCTTAATGATTGGTCCAGAACGTGTTCTTCGGTTAAAAAATTATCTTGAATACAGAGAAAAGAGGCAAAAACTTCTTAAAGCTGCAAAATGCGGGATTGATGTCGATGAATTGAAGGAGATTTTGAAGTCTGACTATTATCATCGATATGTCCATATCGAGTTCATCGACTTTGATGAACCGTTTCTTCTGGTTGGCACAACTGAAAAGCACATTCTTTATACACCATACGGAAAATATGAAGTCGGTATGGACACTTTTTATGCCCGCCGGGCATTTAGGGAGTTTGTAAAAGTCAAGCGCGTACCATACGGAAAAGACGCCATGAAAAAGATCGAAGCTCTGCTGATCCAGGCTTCGATATAAGAAAATAAGAAATAGGAGGTAAAACAATGAGGATTAATTTGTGGCTGCTTTGGCAACCTTGGCAGAAGAAAGTGTTCAAAAAATTAACAAGTCCTTATGGCTTGGCGGAATTTGATTGGGATGAACCATATTGGGGTGAAACTTTCTTTTCTAATTCTCGAAAGTTCAAGAAACTAATCGAGCGTGCTCAAAAAAGGGGATGGATATATCTAAGAATCCCCTATCCACAAGTTCACATATATCCTAGGCAACAAAAAATAGTGGAGTATTCCGTTCACTATTTAAGGCGTCCGGATTCTCCTGATATTCCAATTCTTAACAAAGCTACCCCAGTTTTTATAAAATCTATTAGGTGGAAACTTCGACACCAGGACGAAAAATATCTGAGGAAAAGCGAGAATGTATTGGTTTTAATAGCCAAAGGTGAATTGGCATCGGCGGAACAACTGTTAGAAGATATTGAAGCTGAAATGATCCTTGAAGTGATTTGATTTGGAGGGGATGATATGGGAAAAATAGCTCGCGGATCATGGCAGAGGAAAATGTTCGAAAAGATGTCTAGTCCTAGAGGTTTGTACAGTTCAGAAATCTTAAAAGAACTGTCTACAACAAAATCTGGCAAAGTAATCCCGATGCGGGTCTACGAAAAAAAAATACATTCACTAAGCAATATGATCATACGGGCAATAAAAGAAGGATGGGTATACAACCCAGTATATCCAGTATATTTAATTAAAGATGATATGAAAAACTATGAGCTTCTTCACTATATCCGTCCTCAAAATGCTAAAGATATTCCGTATATTAGGATGGTTTCAATTTACGTGAAAAAAAGTTTGTGGGAGGAAGCCTTTAAGATGATCGCTTTAATCGAAAAAGAAGACTTGGAAGGCGCGGATGAACTTGCGAAGAAGATTGAGTCTAAGATGATTCTTGATGCGATTTGATTCGGAGGGGATGATATGGGGAAAATAGCTCGCGGATCATGGCAGAAGAAAATGTTCGAAAAGATGTCTAGTCCCAGAGGTTTGTACAGTTATGAAATCATAAAAGAAGTGTGTGTAAGATTGGATTATGAAAGAAAAGTGATGCAGTCATTAAACAACATGATCAAACGGGCAATAAAAGAAGGAATGGTATACCAACCCGTATATGTATTTACAGATAGCTTGGGAAACCATAATCTCATATACTATCTCCGTCCCAAAAACGCTCCGGACCTGAAATATATTAGGATGGTGGCAATTTCCGCGAAAAAAGGTTTCCAGGAAGAAGCCGTAAGGATGATTGCTTTAATCGAAAAAGAAGATTTCGGAGCAGCAGACGAGCTCGCCAAGGAGATCGAATCAAAGATTATTCTTGATGCGATTTGATGAGACCCCCCTCGCCTAAAAAAGTGAGGGGTATTTTTTTGTTCGCAGAACATACCGTCTTAGAACAATCCTAACAAATCACCTTTTAATTATTCGTAGAATCCATTTTTACCTCTGTGTTTTACACTTCGTAGAATACCCTTAATATTCGGGAGGGATAGTATGGAAACCCATTCGATTGTAAAAGAATTCCTTGAGTGGTCTCATAACGAAGGAAAGGACGTAAAAACCATTGCCGCATACAAGACGGTTCTCACACAGTTTATGGTATGGATTAAGGATACCGAGGGAGAGGTAACTATTGATTCGATCAAGCCGATCACGGTTAAAGAGTATTTATCATACTTAACTCATACCTTAAATCGAAAGAAAGCGACGGTTAATAAAGCCATAGCGTCACTGAAAACCTTTTTTGCATATCTGGTGGAAACGGGAGTTGTTGAAGATAATCCCATGGTAAGAATCAAGATTCAAAAGGTACGATTAGCGGACCAGATGGGAGAGAAGGGGGTGCCCAAATGGCTTACAAAAGAGGAGCAAGAACGTTACATCAGTTACGTGGAATTAGAGAAGAACGAATGGAAGAGGATTAGGAATCTAGCCATTATTGATCTCATGCTATATGCAGGCCTTCGGGTATCCGAAGTGGTGGATTTGAAGGTCGAGGATGTGAAAATAGATGGAGACATTATTGTTACCATCCGGGAAGGAAAAGGAGGACAGTATGCGACGGTTGTACTGATTAAAAAATACAGCAGAAACTTGAAGAAGTGGCTCAAAATCCGTTCCACTCATCCAAAGGGATCTTCTCCATATCTTTTTGTATCGGAACGCTCCGGGAAATTCACGGCAAGGGGAATTCAGGTTATGCTCAACAAATACGCCGGACTCGCTGGCATGGAGAAGATCACACCACACCGTTTCCGCCACTCTTTTTGCAAGAACCTGGCGAATGCAGGTGTGAACATAGAGACAATACGGCGTTTGGCACGACATGAGAACATCCAGACAACGGCGATCTACATCGATCCTTCACACGAAGAACAGATGAGGGCGTTGGAGAAGATGTAGATTGCAATTTGTGAAAAAATAATCTATAATGAAAACAAACGTTCTGCATAGGAGGGTTACCATGCGCACAACAAAACAGAATTTAACCGCTAAGCAGCAGGAAGTCTTGCTAGCTATCCAAACGTACATCGAAAAACATAACTACCCGCCAACAGTACGGGAAATCGGGGAGATGGTGGGGTTGAGTTCGTCCAGCACTGTACATGGGCACCTAGAAAGGCTTAAGAAAAAGGGGATAATCACATATGAACCCTCTCTTCCGAGGACAATTACGATAATTAAACCCCCGTCCCAAATAAAGCAGGATATTGGATAGTATCTAACGAATACTGAAGTGGAGGGGATTGTTATGTATGGAAACGAAAGAGAAACCAAAGCATTTAACTGGAAGATCGGCACCAAAATTAACGGAGAAATACTGGTGTTTGAAGGAGAAGGAATGGGACGAGTAATCGTGCTCGTCGGGATGAAAGTTGCCGCCCAAATTTTGTTTGTAGGGGATGTTGTGAAGGTGAGCACCACGGAAGGATATTCTGCCCAGATTTTGTTTCAGGATCGGATCATTTCCATTGTGAAAGAGGAATAAATAATGTTAACCGATACAGAAAGAAAGATACTCATCGTCATCCGAAATATCTTTCGGATTAAAGGCCGTTTTCCCTCCGCTATAGAACTACAGTACCGTACAGGGAGAAGTATGGAAAAAATTTTGAATGCGTTGGAAAGCCTGCAACAAAAAGGATATATTCGATGGGATGCGGATAAAAAATCTATTGAAATGGCCGATCCAATATCACAAAATATTCTCTGATTTTGGATAGATACTCATCTATCGGTATGCGCAAATCCTTTTCCCAAGATTGAATAGACTTAACATCCACCCCTATGATCTCTGCAAACTCTTTCTTGGAATACCCGTGATACAACCGTGCTTTCCTGATCCGCTCACCAAGCGTATTTTCAGGCAGGGTTTCAAAGCACCCAAGATAGGAAATCGGCACGCCTAATACAGTGGATAGCTTACGGAGATTCGGCATGGTGGGTTTAAATCTATCCCTTTCGAGATTACTAATAGCTGTGACGGACAATCCGGTAGCATCAGACAGTTCGCGGTGCGTCATGTTCTTTTCAAGCCTTGCCTTTCGCAATCTTTTTCCGGGTGTATCGGCATTTAAAACGCATTTCGTTGTAGTCAAACTTGTCTCACGGGTTACAAAAATATCTGAGTTATTCCATGCACGGTTGTCCGTGCGGTTTCTACGGATTCGAGGATGGGGAAAGAAGCTGTACCTGCAGTTCCACCCAGGTGCATCGTTATCGGGGGCGGCTCTCCGGACCGCTCATGGATCGGATCGATATTCATTTGGAGGTTCCACGGGTGCATTATGAAGTCTTTGAGAAGAAGGAGGAAGGGGAATCTTCCCGGGAGATACGGGCACGGGTGATGAGGGCCTTAGAGATACAACGGGAACGGTATCGGGGGATGAAGATTCTTTTTAACGCACAGATGGGGGCAAGGGAGATCGAACGATATGCTCGCCTGGATCGGGAAGGGGAGCGACTCCTCCGGAACGCCTTTGAGGAGATGGGCTTATCCGCCCGGGCCCATGCCCGCATCCTGAAGGTGGCGCGCACCATCGCCGACCTGGAGGAGAGCGACATGATCCATCCCCACCATGTGGCGGAAGCGATCCAATACCGGGCGCTGGATCGGGAGTAGAGAGACTTCGGCAAGGAGTGAAACGGGATGAAATTTGATCTCAAGAAGGCGATGGAAAATGCGAAAGCGAGTCTGGCGATGGAGGGGTTATACCTCACAAAAGAGGAAGAAGAAATCGTTTCAAAGAGCTTCGATGGCGAGATCACTCATGACGAATTTATCCGACTCGCAAGAGAGCTAGCAAAAAAAATGGTCAATGAGCAGAAACCATGATCGCAAAAAAAGGAAAGTGATGTTGGATGATTTTATCTGATATCGAATCGATCCGATGGAATTATGAAAAAGGTTCTATCGAACCAGCATCTCCGTACTCTGTTTAAACCATCGGAACCTGAGGCATAACCCGGCCTTCAATCCGTTCGAAAATATCGTCCAAATCAGGGCCTGTGATGGTGAGGCCGTGATTCTTCAAACCGATGATCGCTCTGGCAGGTTCAGGTTCTTGTTTAATCAATTCTGCCACGGTCTGAGCGAGTTGAATGGTACCGCAGGGATAATTGATTTCCGTTGCCTTGACCCCATCGATCCATGCGTGGATATGAATTATGGCGCCGACGTCCGGATGCTCGGAATAAATCATCCAATGTTCAATCGCATCGACGGATACCCGATTGGGAGTAAGATTTGAAGGAACACTGATTTGCATCGCTTTTGAATCGGAATCATACCCCTTTACCAGCAGAATATCTTGACCGATTTTTTTCAAATTCGCCTTATTGCACCCCGCGGCACTCATCCAAAAGCTGCGGTTATCTTTCCGGCTGCTCAGATTTCCATAGCTTAAACCTCCGATGCCGTAAAGCCTTTTTAAATGCTTGAGATCGCGGGAAGATAAATATTCTTGAATGGGAAAGGGAGCCGGAAGTAAATTCATTTGATCCAACCGTTTTCCGGCCTTGCTCAGTTTTTCTGTGTTCTCGTCCCCCTTCCACAGTTGTTCAGGCAAATCATCGTAAAACTGATTATTGATCACAAGCTGCGAAGATGCGAGCGGATCAAGCCTTTCATAGAACTTACGGTAAAAGGAATCTTCTTCGCCCGGATGATATTTAATTTTGTAGCATCCCTGCTCAGGGGTAATAAAATAGACATCGGTATTTTCATGATCGTGACATATGTAGACCAGATGGTTGGACAGCGAACGGACCAGATAAGGATAAGCGGATTTTAATACCGGTTCCTCTGTTTTATGACCTTCCATAATGGAAACGACAAAAGTAGCTTGTGCTTTCCTGCGAAAGGGCCGGGGATGGTCGGGGTCAATGAAGTTGAATACCAACCGGATGTGATCAATCGGTTCGGAGTAATACCGATACCCTTCCGATTGAAACTTGTTTTTTATCCCCTGCGCCAACCGCTCAAGAAAGGAACTGTTGTAACTTCCATAAATAGTAAAACTCTCCATTTCATATTCCCTCCTGACATCCCATACCTGCATCTGTTCTAAGGTTCGAACACCGCCTTCAAACAAGCTTCTTTGCCTTTGTTTACAACTGTGGACAAAGCGTCTTTATATTTTTCAAGGGGAAACCGATGAGTGATCAAAGGGGACAAGTCCACCTTTCCCAACTTCATTAACTCTATGGCAATCTGCATGGTTCTCATCCGTTTTCCGTTGAACTCCTCCGTACTATATGCAAAACTTCCCCTGACATCCAATTCATTCAGCCAAACCGTTGTCCAGTCGATGTGGTCCAGAATTCCGGCCAAGCCTAGAAGAACCACCTTGCCTCCGCTTTGGGCAAAGCGCAGCGCATCATGGACGCTTCGGCTGTTTCCTACGCATTCATAAACGATATGAGCTCCTCCCTGAATGACGGGGGGTCCGATGACCGGTTTTAACACCCTTGCCTTTAGAGCTTCGGCAATTTCATAAATACTTTTGTAATCTTTTCCCTTCAAACCAATGACTTCATCAGCGCCATAGTGAAGGGCTAATTTCGTCTGAACATCGTATTTGGATACAACAACGATTTTACATGCAATATCCAGTGCACGAAGGGCGGCTACTACACAGATGCCAATCGTTCCGGCGCCTACAACAAGAACGGTATCGTCATCTCTTGGCGGGTTGCGCATGACACCATGTAGCGCACAACTAAAGGGTTCGATCAAGACGCCGTTCAAATCGTTGATCTCATCAGGCAACTTTAAGACTTGGCTTTGGTGTGCAACAAGATAAGTGCTCCAGCTTCCTCCCGTATCCCGACAGGCGCCGATCATTAGACCTGGTGCGATATCACCGTCAGTCATGTGGCTGCAAAGACTGTAATCACCGCGCCGACATGCTTCGCATGGATTGGGAAGTCCTCTAACCATGCAGGACAAAACCGGATCAACCGTCACGCGGTCGCCCACTTGAAGATTCTTTACAGCCAGTCCGACCTCACTGATCCTCCCAACAGTTTCGTGCCCGATGGTAAACGGAAAGGAAGCGAAGGGAGAGGTGGACGGGCTGTCATGCAAATGAATTAGATGCAAATCACTGCCGCAAATGCCGCCGTAGGTCACTTTAATCTTAACCCAATGGTCATTTGGAAGCACAGGATCAGGCATTTGCTGATACTTTAAACAGGATAAACCGGAATTCCAAAGGAGCGAGGGAAATAACCTGCCCATCGTCTTGCCAAATATATACCGGGGAATGGTAAAATGAAACCGCAAGGAATGCAACGGAACCACCCTTGAAAAAGTTGTAAGGTTTGACGATTGTGCATCTTGTCCTCATCAGCGGGCATCTAACCAATGAAAAATATGCCGGAGCACTTCGCTTTCATGCAGAAGCTGATGTTTTCCTTTGGGAAATACGGAGCGTTCTTTATCTGCAGAGATAATGCTTCCGGTAAATTGCTCGATCACATCGGAATTGACTAAATGAACGCAATATTCCGATGTCAACTTTCCATCCCTATATGAAAATATTTTCCTGAATGTTCCCCTGCAGCATGGATGAAGAGCAGCATTCCCAGAGGATGTGCAGGTTCCCACAAGCGGCAATAAAGTTTCATTTTCCGGGTACGAGTATAATATATGCCCTTGTTGGAACATTTATACATTTAATCCGTCTCTGTTTTGGTATGGTTTACTTTGTCATTGAACGAAAAAGGTCTTACACGGCTTTCGTTCCGGCAAGCATGGCCGCCCCTGTTCGGCACATGCTGCGGATTTTGTGCTGCGGAACGATAAAGGTAATAGTAAGAAATCACCTCGTTAATTAATTGAATATGAATAAAGCAAAAGCATTCAGTTGTGTTTCGTACCATGACCGTGTTTGGCACCATTTCTTTACTATATTATCATGAATCGGGTTGATCTTTGGATTTCTTCGCTTTTTTCGCCGCTATCCTAGCCGCTATCCTATTTGTTATTGTGATTTATACGGTTTATGTGGAAATGCTATTACAATTCATTCGGTCATATCTAGCCCTGCAACAAATTTTAAGAAATCTTCCTCTCCTACGACCGTCACCTGGTCACCCACCTTCGTTAATGGGGTATCGATTTCGCATAGATCGTTTTTTCCGTCAAAATGGATCAATGCGTAAATTCGATAGAAAGTATATCCCTCCGCTTCCAAGGTATAATAGGGAGTTTTCTTTTTAAACAGCTCGACAGCTCCTTTCTCTTTCAAATTTTCCCCCTTTACCATTTGGAGAAATTGCTCCGGTTCTATCTCTTCAGGCACAGGAAAGACGGTGACGGAAATCTCTTTCGCTAAAGACGAATCCGCATCTTTCTTTTGAAGCGCGGCAAGGAGAAAGCTGTATTCAATCCTGTTCAGTTCCCCTTTCTCATCCGTATAGCCTCGAATATCTTTTACTTTATATTCCGGATGGGAAATGAGAGGATATTTCCAGCGATCTTTTTCCTTTAGGAGATCAATTGCGGTTTTCACTACGTCCTCTTCCGGCAAGCCGGGTTCCGATGCTTGGGAAGGTTTTACCATTTGTGGGGAAGCGATGTGATCCTGCTGAAATAATTCTTCCAGAGTTGCTGCCATTGCCGTAGAAATCGATTGCAAACGCGTCGAATCGATGAGGTCGGGTCGATCCGACGGCGTCTGATAATATTGATTCATATATTCCTCATTCCAGTCCGTCAGTAACACGCCCTCTTCCCCCAATTGGATAAATGAGTCATGATCGCTCGATACATCCAATTCTTGATTGATCTTAAACCCCTTCTTCTCCAAAGAGTTAGAAATGATCGATTTGAACGACTCGCTCCCCGTAAGGCTTAATTTGCTCTCGCCTTTTATGCCAAGGATATCAAAGACGATCGCAAAGACCGGCAGATGATATTTCTCCTTTAGCCATGCTGCAAAGGCACGCGAGCCGTCTAGGCCTGTCTCCTCCCCGTTAAATCCTACGATAAAGAGCGCCGCATCATCCGGGATCTTCGCCGGATCGATTTTTTGGCTCACATCCAGCAAAGCGGCGATCCCGGATGCGTTATCGACGGCTCCCGGATAAGTCAGATTCCCCCTTTTCCCAATATGATCAAAGTGGGCGCCCAGAACAAAAATCCGTTTTATCTTTTTCCCGTCGAAGGGATTATGCATGACCAGATTTGCGGTACGCTCTTGCCGTACGGAATGATTCCACTGAATCTGAACTTCTGAACCCTGATGGGAAAGAAGACTTTGATAATCTTCTTCGCTCACCTGAAACCTGGGCTTTTCATGAATAGAGACGTCAAATGCTTCCCGACGAGAGAGATTCGATTTTTCGATCACCGCGATGATGCGGTCATTCGACCAGTCAATGGAAAGGGGATTCTCAGCAAGAAGAATAATTGGCGAAGAGGGATGTTGAATCTCCGAGGAGAGCGTACCGGTAAATTCTTCTTGATTGGTGAAATAGAGGGGCTGAAGGGAAATCTCCGATTTGATTCCTGAAAACCATAACTCCGGTTTGGCATTTAGATTAGGGACAAATTGCGTATATTCGTGGAGATAGTTTCCGTTCAGAGGAAGGAATTGGGTAGTTTTCATCCGGGAGATGATCCATTCTTGGGCTTTTTCATTTCCCGGTGTCCCCACCAGCCTTCCCTGGTATGTATCCGATGAAAGTTCATCAACCACCCGTTTGATCGTCTCTGTTTGACCAAAATCACAGGAGGAAATGAACGAAGAAAGTAAAAAAAATCCAACGACCAGCAGATAAAACCGTTTTCTTTTTCCTTTGGGATTAAGAAACCGGAATGTCATTCATTTCACTCCTCAGTTTCAAATAAAGGGGGGCTCAACATGTAGGTGATTGTGAGCCCCAATTTAGTTCAAAGATAATAATATTTGCATGAAATGAAATTGTCAATATAATTTGCGCAAATTTTGATTTCCATATTTACGAGATGAGCACTTGGCTTTAACGTTAACCATTTGGGTATTTATCTCAACCATATCACCAATAACGAATGCTCCCCTTAAAAGCCGGCGTCCCAGAACCTAATTGATGATTCCCAGGATTTCCTGGAATTAACGAGGGTTTTTTCTTTCAGTAAGAGGCGGGTGACAAAAGATTTTATATTTCAGATTTTGCCGGTGCATTGATCGCTTCCTTTTTTACCCGCTGCCGGATCCCCCATCGGGAAAAGAGGATCCCTAAGATGGCGAAACAGAGATAGAGCAAGCCCATCCCATATCCACCGATCGCCTCACCGAGAATAATCCCCAGGGCTCCTATGATCTTGCCGATTTGGTAGACAAAACCGTTAAAGGCCATATAGGCTCCACGGCGGGAATCGTCCACAATCTCCGCCAGGATGGACTGCCGGGTCGGCACATAAAGGAGTTCTCCCACAGATAAGACGAATACGGCAATAAACAAGCCGAGCACATGATTGGAAAAGGCCAAAAAGGCATACCCCGCTCCAAATAACAAATAGCCAAGATACATGATCGGCTGCTCCTTTTTGTTGCGGATCCATTTGGCCACTACGGCGGTGAACAGAACGATCATGATCGTGTTTTCCACGGTTAACAGGCTTAATAGCTTAACCCCGTCCACCTCAAATTGAAGATTGCCCCATAAGCCAATGGTCCTGGGGATAAATTCCTGGGCAAGCCTTACCGAAATAAAATTGTTTCGTTGGAACTCAATCGACAATACGGCGATGCCTCCCAACGTAAACCAGACAAAAGGCAAATCACCGATCACCGTTTTATAACTTTGGAGGAGCGGTATCACGCCCAACGGTTTTGAACGGGAAGCGGCGGGATCGGGGGTATAGGTTTCCTGAATCAGGGCGATCGTCATCCACAAGGTGATCAGGGAGATGAGGAACAAAGCCAGAAGCAATTCAAAGAAATGGCTTTTAAACAACCATCCGCCGATCATTAATCCGAGCATGATGGATAAGTTGACCGCCCAATAGTTGATCGAATACATGAAAGCCCGCGTCTCTTTCGTGCTGACATCAATCAGCATCGCTTCGGCGGCCGGGTTCTCCAAACCGGAGGAGACTCCGACGATCGCCAACATGAAGAAGGTGGTCCAAGGGGATATCCACCACGGAGAGTTGGCTGCGACCATTCCTAAAAAGCCGAAAATTTTCATCCATTCCCCCAGCACCATCATGCGTTTCCGCCCCAGGGTATCGGCCAGATACCCCCCATACAAACTGGCCGCAAATTGAATTAAGACGTTCGCCATCAGTAATATTCCCGCAAGACCGGCGTTCATCTCCCGGGTAAAATAGATGGCCATAAAAGGGAAGATCATGGAGCCCACCACGCGGCTTAAAAACGAAATGATGATACGAATGCGAATATTGGGGTGCAGTTCTCTAAACATGGGGTGAATTCCTCCTCCATCTATTTTTACAATAGAAAAAAGGGGATAAAAAGGGTATAATGAAAAGAATCATGTCCCCTTTTAGGAGGGATTCCATGAAAGACCTCTCTTATTTTCAACTGCGAGCTTTTCTCTATCCGAGAGAACGGCGCCTAACCGCCACATTTAAAATAAGTGAGCTTGAAAATGTATGGCATTGTACGGCAAAAAACGTGAAGAGAAAGCTCAAAAAATTTGAAGAGGAAGGACAGTTGATCTACCGGCCCGGATCAGGCAGGGGAAACCCGTCGGTGGCGATATTCAAAAATTCTTTTCAACAGGAAGTGGAACGGGAGGTTCATCGATCTATTCAGGACGATCAATTGGAAAATATTATGCATTTGTTGCAACTTCCGATTCCTAAATTGTGGGTGGCCAAGGCTTCGAAAGATCTCCAATTACTCTTTGGGTTCCATTCCCCCAGTGAAACAAAGGATGTCTTGAGGACCATGATTTCGAGGGAGATTACCACCCTTGACCCGCTGTACTGCTCCGTCACTTTTGAGAGCCATATCATTCACCAGTTGGGCGATTCTCTGGTGATGTACAAACCGGAGGAAGATGCCGTTGTTCCACATATCGCCCACCACTGGAAAGCGGATGATACGTACAGGGTCTGGACCTTTTATCTGAGAAAGGGGGTTTTATTCCATCATCACCGCACCTTGACGAGCGAAGATGTGAAATTTACGTTTGAGAGGTTTAAGACCGCTTTTTCCCCGTACCATTGGTTCGTCCAGGATCTCTCCCATATCGAATGCCCTTCACCGTTTATCGTCCGCTTTCATCTTCGTGAGCCGAATCCTTTCTTTCTTCGCGTCGTAAGCTCGATCAACCTCGCCATCTTGCCTGCAGATTCTCCTTTTGACCCGCATCATTGGATCGGCACGGGGCCATACAAGTTAAAGGAATGGGATGATCAGAAACTGGTTCTGGAGGCCTTTGATTATTATTTTTTGGGGAGGCCTTATCTGGATGAAATCGAAATCTGGCGTGTCCCGGAAGAAACCGTCAGGGGGGTTACGTATCAGGCAGAGGGGAAAAAACGGAACCTGTCTCCGGCAGAGAGCGAACCGATACAAAAAAAACATGTGGAAAACGGATTCCGCTTTCTTGCCTTTAACTTTAACAGGCCCACCATTGTCCGAAACCGGCTGTTCCGCGAGGCGCTCTTTCATCTCATCGATATGAAGAAGATGTGGAAGGATCTGGGGAGAAAGGATCTGGTGGAGGCCTCAAGCTTCTTTCCCTGGAAATCGAAACCGCCGGTCAAAGACCGGAAGTATGTAAAACCTTTGCTTTCGGCCTCCGGCTATCAAGGGGAAACCCTCACCCTGTACTTCTTAAATCACCCCAATGCGAAGGAAGAAGCGGAGTGGATCCGGTCCGAAGCGAAGTCGGAAGGGATTCATATGCGGCTCATCCCTTTTACGATGGATCAACTCTACGCGTCGGATCTGGACCGGGAAGCCGATCTGGCCACGTTGGGAGAAGTAGCTTCCACCGATCTCCATCTCTCTTTCTTGACCGCGTTTTATAATAATGCCTTATTATTTCGTAGATTTCTGGCTCCGGAGCATTTGGCCCGCATTGGGGAATGGCTGGAGGAAATGAAGCGGGAAACCGACCGCAAGAGGCGGGAATTATGGATGGACAAGGTGGAAAATTATATGCGGGAGAATCACCTCATCCTGTTCCTGCACCATCCCATGAAAAGCTGGACTTTCCATCCCCTGTTCCAGGATATCTGTTTTGAGTCTTTCGGGTTGGTGGATTTCCGCAGATTGTGGATCGAGTGATTTTTCCATTTCCGGAGGGCCAAAATTCCAGCCTATCTTAGAGAAAAGAAAAGGTGGTCGGGGTTCATTCCTAAGAGGGTATCTTCACATTTTTGGTGAAGGAGGGGGGTGTCCCCTCCCCGATGCGGCAAATCATAGGCAGATCGTAGAGGAATGGGCGTCCCGGTCAAAGAGATGATGGGCGATAAGCTATTCTTCCTTCCTGGGTGCCAATCCGTGCATGAGGAGATCGATGACGATTTCCGTTTCCTTCTCCTCATCCCACTCGTTTTCTGGAATAATATAGAGATGCGTAAGTATATATCCGATGCCCACCGAAGCATTGTGGCGGATGATGGCATAAGTAGGAAGATCGCGAATCTGGCCTTCTTTTTTAAAATGATCGATCATTTTTCCCAACAAATTGATCACTTCTTTTCCGACATTCTCTTTGATCGCTTTTTTTAATTCCGATTGAAAAGGAAGCTCTTGAATTAAAATGCGGAGGAGTTTTTCATTTTTTTTGGCAAACTTTATACGGTCGGTAATAAAAGCCTTGATAAAATCCTCGAAACGTTCGTAGGGATCCTGGAAGATCTTCCTTACTCCAAGCAAAACAAACGGAGTCAACAATTTCACCAATGTAGGAATAACGATCGCATTGAGTAGATCCGCCTTCGTCTTATAATGCCGAAAGATCGTACCCTCCGCCACACCGGCTTTCTTTGCAATTTCGCTGGTAGAGGTAGAGGCGTACCCTTTCTCCGAGAAGATCTCGATCGCCGCATGGAGAATTTTGAGCTGTTTTTCCGTCATCTTCTCTTCTTTTTGGTATTCTTGATCCATCATGTTTAGCCAATCAGCAATTTCCTCTTTCATCCCAGGCAGGCGTGAATCTCCCTCCCATCCGGTTCGGTTCCGGAATCTCGTTCATTTGCTCCTGAACGGCTTACGGTCATAGGAGGTGTTCGGATGGGAGGAGAAAAACGCCCTTCTCTCCTTTCCTTTTTTTATTCATGCGCATAACCCTAAATCTTTCTGTGTTTTCTCAATGCGAAGATGTTGGCCAGGATGAAGAAGAGGGAAAGGGTAAAGAGGATCAGGAGATCGACGGAGATGGCCTCCCAACCCTTTCCCCGGATCATCACGTCCCGGAGAGCATCCGCTCCATAGGTGAGAGGCATGACCACACTTAATTTCCGCATCCATTCCACCATATTATCCAGATCAAATAAACCGGAAAAGAAGACCTGCGGCACGATGACAAGGGGGATAAACTGAATCATTTGAAACTCCGTATTGGCGAAAGCGGAAAGAAAGGTCCCCAGCGTGAGGGCGGTCATGGCCAGGAGAAGGACGGTTAACAGCAGATACCAGAAAGAGCCCACCATCATCATCTTTAAAACAATCACCGCAAACCAGGTGATTAAGGTTGCCTGCAGGGTGGTAAAGATCCCGAACCCAAGCACGTAGCCCACCACGATCTCCCAGCGTTTTATGGGGGTGGCGAGAAGACGTTCCAACGTTCCGCTGGTTCTCTCCTTCAAGAATGCGATACCGGAAAGCAGGAAGACGAAGAAGAAAGAGAAAAACCCGAGAAGGACAGGGCCAAAATTATCGAACGATTTCATGTCCTCGGAACCATAAAGGTAGGAGATGACGGGAGGAGTTAAGTTTAAAGACGGCTGAGAGGATAGCGGGTTCCCTTTTGGCAGTTTCTCAGCAAGTGTCGTTTTTAGATCCTCCATCCCTTTTTGCACGAGGAGAAGAACGGCCTGATTTTTCGAGGGGTTACTCCCCTCCAATTTTACATGAAGGGTGCTCCCTTCCATGAAAAAGAGGGCATCGATCTTTTGGTTCTCAAGGGCTTTTTCTCCTTCATCGAAGGTGTATGAGGTGATGTTGGCTTCTTCTTTTACGAATGGATCCAAGATTTGATCCGGAAGATCCACCACGCCGATTTTAGGGACATAGGTATCTCCATTAAAGACGAGATAGAGCATCCATAGGATCAACATAGGAGCGAGAAACATCAGGGCGAGGGAACGTTTATCATGCCAAAATTGACGTAGTATGCGCACGACAATGGCGTAGATTCTCATCTCAGAGCACCTCCGTATTGGAGAAAGGCCTCTTCCAGGCTTTTACTTTCCGTCTCTTCTTTTAGTTCTTTGGGCGAACCGGTCGCAATCAAGCGTCCATCCCGGATCATCCCTAGACGGGTGCATTTCTCCGCTTCATCCATGACGTGGGTAGTCATGAATATGGTGGTCCCTTCCTGGCTCAACCGTTTTAGTTCCTCCCAGATCGATTGCCTCAGGATCGGATCGATTCCAACGGTTGGTTCATCCAGGAGTAAAATCTCCGGAGAGTGAAGAAGGGCGATGGCCAGGGAGAGGCGTCGTTTCATTCCGCCGGAGTAGGCGGACACCAATTTCTTCATATGGTCCTCTAAGTTTACGATCTCCATCACCTCATGAATGCGCTTTTTCTTTCTGCTCCCCTTTAATCGATACAGAGAGGCGAAAAAATCAAGGTTTTCGAATGCGGTTAGTTCTCCATACAGGGCATCGGACTGGGCCATGTACCCGATTCGTTTCATCATCTCCAGGGAAGGCATTTTTTTGCCCAAAACCAGAACTTCCCCCCGGGTAGGGATGTCGATCCCGGCAATCAGCTTCACCAAGGATGTTTTTCCTGCACCGGAAGGGCCCAAGAACCCGAAGATTTCCCCATGATTTACGGACAGGGTAATATCCTGAAGGATCTTCTTCTTTCCGAACTGTCGCGTCACCTCTTCCACGGTAATCGCCGCCTCACTCATCGGTCCATCCTCCTTTGTCAGCATGTGAGTACTCTTCCACTCTTTAACTCCATTATACTTTCATCGAATCAATGAGTAAAGTGAGTACTCACTCATTTACGGAGAACAATAAGAATTTGGCAATGCGGAGGAATTTCTTAGGAAGGGATATTTTTTTGAACCTCCCTTTTATGCCGGGTTTTATCTTAATGGACCATGAAGTTTTCGGTTCGGTTTGAAAGGACTCTTTTTCCTTTCTTTTTGATGCAAGAAGGTTTCTTACCCAAGGGAGAAGTGGTATCATGATAGAAAAAAGTAGAAAAAGATAGGTGTATTTAAGGAGAGAGATCGATGTCCTATATTGAAAAAGGAACCCCCGATTTTTGGAAAGCGAGCACCGCCCTTTTTGCCGGAGGGTTTGTCACCTTCTCCACCTTGTACTACACGCAGCCCCTTCTTCCCGTCTTTGCCGAACGGTTTCATGTTTCACCGGCGGTGGCCAGTCTAAGTTTATCCCTCTCCACCACGGCTTTGGCCTTCGCTATGTTAGGGATCGCCCCCCTTTCCGAACGGGTGGGCAGAAAACCGGTCATGGCCTTTGCCCTCTTCGCCTCCTCACTGGTTGCGCTTCTTAGCGCTTTTACCCCGAACTTCACCTCTCTTTTGGTTCTTCGGGTGTTGCAAGGGATTGTATTGGCAGGCCTTCCCGCCATTGCGATGGCGTATGTGGGGGAGGAGTTCCATCCTTACAGCTTGGGCGCGGCCATGGGTCTTTATGTAAGTGGCACCTCCATCGGAGGGATGTCGGGGCGCATCATTACGGGGATGGTGACCGACTATTTTTCCTGGCAAGCAGCGGTTGTAACGATAGGCATGATAAGCATCTTGTGCAGTCTCTATTTTCTCTATGGACTGCCCAATTCGCTTCATTTTAAACCCCATCCCATGTCCTTGCGGCAGATGGGTTTTTCTTTCCTTCATCATCTGCGCACTCCAACCCTGCTCAGCCTGTTTATCATTTCCTTTTTTCTCATGGGGAGTTTCGTCACCTTGTATAACTATATCGGTTTTCTCTTGATGAAGCCGCCCTACAACTTAAGCCAAACGGCGATGGGATGGATCTTCATCGTTTACTTGGTCGGTACATTTAGCGCCGTCTGGATGGGAAGGCTGGCCGATCGTCATGGAAGGGGGATAACGCTAGCCTTAAGCCTTCTCTTGATGTTGGTGGGGGCATTGCTTACCCTCCTGCCGGTACTTTGGGTGATTCTCTTCGGGTTAGCCCTCTTTACCTTTGGATTCTTTGCCGGCCACGCGGTGGCCAGCGGCTGGGTGGGTAAAATAGCCGTCGTCGATAAAGCCCAAGCCTCCTCTCTTTACCTTCTTTTCTATTATGTGGGATCCGGTTTGATGGGCTCCACGGGAGGGATCCTGTTCAGCCTATTTCATTGGGTGGGAATTATCCTCTTTATATCCGCGGCACAAATTTCGGCTTTACTTTTGAACGGATATCTCTACTTTGTTGAAAAGAGAAAATATGCCGAATCTTGATCATTCGGAAGTGCTATTGTTCCTCACCAAAGGTAGATTGTGGACATTCAATTATTTCCATTGGAATAAAAGGAGCTTCCCTTCTAAGGGAGAAAGGGTGAGGGTCAGATCCCCTTCCTCTAACGTAAATCTCTCTCCCGTAAGCAAGTTGATGACCATAAGCGGACGGGGATGAGAAGGAAGGATAGAAATCTGCTCTTCTTGGGAAAGACTTCGGTTGAGAACTACAAGGAGAGACTGGGGATACCCCTTGAAATTCCAGTTATAGCCGTAGAGATCCTCCCCCAACGAGAGGGAATGCCAATCTCCTTCAAAAAGAGGGGGAAGACTTTGCCTTAACCGAATCATTTTCTTATACCATTCCATCATCTCTTGATTCTCCCGTCCCCAAGGGTAAGTGCGCCGGTTGTCCGGATCCTGCTTTCCTTCAAGCCCCGCCTCATCCCCGTAAAAAATATGAGGAACACCCGGAAAGGTCATCTGCCACATAATGAGGAGGCGAAGGCGTCTCGAGGCGATCTCATACCTTATGTCCTCCTCATACTGGCTAGGGATCTCTTCCTTCATCACCGTAAGAATCCTTGGCGTGTCATGGGTACTTAGCATATTGAGGAGGGAGAAGAAATGCTCCCGGGGATAATTTTCATAGAGGCTCATGATCGCCCGATGGGTATCTTCCCCACTCTTCTTGCCCAACATGAAATGTATCATGATTTCCCGCAGGGGGTAATTCATGATGGAATCAAACTGCCTCCCTGAAAGATACTTTCTCCTCTTTCCGTAACTCACTTTGTTGGAGGCATCTTCCCAAACCTCCCCAATCAGGACGGCTTCCGGATCCACCT
Source organism: Thermicanus aegyptius DSM 12793 (assembly GCF_000510645.1). Lineage (NCBI taxonomy): Bacteria > Bacillati > Bacillota > Bacilli > Thermicanales > Thermicanaceae > Thermicanus > Thermicanus aegyptius. The sequence goes on along the minus strand of NZ_KI783301.1, from coordinate 2,113,005 downwards.
CTTTTTGTACCTCACGGAAATGTTCGATGAACAGGTCCGGGAGCTCGTCGGCCACATCAAAGCGCCATCCTTTAATCCCGGCGCGGCTCCAATGTCTGAGCACACTATCCTCGCCGTCAATGATAAAATGAAGGTAACTGGGCTCCAACTCATTTACACTGGGCATGTTCTCAATTCCCCACCAGGAATCGTAATGATCGGGGTATTGGGAAAACCGATACCAGGAATAGTAGGGGGACCGGGGGGATTGGTATGCTCCTAAGGTGGGATAATTCCCCTCTTTATTAAAATATTTGCTATCGCTTCCCGTATGGTTAAAGACCCCGTCCAGAATGATGCGGATCCCTTCTTTTTCCGCCGCTTGACATAACGTTTGGAAGAGGGACTCATCCCCATACATGGGATCGATTTTATGATAATCCCCTGTATCATACTTATGATTGCTGGAAGATTCAAAGATGGGATTAAAGTATATTGCGGTAATTCCTAATTGCTTAAGGTAAGGGAGTTTCTTTAAAACGCCCAGGAGATTCCCTCCGAAAAAATTCCATCGGATCACATGTCCCCGCTCATCCCGGATATACAGGGGATCATCCTCCCAATGGGCATGGAGGAGGGCATTCCTCTTGGGATGGAGGATCCTGCCATCCTCGTTCCCATTAAAAAAACGATCGACGAAAATCTGATAAACAATCCCCTGCTTAAACCAGGAGGGGGTTTTAAATCCTTGCTCATACAGCGTTATCTGATAAGGCAGGGGTTCCATGGCGGTTAGTTCTCCGATGCCTCCCTGACCGCGGGTGTTGTTCCCATAATAATAACAGCGATCCCCATCCTGGAGTAGAAAATAATACCAGAGAAGCCCCGGTTCGGAAGGAAGGGGGATCTCCGTCTGGTAAAGGCGGCCGAGAACGTTTCCCTCGTTTCCCCCCTCCACATGCCGGGAAGCGATGAAAAATGGGCCGATTGGAATGGGGTTTTTCCCCCACCGGAGCGTTTCTCGGGGAAGTCCTTCTTCAACAAGAAGGAGGGGATATTCCTCCCCCTCCTTTTCTCCATCCTGAAAAATCCGTACTCGTATTTGTTCCGCAGGGAAGGCAACGCTCACCCAAATGGATAGGGTTAACTTCCCGCAGGTAGGGAGAGCCCCGAAGGGACGGCGAAATAATGGATCGTGTGAATCATGAATCACTTCGTGTTGGTTGATCAATCTGTCCGCTCTCCTCTATGGATCTAATTTCCCAAATCTCATCGGCATATTTCCGGATGGTTCCGTCGCTTGAGAACCTGCCGGATTGGGCGATTTGGATTAGACTCATTCGGTTCCATCGGTCTCTGTCAAGGTAGGCTTTTTCCAGCCGTTCATGGGCCGACACATAAGAGTCAAAATCCTTTAAGACGAAGAAGGGATCGTTATCGGTGATGAGGGAGTGGTAAAGGGCGTGAAATTCCTCATAGCCGCTGTGGAAAAACCCACTGACGAGGGGTTCGAGAACCATGGGAATCCGGTCATCTTTCCGGTAAAGTTCCCTGGCTTGATACCCTCCCCTCGCGTAATACTCCAGAACCTCTTCCGCTTTCAAGCCGAAGAGGAAGAGATTCTCTTCCCCCACCGCTTCCAGAATCTCCACATTGGCCCCGTCCAATGTGCCGATGGTAATGGCTCCATTCATCATGAACTTCATATTTCCTGTCCCGGAGGCTTCTTGGCTGGCGGTGGAGATTTGCTCGCTCACATCGGCCGCAGGGATAATCCGCTCTGCCAAGGTAACTCCATAATTCTCTAGGAAAATCACTTTCAGGCGGTCTTTCACCGTCGGGTCCCGATTGACCAAGTCGGCCACGCTATGGATCAGTTTAATGATCGCTTTGGCGTAATAATAATTGGGAGCCGCCTTCCCTGCGAAGAGGAAGGTGTGGGGAACCATTTCCCGGTTCGGTTCCTCTTTTAAGCGGAGATAGAGATAAAAGACGTGCAGGATATTTAGAAGCTGCCGTTTATAGGCGTGGATTCGTTTAATATGGGCATCGAAGATGGAAGCAGGGTCGATTGGGATCCCATATTTCCTCTTAACATAGCTGGACAATTCTTCCTTATTCTTTCGTTTTACCTTTTGCAGTTCATCGAGAAAAGAGCAGTTGTCTAGGACATCAAGCAGCCGATTTAAACCTAGAGGATTCTCAATCCAGCCTCCACCGATTTGCTCGCTGATGAGTCGGCTCAATCGGGGATTGGCGGTAAGGAGCCACCGGCGATGGGAGATTCCGTTGGTCTTATTATTAAACTTTTGGGGCGTCTCCTGGTAGAAGAGGTTCATCACCTTTTCCTTCAAAATATCGGTATGAATTTCCGAAACCCCGTTTACGCTGTGACTGCCTACGATGGCTAGATGGGCCATCTTTACCTGACCGTCCGCCTCCACGGCCATCTGATGAATCCGATCCCAGTCGCCCGGATGTTTTTTCCATAAATCTTGGCAGAAGCGTTCGTTAATTTCATGGATAATCATATAGATGCGGGGCAAGAGTTTTTGAATCATATCGATGGGCCATTTTTCCAAGGCTTCAGCGAGAATGGTGTGGTTCGTGTAGGAAAAAGTTTGTACCGTCAGATTCCAGGCTTCCTCCCAGCCAAAACCTTCTTCATCCATCAGAATGCGCATCATCTCGGGGATCGCCAGGGAGGGATGTGTGTCATTAATGTGAATGGCAATCTTCTCAGGAAGGCGGCGAAGGTCCCCCCCCATTCGTTTATATCGCTTGATCAAATCCTGAAGGGAGGCGGAGACGAGGAAATATTGCTGTTTGATCCGAAGAATTTTGCCTGAGAGAGTGGAATCCGCAGGATAGAGGAAACCGGAGATGGCTTCCGTAGACCGTTTATAGTCCATCATTCGGGTATAATCCCGCTCGCTTAACGCATTAATGTTAAACTCTTTGAAGATCGATTCTGCGCTCCAGAGACGGAGCGTATTGACGATTTTGTTTCGATATCCGACGATCGGCACATAGTACGGGACGGCGAGAACCGATTCATATCCTTCGTGATGAAAGAAAAGCCGCCCCCTCACTTTCTCCATCCATACCTTTCCGCCGAAATGAACCTCGACAGAGCGATCGAAACGGCGAACCTCCCAATCATATCCCTCTTGCAGCCAATAGTCGGGAACCTCCACCTGATACCCGTCCACGATCTTTTGTTCAAAAAGGCCGTTTCGGTAGCGGATCCCATAGGCATGACCGGGGAGTTTGAGTGCGGCCATGGAATCAAGGAAATCGGCGGCCAGTCTTCCTAGACCACCGCTTCCAAGTCCGGGGTCCCGCTCCTCTTCTTCCAACGCCCTGAGGGAAATCCCCAAATCCTCCAGGCCTTCGGCGCAAAGGTCATAAATGCCCAAATGGATCAGGTAAGAGCGGAGCAAACGTCCCATCAGAAATTCCATGGAAATATAATAAACCTTTTTTGCCCCTGTCTTCTTATAAAGGCGGTTCGTTTGGATCCAATCCGTGCTCACATGTTCCCTGACCATATTGGCCAGAGTAGAGTAGCGTTCCAACTGTGTGGTTTCTGTCAGGCTCTTCCCATAGAAACTTTCCAACCTTTCCTGGAAAGCCTGTTTAAAACTCTCCTTATCTCTGAACATTACGAACCACCTCCATGTAAAACTTTCTCATACAGTTCTCTATACGAGCGAGCGGATGTAGACCAGCTGCAATCCTTTTTTAATAGATTTTTCAACAATTTCCCCCATGCCTCTTGGTCTTTGTATAATTGCGTTGCTCGACGGAAAGCGTACAACAGTTCATGGGCATTATAGTCGTGGAAGGTAAATCCATCTCCCTCGCCGGTCGCCGGATTATAAGCTTGAACCGTATCTTTTAGTCCTCCCGTCTCCCGCACCAGAGGTACGGTGAGGTAGCGCATGGCGATCATCTGGCTGATTCCGCAGGGTTCAAAGCGGGAGGGCATTAGGAGAAGATCGCCTGCACCGTATAATTGGCGGGCCAATTCATCCTCATATTTTGTATGTATGCGGAGCTGGTCTGGATACAAGTGCTCCGCATGACGGAAGAATCCTTCATATCTTGCTTCTCCGGAACCGAAGATAATAAGCTGTACATCCTCTTCCATCATTTCCGGCAAAACCCGCATGATCAAGTCGATCCCTTTTTGTTCCACGAGGCGGGTGACCATGATCACCATCATGTGCTCTTTTCCCACGGGCAGATGAAACCTCTCTTGTACAGGCGCTTTATTTTTCTGTTTCTCCTCCGGATTGTCGCGGTAAGGGTAGGGAAGGGAAAGGTCTTTTTCGGGATTGTATGAATCGTAGTCGATGCCGTTTACGATACCGAAGAGGCGAGAGGTGCGTGCCCGGAGCAAGCCATCCAGTCCTTCGCCAAAATAAGGATTTTGGATCTCTTCCGCGTAAGATTTGCTTACGGTGGTGATGGCATCGGCAAAGGCGATTCCACCCTTCAAGAAGTTAAGATTCCCATAGTATTCCAGTCTATCCGGAGTAAAATATTCCCATCCTATGCCTAAAACATCGGTCAGGAGGTTGGAGGAGAACACCCCTTGGTACTTCAAATTATGAATGGTAAGAATCATTTTCATTCCTTCATAGAGGGGTGAATAACGGTAAAATGCATGATAAAAGACGGGAATGAGGGCCGTTTGCCAATCGTGGAGATGAAGAAGGTCAGGGGTCCAATCCAGGTGGAGAATCGATTCCAACACCGCTTTGGAGAAGTAAGCAAACCGTTCTCCTTCATCCATAGCACCACCGAAGCCGTAAATGGCATCCCTCTTGAAATAGTATTCGTTATCGATGAAATAGTAAGGAATGCCGTTCCAAACCAGTTCGTAGATTCCCCCATATTGCTGGCGCCAGCTGAGGGGAACCGTAAACTCCCGCAGGAGGCGCATTTGTTTTCGGAAATCTTCCCCGATCGCGCCATATTTGGGGAGAATCACCCGGGCATCCACACCATTTTTCTTTAGTTCCTTTGGCAGCGAGCCGATGACCTCTCCCAATCCCCCTGTTTTAACGAATGGCGTACATTCCGCGGCAGCAAAGAGAACTTTCATGGTTAACCTCCCTCCGGATTGCATGATCCCTTCCCAATCTATGCGAGATCCTTTCTTAAACTTCCCTTTTCACTTTTCTCACTTTTTTCGCCGGCGGGTAGGGATAAAACGGGGTATGCTCCTCTTGCATGGATCTTTCACTTCTTCGATGTGTTCGAAAATGATGCAGGAAAGAGGAGGAACCTTTATCTCTAGACTGTGCTTTTGTCCGTGCCATGCGGTCCCTTCCGAGAGGAGCTTTCCGGAATTCAATTTTTTGGACCCACCATATATGGAACGATCGCTGTTAAACACTTCTTTATATTCTCCAGGAATTGGAACACCAATACGAAATGACTCGTAGTACACAGGCGTAAAATTAACGACGATAAGAAGGAAACAACGTTCCTCTACTCCCCGGCGGGTAAAGACGAGGATGCTCTGATCCCGATTGTTGGCATCAATCCACTGGAAGCCTTCCTGCTTGTGATCCCATTCCCAAAGGGCGGGGTGGGTAAGATAGAAATGATTTAGCTCCTTCATATATCGGTGGGCTTTCCGGTGGGTTTCATATTGATCCAAGAGGAACCAATCGAGGGAACTTTCATCTTTCCACTCGTCCCATTGAGCGAATTCGGTTCCCATCATCAAGAGCTTCTTCCCCGGATGTGTCATCATATAGCCCAAGAAAGCCCGGAAAGAGGCAAATTTTTGCCAATAATCGCCCGGCATCTTATTGAGAAGGGAGCGCTTGCCGTATACCACCTCGTCGTGGGAGATGGGAAGGATGAAATTTTCGGAGAAAGCGTAGAAGAAAGAGAACGTAACCAGATTATGGTGATGTTTACGATAGATGGGATCCATTCCCATATAACGGAGCATATCATTCATCCAACCCATGTTCCATTTAAAGTTAAATCCTAATCCTCCCGCATAGGTGGGAGCGGTAACCAGAGGCCAGGCCGTGGAGTCTTCGGCCACCATCAAGGTGTGGGGGAAATAATGAAAGACCGCCTTATTCAGCTTGCGAAGGAATTCAATCCCTTCCAGGTTCTCTTTTCCTCCCTTTTGATTGGGAACCCAATCTCCCTCTTTCTTTCCATAATCCCGGTAGAGCATGGAGGCCACCGCATCCACCCGAATCCCGTCCACATGATAAATATCGAGGTAGAATATGGCGTTCGAGATGAGAAAGCTATGTACTTCTCCCTTGCCCAAATCGAAATTGAGCGTTCCCCACCCTTCATTTTCGGCTCTCCAAGTTTCCGCATATTCATAAAGGGGAGTTCCGTCCCAAAGGCCAAGCCCATGTTCGTCCTTGACGAAATGGCTGGGAACCCAGTCGAGGATCACTCCAATCCCTTTTTGATGGCAACGATCTACGAAATATTGAAAGTCTTCCGGTGACCCATAGCGGCTGGTTATCGCATAATATCCGGTGATTTGGTAACCCCAGGACCGGTCATATGGATGTTCCATCAGGGGGAGAAGCTCGATGTGAGTATATCCCATCTCGGAGACGTAATCGATAAGGGAATCGGCCATTTCCCGATAGGTGAGGGAGGTGCCGTCTTCTTTCCTTTTCCACGTTCCAAAGTGTACTTCATAGATGTTCATCGGGCTTTCATAGGGAGGATGTTCCCGCTTCCATTCCTGCCATGCCTGGTCGCCCCATGGGTACTTCCTTAATTTTTGCAAATCGACGATCACGGAAGCTGTTTTTGGTTTTAACTCGGAGGAAAAGGCAAAGGGATCCGCCTTAAAAATTCGTTCTCCTTGGGCGGTGATCACCTCATACTTATAGAGCTCTCCTTCCCTTAGGGAGGGGATAAAGAGGTGCCAGATCCCTGACTCGAGATGTTCCATCTCATGATGATCGCCGCACCACCGGTTAAAATCACCAACCACCCGCACGGAACGTGCATGAGGAGCCCATACGGTAAAGCGGACGCCATCCATCCCGTTTTCATTGTCGGGATGTGAACCGAAAGTTAGATAGGCGAAGTAAAGGGTGCCTTCATGAAAAAGATAGATGTCCTCTTGACTCGGTTTCATGGGTTTCATCCTCCTTGATCTCATATCGGGATATCACCTGAGAGAATCGAGTGGTCGGAATAGATCGTCTTTTAACATTTTAATATTTTTAGTCTACCTAACATTTCCTATCATTTCAAGTTAAGGTTTTGTATATTTTTTTACTTCTTTCATTCGATGATACATAGCGCAAAAAATATTACTTCTATAGAAAATCATTTCATTGAATAATTATGAAACGACATGTATAATTAATTCATGATTTTTTTAATGAGGTAGTGTATTAGTTTACAATCTTACAAAAAAACGGGGGTATTTTAGCATGAGAGGAACGAGAGCATTATTTCCTTTACTTATTCTCTTTTTAGCAATGGGATTGATCCTTTCCGCATGCGGATCTAAGACAGCTGCGCCAAACGAAGGCGGCTCTCCCTCTGCCGGTCAAACCGACGCGAACGGGACCACTTCCGATCAGGGAACGGCGAAGAAGAAATATATCGTGGGAAGCGATGCCGCTTACGCTCCTTTTGAGTCGGTAGCGCCAAATGGGGAGATCGTAGGACTGGACATTGATTTCGTGAAAAAATTGGCGGAAGTGGGTGGCTTTGAGGTTGAGGTGAAGAATATTGCGTGGGATCCTCTCTTTGAAGCGGTTAAGAACGGAGAAGTAGATTTTGCCGCCTCCGCCATTACGATCACCGATGAGAGGAAACAAACGTACGATTTTACCGATCCTTATTTCGTGGCCAATCAGCTCATTTTGGTGCCGGAAGGGTCCGACGTGACCAAGTTTGAAGACTTAAAGACAAAGAGGGTGGCCGTGCAAAACAGCACCACGGGGCATGAGGCGGTAAAGAAATTGTTGGGAGCCACCAGCCCACAGATTAAACCTTTTGAAAGCACGCCCCTGGCGATTCAGGATATGCTGATTAATGGATCCGATGCGGTGGTGGCCGATAATGCCGTCGTGATGGAATTCGTAAAGCAGAACCCGGACAAGAAATTGAAGATCATCGAAGACCCCACATTTGAAAAGGAGTATTATGGATTATTGGTAAAGAAGGGGAATCAAGAACTCCTTGACACGTTAAATGCTGCGATAAAGAAATTGAAAGAAAACGGTGGGTTGAAGGAGATCTTCGGCCAGGATCTGAAATAATCTGTTCATGGCCGTTCAGTCAAAACAATGCTCTTTTCACGTGAAAGTTCATCGTTGATGGTTGTTTAAGGAAAAGATGTCGGAAAAATGGGATCCCCTTTTCGATCGAATGAGGGGATCTTTCTTTGTGAATATTCCTTTCTTGCAGAAAAATTCCTTGCTTTATCATGAAGTTTGCCGCATGATAGAGATAAAAATAAACAAAAAGAGACGGAGGGACTTCCGCTGATTGATTTTCGTTGGGATATTGTATGGGCTTACCGGGCCCTATTCTTAAACGGCATTTGGCTTACCATTTTACTTACGGTAGTCGGGGTAGCCTTCGGCCTGATCCTGGGACTCCTCTTTGGGTTGGGAAAAATTTCGAAGTACAAGCTGCTTTCCATGCCCTCTATCCTTTATATTACCTTTTTTCGAGGGACTCCTTTATACGTGCAAATCCTTTTAATTCATTTTGCCGTGATTCCCTCCATTTTTGGTGAATCGAAAGGGCCCGTTTTCTCCGGGATGGTGGCTCTTTCTTTGAACAGTGGAGCCTATATCGCAGAGATCTTTCGGGCGGGTATTCAATCGATCGGAAAGGGACAGATGGAGGCAGCGCGCTCTCTAGGTTTAACCCATGGGCAGGCGATGGCGCATATCATCCTTCCGCAAGCCTTTAAACGGATGATCCCTCCCTTGGGGAATGAATTTATTGCGCTTCTAAAGGATTCCTCTCTCCTGGCTGCCATCTCTGCGCCGGAGTTGGCCAATGCGAGCCGGATTATTCAAGGCTCCACCTTGCGTCCCTGGGAGGCGTATTTTCCTGCTGCCGTCCTCTATTTGATTCTCACACTGATTCTATCCCGCATCGTTCATGGATTAGAAAGGAGATTTTCCAATGAAGGACGCACTTCTTAAGAGAGAGGAAAAGGGAGAGGCCATTATCTCCGTCCGAAAGATCTCGAAGTTTTTCGGGAATCATCAGGTTTTAAAGGAAGTAAGCATGGAGATTTATCCCCAGGAGGTGGTTGTCATCATCGGCCCTTCCGGATCGGGAAAGAGTACGCTCTTGCGCTGCCTTAACTACTTGGAGGACGTAAACAGCGGGGAGATCTATATCGAGGGGGTACGGCTAAATCACAAGAAGACGGATATTAACCTGATCCGCAGGGAGGTGGGGATGGTTTTTCAACAATTTAACCTTTTCCCTCATAAAACGGTGCTGGAGAACATCACCTTAGCTCCCATGAAGGTGAGAAAGATCTCCCGCCAAGAAGCGGAGTCGCGAGCCTATCAACTGTTAAAAAAGGTAGGGTTGGAGGAAAAAGCGGCCAGTTTCCCGGAGGAGCTCTCGGGCGGCCAGCAGCAGAGGGTGGCCATCGCCAGGGCGTTAGCCATGCAACCCAAGATCATGCTCTTCGATGAGCCCACCTCCGCGTTAGATCCGGAGATGGTAAAAGAGGTTTTGGATGTTATGAAGGATCTGGCGAAAGAGGGGATGACCATGGTGGTGGTTACCCATGAGATGGGTTTCGCCAGGGAGGTTGGGGATCGAGTCATTTTTATGGATCAAGGAGCTTTGGTAGAGGAAGGGAGTCCCGAAGAGATCTTTGGTTCTCCCAAGAATGAAAGGACAAGAGCCTTCTTAAACAAAGTTCTTTAAGAAATGAAAGATTTTAGCTAATCATCCTGCTCATGCGGTTGGCCGCTTCAACCACGATGGGCGCAATCTCCTTCATTCGGGCAGGCATGAGACGTTGAACCGGGCCTGATACGGCTAAGGCGGCGAAGATTTCCCCGTTTCGTTTCAGGATGGGCGCACTGACCGCGGAAACCCCCGGTTCGCGTTCCTCCATGCTGGTGGCATAGCCCAGGCGGCGAATCTCTTCAATTTGGGACAAATATTTGGCAGGATCGATGTTTTTGGGCCAGATCATTTCGTCCTTCATCATCTGGAACAGGGAAGGGTCGGCGAAGGCAACCAGCACTTTGCTGGACGCCCCAACCGTAAGGGGCATTCTTTGCCCAATCGGGGCATAACGGCGGATGGTTTGATTGCTTTGCACAGCCAGGATGCGTATACGCTCCAGGCCCTCCCGAATGTATAGACTAACCGTTTCTCCCAAAGTATCCCTGAGTTGCTCCATTTCCGGCAGGAGAATGGCAAAAGGATCGTCCGGGCGATGGAGATTAGAAGCGAGTTCCAAGATACGATACCCAAGCCGATATTTATCTGTCTTGGGATCCCGAATAATGAAGCCTTTCAATTCCAAGGTTCCCAAAAGTCGAAACACCGTGCTTTTATGGAGATTTACCTTTTTCGCAATATCTGTAAGCCCCATCTCAGGTTCGTTCGCAAAACCGAGGAGAATATCTAGGGCTCGCTCCACGGAGCGGACGGAGTTTTTCTCATCTTCCATATATACCCCTCTGATCTCCCGTTTTATGCTTCGAAATTATGTTTCACTCAATTATTCTACTTGATTTTAAGCAGGACGTAAAGGAAAAATTACGAAAAAACCGCTCCCGTGAAGGGGTGGATGTCCGAATTATTTTTCAGTCATGGTCAGCTCAGCCGGGACATTCAAGCGCTCATGCACTTTTTGCAGAATCTCTTCCGCTTTCTTCACATAAGGTTTAGGCACCTCATCCTCATGGAAGATCCCCCTATGATATTTCGCTTTAAAGATCTGTATCTCATTCACCTGCACCTTACAGTCCGGTTTCTCAATCATCCCTTCCACAGCATCGACGAAGATGCGAAGATAATAATCTTCCTCGATCTTGCTCTTAAACAGGGGAAGGTCAAAGGCGGCATAGGTATAGGTGTACGTTTCGTTTTTAGAGAAACCCAATTCCTCCAAGGCATCCTGAAAGGATTCAAAGTCGAAAACCTTCCCGATGAGGGGGCTATGTACCTCGATCATTCCATTTCTCTCCTTCTTCACAATTTCTTCTTCTTTTCTCAATTATTATACCTCAGATGGTGAAAAGGGAAAACTTTTTTCTTCCTTTGGCTAAACTGGAAACAGGTTTATCCTTTTCACGGAGGGGGGTTAGCATGGCGAAGGTTTTATATCTCCCTCTACTCACCATCCCGTCCGGCCATGAGAGGGTAGCAGATGTAATGGAACGGTGGATCACCGCCGCCCTGCCGGGGGTTCAGGGGAAGAAAGTTGAACTGTTAAGCCACACGCATCCGAAGATCGGAGAATGGGTAACTTCCGCCTACTTGCGCTGGATCTCCCTCTCTCCCAAAACGTATGGTTGGCTCTACCGGCGGATGGCGGAGCGCCCTAAAAGGATGAAAAGCTTTTTGCCCTACGAACGGCTTTTTCGGGAGAAATTGTACGAGATCTTTCTTCAAGAAAAGCCGGATCTGGTGATCGCCACCCATGCTTTTCCATCGTTGCTCCTGAGCCACCTGAAAAGAAACGGAAGAATATCGGTTCCGGCGGTTAACGTGTACACCGATTATTATGTCAATCATGTTTGGGGGAGGGAGGGGATCGATCTTCATTTTCTTCCAACGGAAGAAGAGAGGAAGAAATTGATCCGGGAAGGGATCGATCCGGGAAAACTGTTCGTGACCGGGATTCCTGTCGATCCCATCTTCCTGCGCCCCTCTGAGAGGAGAATAGGAGGGAAGAAATGTCCGGTTATTCTTCTCGCAGGGGGAAGTGTGGGGTTGGGAATCAATGAATTGCCGGGAGGGAAGGGAGAGGAGCTGGGGGCCGAAATTCATGTGCTGTGCGGACAGAATGAGCAGGTATGGAGAGAATTATCCCGCCTTGGCCATCCGCAAATCATTCCCCATCGGTATATCGATTCCCGGGAGGAGATGAATGCCCTTTATGACCGGGCGGACGCAATCATCACGAAACCGGGAGGAGCGACGGTGAGTGAAGCCCTCCAAAAAGGGCTTCCCCTCTTCCTACATACGTCCCTTCCGGCCCAGGAGGAGAGGAACTTTCAGATCTTGGTACGTAAAGGGCTAGCCATTCCCTTGATGAAGAACAAGCCGTTTCTCCCGCAAATCTTGGCATTTTTAAAGGACGAAAGGCGTCTTACGGCCTGGGAGAGGTCGAGGAATCGTTATGTTCATTCCCTGGAATGGGAAAAAGGCCGCGCTTTTCTACTTCAATGGATCCAGGAGGTGTGATAGGAAACGTTTAAAACAAGTATTTTTTGAAGGACTGCGGAGGGGCGTGTCTCAAGTGCCTGCCGCAGGCCTTTTTTTCGGGAGAAGTTCTTCCTTATATTGAAGTTGGTAGAGGGTGTAATAGAGCCCTTTTTTCAGCAGCAACTCCTGGTGTGTTCCCATCTCCTTGATTTCCCCTTTATGAAGAACGATAATCCGATCCGCATGCTGGATGGTGGAGAGGCGGTGGGCGATGAGGATGGTGGTTCGTCCTTTTGTAAGTTTTTGAAGGGCATCTTGAATCAGAAGTTCCGTCTCCGTATCGATATGGGAGGTGGCCTCATCCAGAACGAGGATGGAAGGCTGAAAAGCGAGGGTACGGGCAAAGGAGAGAAGCTGTCGTTCTCCGCTGGAGAGGGTAACCCCCCGTTCCTGCACCTCTTCATCATACCGGTTGGGCAGTTTTTCGATAAATGAATGGGCATTTACCATTTTTGCCGCCGTAACGATGTCGGAATCCGTAATCTTCTCATTGTTAAGGCGGATGTTGAAGCGGATATCGCCCGCGAAGAGGAAGACATCCTGGAGGACAACGCCGATGTTCCGTCGGAGATCCTCTACCTTCATCGAACGGATATCGATTCCATCGATGGTGATGGAACCCTTTTGGATATCGTAGAAGCGGCTTAAAAGCTGGATGATGGAACTTTTGCCGGCGCCGGTCGCTCCGACAATGGCGACCACCTCTCCCGGATTTACGTGAAAAGTGATATCTTTTAAGATCCATTCCTCAGGGCGGTACCGAAACCAGACATGGTCGAATCTCACTTCACCTTTAAAACGTCCCACGGGGACAGGGGCGGAGGGACTTTCGATTTCCGGCTTTTGGTCCATCAACTGAAAGATGCGTTCGGAGGAGGCCATGGCCGACTGCATGATGGTATATTTTTCGGTCAGGTCATTGATGGGTTGGAAAAAACGTCCTAAATAATCCACAAAGGCATAGAGAACCCCCACCTGGACCACCCCTTTCAGGGCATCCTGCCCACCGAACCAGATGAGGAGGGCAAGTCCGACGGAATAGATGAGATCCATCATTGGCCGAAAGAGGGCATTGGTTTGCAGTTCCCGCCAACTGGAGCGGAAATGGTCCGTGCTGATCTCGTGAAACTGGCGATATTGCTCCTTTTCTCTCTTGAAGAGATGGACGATCAACATGCCCGAAAGATTCTCGGCCAAGGTGGCGTTAATGCGGGCGATCTTCACCCGCACCTGGCGGAATACCTCCCGGGCCAGCTTCTTATAGAGGTAAGAGACGGCGATGATGAGAGGTAGGGTGAGAAAACTGATCAGGGCCAACTTCCAGTTTAGATTTAGCATGATCCCCATGATGCCCAACAGGATAAAGAGATCTTTAAAAAGATTTACGAGAACCGAGGTAAACATGTCGTTTAAAGCCTCTACATCGTTTGTCACCCGGGTGACCAAACGGCCGACCGGATTTTTATCGAAGAAGGAGAGAGAGAGGCGCTCTACATGGGCGAAGAGTTCCTGCCGGATGTCATAAATGATTTTTTGTCCGGTGGAGAGGAGAAGACGGGTTTGCATATAGTTTAGGAGAATGCCGAGAAGGAGGATCCCCAGAAAAAGAAGGGCGATCCCATAAACGGCTATCAGGTCCCCTTTCCGGAAAAGGGAGAGTTCTTCAGGGGTTAACGGCTTCGCCGGAATCAATCTCCCATCGGAAAGTTTTGCGTGGAGGTTCCCATCCTCTCCTTTTTCGATGGTATATGGCATATTTTGGTCGGGCAAAAGACCGTAAAGAAGGTAGGTCCCCTCCTTGGTGCTTATGATTTCCGCCATCTCCTTGTTTTTGCCCCATTCACCGGGATCTTTTTCCCGGACATATACTTTTCCTTGAAAAGAGATGCCTGGGCGAGGCTCCGTACCCGATTCAAATACGGCCATCGGTTTTCCTAAGGCATTGAGATGATCATCGATGGCGATCTTGATCAGGTAGGGTCCTGCCAAATCGGTGATGGTGATAAAAAAAAGGAGAAGGATGGAAAGAAAGATACCGATCCGATAGGGAATGGCGTAGCGGAGGAGTCGTCGCATCAGCGCCGAGTCGTACACCTTTCCCAACTTTTCCTCTTCATGGAATGAATCACGACTCATGAGGATTTCTCTCCTTTAACGGGTAAAAAGATATGTCAACCGATCATCTCTTCCAAGAGTTGCCTTCGGTACATCTCCGCATAGATTCCTCCTTGGCGGAGAAGGGAGGCATGATCCCCCCGCTCGACGATCTTCCCTTCCTCCAGGACGATGATCTGATCCGCTTCCTTAACGGTAGAGATGCGGTGGGAGATGAGGATGCTGGTCCTCTCCTTCATGATCTCCCTGAGCCGTTCCAGAATCCGCTCTTCCGTCTGGGTATCCACCGCCGAAAGGCTGTCATCTAAAATCAGGATCTTCGGATTCTTGATGAGAGCTCGGGCGATGGCGACCCGCTGTTTCTGCCCTCCCGACAATGTAACCCCCCGCTCTCCAACCATGGTCTGAAACTTTTCGGGAAAGTTCAGGATGTTCTCCAAAATTTGAGCATCCTCCGCCGCTTTCCTCACTTCTTCCTCCCCGGCCCGGTCGACCCCGAAAGCGATGTTATCCCGAATCGTGGTGGAGAAAAGAAAGTGATCCTGGGGAACAAATCCAATATCCCGGCGAAGGACATCCAGGGGGATGGTGCGAAGGGGATGGCCGTCGATCCGTATTTCTCCCTCTTCCACATCGTAAAGGCGCGCCAACAGGTGTACGAGGGTGCTCTTTCCGCTTCCTGTCCTGCCGACGATGGCGAGGCTTGTTCCCGCCGGAATATGGAGGGAGATCTCCTTCAGCACCTCTTTTTTGGTGCCGGGATAGCGAAAGGTAAGGCGTTGAATCTCGATATCCCCGCGCAAAGCGCGGATCGAATCATCCTTTTCGGGAGTGTCGGTAATCTCGGGAGGGGTTCGGAAGATTCGGTTCAGACGTTCCATGGAAGCGGCTCCCCTCTGCAGGATATTGACCACCCAGCCGATGGCCATCATGGGGCCGGTAAGGAGCCCCAGATACGAGGTGAAAGCCACAAAGTCCCCAAGGGAGATGGCACCTTCAAGCACCAATTTTCCGCCGAAGCCTAACACGATAAAAAGGCTTAAACCGGAAAAGAAGGTGAGAAGCGGCTGGTAGATGGACTGGATCTGAATAAGGGACAGGTTTTTTTGCAAATAATTGCGGTTGGCTTGGGTAAAGCGCTCCACTTCCGCCTCCTCCTGGACGAAAGCCTTTACCACCCGTGCGCCGGCGAAGTTCTCCTGAGCCAGTTCGCTCAAATGGGAGAAGGCCTCCTGGGCCTGGCGAAAGCGGCGATGGATCACCTTTCCAAATCTTTGGGTGGTGAGGGCCAGAACCGGAAGGGGGATCAGGGCGATAAGGGTTAAGGTCCAGTTGATGGTGGAAGCCATCATGGTGAGGGTGAGAAGGGTCATCACCAAGGTATCCAAGGACATAACGATGCCGCTGCCGAAGGAGAGGCGTACAGCCCCAATATCATTGGTGGCATGGGCCATTAAGTCTCCCACCTTGTGGTGGGAGAACCAATGGGTGGACATCTTCTGAAAATGGGCGAAAAGCTGATTCCTCAGTTCATATTCCAATGATCTTGCGGTACCGAAGATGAAAATACGCCATAAATACCGAAAAATGAAGATGAGCACTGCCAATAGGAGGATGGCGAGGGAAAAGAGGAGCATCTCCTTGCTGGTCATGGTGCCCTCCTTCAGTCCGTCAATAAATCTTCCCATCACCTTGGGGATCACCATCTGCAATGCATCAACCAGGATAATCCAGAGGATTCCCCATACATATTTCCACCGGTTCTTCCATACGAAGGGGAGGATGGTTCTGAACTCTTTCATTCTCTTACCCCCGGGGTGCATCTTTCAACTATTTCGTATATCGAATAATATTCTATCACCATCTTCACAAATGTAAAGAGAAGTAAGAGTGTGGTTCCCCGTTTGGAAGCACGAGGGGTATGTTTCTCCGGTATGAGATGTTTAAAAAAGAGCGATTTTAGAGAAAAAGAGCGGAAGATGAAACTTTCCTTCGTGACGAATCTCTCCACGGTTTGGTATACTACCAGGGGGTCGATCGCAAGGGTCTCCTAAAATTCTTCTTGATACCCCCATGCCCCCTCGTGCGGCGCCACCAGGGGGTGAAAATGTTCAATGGATTTGATTCAAGATAGAAAAAAGGAGTGAAGGGTACGAATGAGCATGAGTGAGATTGATGATTTTGCCAAATTGGAGGAATTTCTACAGGGGATGGGGAAACGCATCCTCTTTAAACACAGCACCCGTTGTCCCATCAGTGCCCGGGCCTACCGGGAGATGGAGCTGCTCTCCGAAGAACATCCTGAGGTTCCTATGGGACTCGTTAAAGTGATCGAATCCCGCCCCATCTCCCAAGAAATCGAGAAGAGACTCGGGGTGATGCACCAATCTCCCCAAGTGATCCTCTTGGATGGGAAAAGGTTAGTGGCACACGTTTCCCATTATGAGGTGAGGAGAGAGAAACTCTCCCCTTTGTTATGACGCATCCTTTGGCCAAAGGAACATTCATCCAACAGGCTGGATGAAAGAGTGGAAGGTGTGAACGGTGAACGTTCCTGCATGCCGGGGTAGCTGCGGCCATGAACGTTTCTAAGAAGGGGGATTGGAAAATGGGGAGAAGGATCAGTGGGCTCGATCCGCAACGGGAGTGAAGCGGATCTCGAGGACGTCTCCATCGTGCAAGGACTGATCCAGCGTCGTTTCCTCCCCATTCTTTAATAACTCCACCCGCTGGCGGGAATAGGAGGAGGGCAGAGTATAGTCCACATAACGGAAGAGATCATGGAAACGGGGGGCAGGGAGGGGTTTTTCCTCAATGGTAATGCGATCCCCGTCTGTGATCTCCTGCTCAAGATTTTCGCTCTTTATGCCATTGATTCGGATTTCCCTCCGGACGAGAGGAATTTCTACCTGCTCGCCGTTAAAATGGACATGGAGGGATAAGCGCCTCTCCTCTTCGCCGGAGAGAAGATCCTGCAAGGTAAATTTTACCTCTTCTTGGGTGACTTCCAGAACCGCCCCGCTATGGATGGGGGTTTGAAGGTCGGCCGGACTTCCATTGAGCCGCCAGGCGGTTTTCTTAATCCCCTTTTTCTTTGTCTCCCCATTTACCGTATAGGAAATCTCCTTCCATAAGGGCATGGTTAGATAACGGGAGGAGACGAGGAAGGGGAGGAGATCCCCGATATGGGTCGGGAGATGCACCTCTACCTCATCCCGATCTTTCAGGGGGCTAAGGAGATCCCCCTCTTTTCCATTCACCTTGATGTCGGGCGGGAAAGAGATGGGCTTTCCATTCAGGGTGAGGTCAAGGGTAGCAATCTCTTGAATCACATCTTTTACGAGGAGTTTCGGAACCGTTCCATCCTCTCCGGGGATGATCTCGATTCGGTCGCCATCTTTAATCGTACTGTTTAACCCGGCTTTTTCCCCATTTTGAAGGATGGAGGGAGGCTTGCCGTGGCTTCCCGGGAAGAGACGGAGACGGCCATTCAAGAGGAGGGAGACGGCCAGTCCCGGTTTTCCGTGAAGCCGTTTTAGTTCGATGCCGGCTGCCATCGCCGCATCCCCGACGGTGAGGCGTCTGAGATCGAAGAGACGCAGGCTCTCCCCGTTTACGGTTACGTTCAAATAGCGGACCGGATGCTCCAAAGCGGCCACGGCGATGCCGATGGGCGTTACCATTTCCGGTCCTGCCTTTTTTCTGTTCCGAAGATGGATATTTGGAATCGCATCGGCGCCCCGGACGGCCACCCTCTGGGAGGGAATCCGGAGAAAATGGGCCAAACGTTCGCCGAGGGTGGGCAGGAGGCTCCCTCCGCCGATCAGGATCACCGCCTGGGGTGGTTTTCCATTCAGCTCCATTATTTTTTCACCGATGGCTTGAATGAGGCGCTCCCTCTCCTCTTCCAGCTCTTTCAGAATGTCGGCGCTCTTCATCTGATATGAAACGCCCAATACATCGGTAAAGGCGACCTCCTCTTGTTCTCTGAGGGTTCGCTTTACCCTCTCCGCCTCCGGAAAATCGAGGAGAAAACGGCGGGCCAGCCCGTCGGTAATCTCATCTCCGGCAACCGGTACCATCCCATAGGCGATTACGGTTCCTTCATCGGTGATGGCGATATCTGAGGTTCCCGCTCCGATATCGACCAAGGCCAGATTTAGGCGGCGCATGGAGGGAGGAATGAGGACATGAATGGCGGCGATGGGTTCCAGCGTGAGGGCCGACATGGTTAGACCGGCCCGGTTTAAGGCGGCCAGCAGGTTATCGACGACGATGCGGGGGAGGAAAGTGGCCAGGATCTCCACCTCGGCCATTTCTCCCCGCTGATCCAGAAGGTGGCCGATCTGCATGCCGTCGATGCGGGAACTAAGAAGGCTGTAGCCCACGCAGTAGTACTGAATCCCTTCTCCTTCGGTTTCCTTATTCTCCATCGCCAAAAGGTATTGGGCTTGTTGGACCGCACTTAGCTCCATGGCGAGGATTCGATCTTCATCTAGGGGGGGCGTCTCCTTAATCTCCTGTTGGAAGGTGACCCGCTTCGTCTTTAGGGATCGTCCCGCCGCCGCCACGGCCACCTCTTTGATGGGGCCGAATCGCTTCTCCAGCTTCTCCTTGACGTTGGCGATCACCTTGGCCACCGCCCCCACGTGATGGATCTGTCCATCCAACATGGAACGTTCCTGATGCTCCTCCATCTCCGTCCCGATGAGGCGGTAATGGGGCCCGTCGGGGGTTGGGGTCACTTCCAGCACCACGCCTACCACGCTGCGGGTGCCGATGTCCAGGGCGTAGATATGTTTTGTTTCATCGTGTACAGAGTTCGTTTTATTGTTCATAAGGAATCCCTTCCGTTCTAATCTATCGATAATTATTTCGACAAAGGAAGCAAAAATCCTGCCTGGGGAAGTACCGGCTTTTATGTTCCGGTTTTTAAAACGAAAGGAGGGCATAAATGCGTCGATTTTCTTATGTAAAAAGCAGAATGAGAAAAAGGGCAAAAATAGGGTGACATCTTCGCCGTATTCATGTATAATATCACATAAACCTCATGCTTTAACAGTTAAAAGCCCTAAAGGAGTGGAGAAAGAGATGAGCAACGAACAACTGGAGAGCTTACGGAGGCAATTAGATGAGATTAACCTGGAGCTTCTCAAGTGGTTAAACAAACGGGCGGAAGTGGTACAGGAGATTGGTAAGCTGAAACTGAAACAAGGGATTAACCGCTTTGATCCGGTCCGGGAACGGACCATGTTGGACCAATTGGTCTCGATTAACCAAGGTCCCTTTGATGACAACACCATTCGCCATCTCTTTAAGCAGATTTTCTCCGCCTCCTTGCAATTGCAGCAGAAACAACATGAACAGGCCCTTCTGGTCAGCCGAACCCGGAAACCGGAAGATACGGTGGTGAAGGTAGGGGATGTGCAGATCGGTGGTGGAAAGCCGGTTGTCGTCTCCGGTCCTTGTTCGGTTGAATCCCGGGATCAGACCATGAAGGTGGCCGAAGTGATCAAGGAACAGGGTCTTACCCTCCTTCGTGGGGGTGCTTTTAAGCCCCGCACCTCTCCCTATGACTTCCAGGGTTTAGGCGTGGAAGGGTTAAAGATTTTGAGGGAAGTGGCGGATACTCTTGGCCTAAAAGTGGTGAGCGAGATCATGAAACCTTCCGATCTGGAGATGGCGATCGAGTATGTGGATATTATCCAGATCGGGGCCCGCAACATGCAGAATTTCGACCTGCTGAAGGAAGCGGGCACCCTGGACACCCCCATCTTTCTGAAGCGGGGCATGTCGGCCACCATTGACGAGTTTAAGCTGGCCGCCGAATATATCCTGTCCCGGGGGAATAAGAATGTGATTCTTTGCGAACGGGGGATCCGCACCTACGAGAAAGCAACCCGGAATACCCTGGATATTTCCGCTGTACCCATCCTGAAGCAGGAGACTCATCTCCCCGTTCTGGTCGACGTAACCCATGCCGCAGGGAGAAAGGATATCCTCTTGCCTTTAGCCAAGGCAGGCCTCGCCGCCGGCGCAGACGGCATCATGGTGGAGGTGCATCCCGATCCGGCGGTGGCTCTCTCCGATGCCAGCCAACAGATGAACATCCCTCAGTTTAAGGAATTTTTGGAGGGTTTGCGCCAAGTGGCCGCAGAACTGGTTTGATGGTTGGATGACCATAGAGAAAATCGTATCATTCCATTCGCCCAATACCTGGTACGTTCTGGCGTGCGGGAATCGTCATAAAAAAGGAAAAGGATAGGGAATTTCTCCCTATCCTTTATTACGCTTTATGAACTACCTCTCAGAGTACACCTCCCTTGGACGAGAGAGTTTCAGTTTTCATTCCCCTGCTGCAATCGTCGGATCGCCTCCAAGGGGAGATCCGTCACCCGTTGCACCAAATCGATGCTCATCCCGTTCAAGAGCATTTTTCGAGCTACTTCCAGTTTTCCTTTTTCAATTCCCTTTTCAATCCCTTTTTCAATTCCTTTTTCAATCCCTTTTTCAATTCCCTTTTCAATTCCTTGTTCAATTCCTTTTTCCATGCCTTCTTTAAAAAGTTGCTCGGCGATGGTCATCACCCATTCACTCCTTTCCGTAGAGATTGTTTTCGTTATATCATAAACCTCCGTGAACGTGATATCATGGCGAGCATTCATGATATATCGGATCAACGTTTCGAAATACTCTGTCCCTTTTGTTTGTCCTTCGATCTCTTCGAGGGCTATCAGCGACCTCCTTAGCGTTTGCAAAAAAGTTTCTCGATCTTTACTAAAAATCGTTCGTAAAATCTCCAAGAAAATCCTCAGTTTAACCGTTCCTTTGATTTCTTCCTTCCCCATAGGTGAAAGATCATACAAGAGATATTGGTAATTGGGAATATACTTTCTCACGCTTTCAGGAAAGGCCGAAAAACCCGATATTCGATCCCCCAATGTAGATCCGACCTTCCAACTCTCCTCCCCATGATAAACCACGAGGGGGATGATGACCGGTAAATCGGTCATTTTCTCTTTATTTATCTTATGCTCCCAGATTCGGACCATATACTTCAGCAGTTGGAGGGAAATATTTTTGGAAAAATAGCTTTTGTGCTCAAAGAGGAAATAGAAATATCCGTCCTTGCCGTTGATCTTGGTTTTCACCAGGAGATCGGAAAAAAGTTCTTCTAAATCCTTTTCGATGAAACTTTCCTTTTCCGGGTGGATCCTGCCGAGATCCACATATTTGAGGAGATCTTGTGGGAGATAATGAACGAGAAAATCTCTGGCCGTCTCCAGATCACTTAAGGTTTCCTTGAAAAAACGGTCATGGGGATTCTTTATGAGATCCATTCTCTTCTCTCTTTTGCTTATTTTCTGAGATGGATTATACCATTCATACGTTCCCTATTCAAGGGGTTTTGAGGATACCTACCCCAATTTCTCATGTCGTCTGTTTCTTATGGTCGACAAATAATGGAAGGATCAAATAAATTGCATAGGCGCATACCATCCAGATGGCAAACGAAAGCAATTGACCGGAGCTTAAGGTCGGGAAGAAGAGGGTGTGCTGCCAAAGGGAAAAAGTATCCAAAAACAGGCCGGCCGCCGCGCCCCACACCCCAAACTTGGTAGCGGCGTTGGGGGTACGATCGATACGGGTGTAACACAGAATCACAAGGTACAAAAGAAGAGCGGTGCTCATTTCCAGCAGTAGAAACAAAGGGAGAAATCTTTCATGGTCCGGATCGACAAGAAAGATCGGACCGAACAACACAAAGAAGGCGGTGGCGAAGCCCCAGACGAACAGGGCAAACAAAAGGGTTAATCCGATTTTTTGGAAGAACATAGGTTTCACTCCTCTTCATTCAAGTTTGCTTGGGAAGCCTGCGTCAGGTGGTGAACCATCAGTTCAAGTTCCTTAAAAATCTCATCCACCGGGAAGTCCTTCGATAGAAGGGCTTGAAGCGCGAGACCGTCAATGATCGCCTTTAGAAGAATGCCCCAGGTTTTCAATGAGACCCCCTCAATCGGCGACTGCGGCCAGACCGTAGCAAGCTGCTCCGTGAGGAACCGATTTTCGTATTCCAGAAGATTTCCCAACTGTTCTTTGATCTTTTCGTTTTGAAATCCCGAGATCACGAGCGATAGAAACAACTGGTGATAAAAGGAGTCGGGGGTGCATCGGCTTCGCGCGGAATCCAAAGCAGACCTGATTTTTTCATGCCCGGTTTCGGGAATCCGCTTGAGAGATTCCCAGGAAGATCGACACAAATCCTTAACCACTTCAAACATCAATTGTTCCTTGGTACGAAAGTGATAAAATACCGTTCCTTGGGTCACGTTGGCGCCCTTAGCCACGGAATTGAGGGTTAGATTTTGAATCCCCTGCTCCACGATGCATCTCTTGGCCGATTCGATCAGGTCTTGTTTTGAAACGATGTTCGGTTTTGCCATATGAACTCTCCTAACTTTGTGGGATGTCTGATATAAGTTATTTAACTAACTAAGTAAAACTTTTATAGCATCGTTTCCTTTACGTCAAGTGTGATCTTACCACGATATGATTATATGATTCCTTTATTCTGAACATTCAGGATATATCCCGGTCTTCGGTTGACGAGAATCTTAGAAAGCAAACCATTGAAGAATTGGGATGTTTCAAGAGCATTTTTCGAGCTATATCCAATTTTCCTTTTTCAATTCCTTTTTTGATACCTTGTTCAATTCCTTTTTCCATGCCTTCTTTAAAAAGTTGCTCGGCGATGGTCATCACCCATTCATTCCTTTGAATTGGGGGGTTTTAATGGTTCGAATGTATCGCTTATTCGCCGTCTTGAACCTTCTCGGCATTTGTGCGGGACTTGGGGTACCCGAATTGCGCGCGATAGGCTTTTCTCTCTTCCGTAAAGTCCCACCAGAACTTGCCCCGTTCGGGGTTGTTGGCGTAATCGACAACCAAGCGAAACTGATCCTCCACACAGGGATCTATTCCTCTCCCGTGCAGCCGTTCCAAATCGTCGAACAGCTTGGCCCCGTCCGCCTCTTTTAACTCGTCAAGCGAAAAATATCCGAGATCCACCAGATCCTGCGCAAATCGCGGTCCAACGGAGGGAATCCGCTGAAACGTTGCAAGCGCGATCAAAATTCTGGCCCTTTGGGTCGACGTGTCCAAAATGCCGGCCAAAAATACGGGCTCCATGTCGGCAATGTCGCTCAACTTCATTTTCTCCCGCCGCAAACGGTTCCGTTCATCCATCGTAAGCGGCAGCTTGGGAGGCACATTTTTTGTCACGGAATCTCCTCCTATAATCAGTTAATCAGTCTGTCAAAGAGATTCATCCTTGGGGTCGCAAGCCGAACCGTTCCAGCAGAAACCGGTATATACGTTCCATCTTGTGAAAATATTGTTTGATATGGTGACTCATTCGCAACGCCTATTCCTCATCGTATCTGCGGAGATCGTTTTCGTTATATCATAAACCTCCATGAAAGTGATATCATGGCGAGCATTCATGATATATCGGTTCAACGTTTCGAAATATTCAGTGCTTTTTGCTTCTTAATGGATTATACCATTCATACGTTCCCTATTCAAGGGGGGGTGGGGGTTTTTGGGCCAGGGCGAATTGTCGCTAACGGGATGGTATGGTAGAATAGCTACGTACATATAGGGGTTTGGCTGGGGGATAAACGATGGAGCCCATGATTCGCGTGGAGGATCTTCATTTTTCCTATCCATTAAATCAAAAGCAAACGATCGAGGTTTTGAAGGGGATTTCCTTCTCCGTTTACCCTGGGGAATATGTGGCCATCATCGGCCGGAACGGTTCGGGCAAATCGACGCTCGCCAAACTCTTGAACGGGCTTCTCCTTCCCACATCGGGCGACGTATGGATCAAGGGATTCAATACGAAGGAGCGGACACATTTGCAGGAGATCCGGAAGCGTGTGGGCATGGTTTTTCAACATCCGGATAACCAGATCGTCGCCACCATCGTGGAGGAGGATGTGGCCTTCGGCCTGGAAAATCTGTCCGTCCCCCGGGAGGAGATGAAGCGCCGGGTGGATGAGGCGCTGGAAGCGGTGGGCTTGACGGAGTATCGTTTCCGCCCCCCTCACCATCTCTCCGGAGGGCAGAAACAGCGGGTGGCCATTGCCGGGGTTTTGGCGATGGCGCCGGAATGTATCATTTTCGATGAGGCGACCAGCATGCTGGACCGCATCGGGCAGCAAGAGGTGCTGGAGGTGATGCGCCGCCTGCATCGTGAAAAAATGACCATCCTCACCGTCACCCATCACATGGAGGAAGCGGCGGAGGCAAATCGGATCCTCCTTTTGCATGAGGGACAAATCCTCTTGGACGGTTCTCCTCGGGAAGTTTTTCGCCAAAAGGAGAAAATTTACCCTCTCGGCGTGGATATTCCGGAGGTGCTCCGCCTTGCCGAACGGATTCACGGGGAGAGGGAAGACTTCTCTCCGGATTTGCTCACCCAAAACGAGTTGATCGCGGAAGTAGAGCGGCTTCGCTCCACCCATAAAATCCCACAATAGCATTTATCGCTTCCTAAGCCATCACTTCACAACCATCTCACACTAGAAAGCCGGTGGATCTCCGTGGGGGAAACAGGCCCCGTCATCCAAGTTGAAAGTCTGTTCTATACCTACATGAAAGGAACTCCTTTTGAGCATCAGGGGCTACAGGGTGTTTCCATGAGGGTGGATGAGGGGGAATGTGTGGCCATCATCGGCCATACCGGTTCAGGGAAGTCCACCTTAATCCAGCATCTGAATGCGCTTCTTCCCGTCCAATCCGGAAAAGTGATCGTGGATGGACAGGACCTGTCCGATCCGAAGTTGGATGTCCGTGCCTTGCGCCGCAAGGTGGGGTTGGTCTTCCAGAATCCGGAAGACCAGATCTTTGAACCCCTCATCGGCGATGAGATTGCCTGCGGCCCTTTTAAGATGGGGATTCCCCTCGAGGAAGTGAGGGAAAGGGCCCGGTGGGCGATGGAGATGGTGGGCCTCTCCTATGATGAGATGGTGGATCGCCCCACCTACGCCCTGAGCGGGGGACAGAAGAGAAAGGTTGCCCTCGCAGGCATTTTGGCCATTCGACCGAAAATCCTCATTTTGGACGAGCCCACCTCGGGCCTGGATCCCCAATCCCGCAAGGAAATCTTGCAGCGAATTCGCCATTTAAACCGGGAGGAGGGGATGACACTCCTTTTTGTCTCCCATAACCTGGAGGAAGTGGCCCTTCTGGCTGATCGGGTATACGTCCTGTCCGAGGGGAGAGTGGCGCTGGAAGGGACGCCTCGGGAAATCTTTAGCCGCCCGGCCGACCTCGAAAAAACCCGGATCGGAATGCCGACCACCGTGGAGATTATGCACCGCCTCGCGGAACGGGGATTTCCCGTCCGCAGAGACGCCTTAACGGTGGAAGAGGCGGCCCGGGAAATCATCCGGGTGGTTCCTCCGAGACGGTGAGCTTCTTTCGGTGAAGGTTCACGTTCGGCGGATGTTGTCACATGAGTGAACGCCCTCTAACTCCAAAAGGGAGAATCTACTTCGGGTAATGACCACTCCGTTTCAATACGATCACGATCTCATAAGGGATGGGCACCCTCTGACAGATGATATCCTTTGCATGTTCGTTTAACTTCTTTCTACAGAGGTGATACGATGGCAGCGCCTTTGGAACTTTCTCGACACATCACCATCGGACAATATCTTCCGGTTCCTTCTCCGTTGCACCGCCTCGATCCGCGGATGAAGCTGCTCTCTTTCATGATTGTTATTATTGCCCTATCCTTTAACACCACCTATGTGGGGAATGGAATCGGCCTGCTTTTTTCCATCCTCCTCTTCCTGCTGGGGAAGATCCCCATCCGCTACGGCCTTTCCGGGGTGATTCCCGCCATTCCCTTCATGATCCTATTGGCGATATTACAATTCTTCTTTCAGGGCTCCCTTTTTTCGGGAGGAGAGGTCTACTTTCAGTATGGATTTATTTTGGTGACGAGCGACAGCCTTCGGCTCATTATTGTTTCCGCCCTTCGTTTTGTGGAAATCATACTCCTGACCAGCCTGTTAACCTTAACCACTTCGACCACCCAATTGGCTCATGCCGTGGAACGCCTGTTGCGTCCTTTGAAAATCGTTAAATTTCCTGCTCATGAAATCTCCCTCATCTTCACCATCGCCCTTCGTTTCGTTCCCACCTTTGCCATGGAGATGGAGAAGTTGATGAAGGCGCAAGCTTCAAGGGGCGCGGAATTTGGCACAGGGGCTTGGTGGAATATCGTAAGGCGGACGAAAGAGATGTTCCCCCTCATCATCCCCCTTTTTCATTCGGCATTATCCCGGGCGGAAGACCTGATCTCTGCGATGGAAGCCCGGGGGTATATGCCGGGAGCCAAGAGAACGACCTATACCGCGTATACGGCCAAGGGATCCGATTATTTGGCTCTCCTTTGTTCGATTCTTTTCGCAGCTTTCATTGTGTTTCTTCAAGTTATCCTTTAAAATGTAACCGTAGTCATCCAATTTCTTTTCTCTGGGTGTGATCAAGGTGAAAAAAGATGGGGGATCGGGGGAGGGAAGATAAACCAAAAAAGTTTTCGATGAATTGCGATTTTTAAGATGGGATTTAAAATGAATTGGAGGGTATCGTGTTGGATAGAGGATTAACGGTTCGCCGCATCGTGATCGCCGGGGTTCTCGGAGCGATCGCCATCTTGCTCGGAGTAACTCGCCTGGGGTACATTCCTGTCCCTACTGCCGCCGGAAATGCGACCATTATGCATCTACCTGTCATCATCGGCGGGATCATGGAAGGATGGGTTGTAGGGGCCATTATCGGCGCCATCTTTGGCATTTCTTCTTTCTTAAACGCCACGCTTCCCCTCTTTAAGGATCCCCTCGTCTCCATTCTTCCCCGTCTCTTCATCGGCGTGGTGGCTTGGGTTGTCTTCGTGGCTCTCCGCAGGGTAAACATTCCTTTCGCCGTAGGGGCAGCCGCCTTTCTGGGGAGCATGACCAATACCATCTTCGTCTTGGGCATGGCGACCATTAGGGGATATATGGCTCCCGGGGTTGCCTTAACCGTTGCGGTGGCCAACGGGTTGCCGGAGGCGATCGTCGCCGTCATCATCACCATGGCGGTGGTCTTGGTTTGGATGCGGGTGGGGGGCCGGAGGAAAAAATCGCGGCTTTCATAGGGCCTATAGTCGCTAGGAAAGCCTAAAGTGGATGGCCGTCGGCGGTCCGGCAGCCGTGATAGGGAGATGAGCATTCATCATGGAGAGATATGGGAATATTACGGATGTTCCCGGTATTAAAGTGGGCAACTGGGAAGATCATGAAGCATTAACGGGATGCACGGTGATTCTTTGTGAGGAGGGTGCCGTCGCCGGTGTGGATGTACGAGGTTCAGCCCCCGGAACCCGGGAGACCGATCTTCTAAACCCCCTTCATCTTGTGCAGCAGGTTCATGCGATCACCCTCTCGGGGGGGAGCGCCTTTGGGCTCGACGCCGCTTCCGGGGTGATGCGTTATCTGGAAGAACGGGGCATCGGGCTTGATGTGGGCATCGCCAAAGTTCCCATCGTTCCGGCGGCCGTCCTCTTCGATCTCGCCGTGGGAAATCCCCACGTCCACCCCGGTGCGGAGATGGGGTATGAAGCGGCCAAGAGGGCAACAAGGGGGGATTTTCCCCAGGGGAACGTGGGAGCAGGATGCGGAGCGACGGTGGGGAAAGTCGCAGGACTTCCCCATTGCATGAAAGGGGGGCTCGGTTCTGCCTCCATTGCCATGGAAAATGGGGTGGTGGTAGGAGCGTTGGTCGCCGTCAACGCGTTGGGGGAGGTGAGGAATCCCGAAAACGGTGAGCTCCTGGCAGGAGTGAGGGATGTGGAGAACGGGAAACTATTGGATAGCATCGAAGTACTGGGAAAAAACTATCATTCCTTTTTTCCAGGCACCAATACGACGATTGGAGTGGTGGCGATCGGAGCCAGCCTCACCAAGCCTGAGGCGAATAAAATCGCCCAGATGGCCCATGACGGCCTGGCCCGTACCATTTACCCGGTCCATACCATGCATGACGGAGATACTCTCTTTGCCCTGGGCACCGGAGGGCCCCACGTTCCCGTAGATGTGGTGGGAACCCTCGCTGCCAAGGCGGTGGAGTTGGCGGTGATCCGGGCCATCAAAGAAGCTTCAAGCATTCCGGGCATTCCTGCCTGGAGGGATTTGAACCGATAAGCGATGAGGGATCAGATCGGGGGGTAACGCTATTCCCCTATTCCCCAATCGAAGTCCTCATAAGGGTTTTCGTTCTTTTTCACATAAGGGCTCAGGTTATAATAGAGGTCATCGGTGGTGCGAATCCCGAAGGAGGTGTGGACCACTTCCCCATTCACCAAAAACTTGAGGGAGGGTGCCGAGGTTACCTGAAGACGTTCTACCACTTTCGGAGCATAATCTACGACGCATTTATATATGGGAAAATCAGGCAATTGGGTCAAGACGGATTCCAGATTCCGCTCTGCGATCACACATTTTCCACAAAAGGGAGTGGAGAAAAAAAGGACCATAAAAGGTGGTTTTTCATCGAGGAGCTTTAATATCTCTTTTTCCGAGCTTTCTTTCATGACTTCATGGCGCACATTACTCCCCGTAATAAGGGGATTTGTACGCTTTACTCCTTTCTGTATCAAATAGGGGGCAGAGTATATTATACTCCCTTTTCGTAGTTTTGGGTAGTTTTCATGAATCTTTACGAAAAATCAGGAGAAAATAAGGGAAAAATGTTGAACTCTTTTCTCCCTTATCGTATGATAAGGGAAAAGCGGTACGGTTAGGAGGCATGGCGATGTCGGTAACCATTTACGATGTAGCACGAGAAGCAGGTGTTTCCATGGCAACGGTTTCACGTGTCATTAACGGGAGTGCCAACGTGAAACCAAGTACCAGAAAAAAGGTTTTAAGAGTTATCGAAGAGCTGGGCTATCGGCCCAATGCGGTGGCGCGTGGGCTGGCAAGCAAAAAGACCACGACCATTGGCGTTATTCTTCCTGATATTTCAAGCGCTTTCTTCGCCGAACTGGCCCGGGGAATCGAAGATATCGCCAATATGTACCACTATAATATCATCTTGAGCAACTCCGATCAAAACCTGGACAAAGAATTAAAGCTGATTAATAACCTTCTGGAGAAGCAGGTGGACGGCCTCCTCTTCCTGGGAGGAAATGTAACGGAAGATCATCGCCGCATCTTTACCACTTCTCCAATTCCCATCGTGTTGGTAGCTACGGCTGATCCAAAACATGAGCTCCCTTCGGTTCGCATCGACCTAAAGAAGGCCTCCTACGACGCTGTCTCCTTCCTATTGGGAAAGGGACATACCCGCATCGCTTTTCTCTCGGAGTCCTTCCAGAACGCCATGGGGCGTGCCCGTTATGAAGGATATGTAGAAGCATTAAAGGAATATCAAGTCCCTGTGAATGAAAATCTCATTATGGAGATCTACCCCACTTATGAGATGGCTTTAAAGGGCACGAAAACTCTGCTATCCCTTTCCGTCCCACCGACAGCCATCTTTGCGGCCAACGATGAGATCGCCGTTGGGGCGATCCATTCGATTCAGGATCAAGGTCTTAAAGTTCCCCAAGATATTGAAGTTGTAGGTTTTGACAATACCCGCATCGCTGAAATGGTTCGTCCCATGCTTACCTCTGTGGTTCAACCCATGTACGATATCGGCGCCGTCTCCATGCGACTTCTGACCAAACTGATCAACCAGGAAGAGATCCAGAATATGGAGGTCGTTCTCCCGCACCGCATCGAGTTTCGCCAATCGACCAGCCAGCCTACCGTCTGAAGGGTGGCGAGTGAATCGTGGGAGGAGCAGACCAAACGCAGCGGGAATCTCCTTTTCCGTTGAATGAGATAGAGGTTTGGAATTTGAACGCTAGAACTCGTTAAAGTAGAATGCTTTAAACAGGAGCGTGTGGAAAGAAGATGGAGCCGGTCGGGATTATCGGTGCGATGGAGGAAGAGATCGAGCGCTTTCTCCCTCATCTGACGGAGGAAGAAAGCCACGTCATTGCAGGAATCCGCTATATATCCGGGAAGATGAACGGGAAACCCATCGTCCTGGTAAAATCGGGCGTGGGCAAAGTAAATGCAGCGGTATGTACGCAAATTCTCATTGACCGCTTTTCGGTCTCCAGCATTCTCTTTACCGGAGTGGCAGGTGCCCTTCATCCTGAGTTGGAAATTGGGGATATCGTCATCTCCACCGATGCCATGCAGCATGATATGGATGCCTCTCCCTTAGGTTTTCCCCGGGGAGTGATACCTTTCTTTCCTGAATCGATTTTTCCCGCCGATCAGCGGCTCGTAGACATGGCTGCGGCTGCTGCGGAGGCCATTGGGGAAGGAAAGGTGATGCGGGGGCGGGTTTTATCTGGAGATCAATTTTTTGCCAACCACGATAAAGTGAAGGAACTGCATGAGAGATTTCATGGAGTATGCACGGAGATGGAGGGGGCGGCCGTGGCCCAAGTGGCCTATATGAACCGCATCCCCTATGTGATCATCCGTTCCATGTCCGATAAGGCGGACGGCAGCTCCCATATCGATTTTCAGGCGTTTACCCGCCTGGCGGCGGAACGCTCCTATAAGGTGATTGTTAAGATGCTGGAAAATCTCTAGGTTGATCCCCCTTGCGACTGCATACCCCTTCAATTCCTCTCCGGTTTACTTAAAGATGATAAATCATAAGTTCATAAATAGGAAAGCACCCGCTCTACCGTAAGACGGTTCTTCTCCATGATCTCCTTTCGGCGGGGAATGGGAGGAAAAGAGGGATCGAGCATCCGATTCGGTAAGGGAACGGGTGCTTCTTTTTGCCAACGATGGATCCAAGCTTCGGGCAGTTTTTCATCGAGGAGGGGGTGATGGTTCATTTCAGCCCAGAGATAGGTCCATGCCCTGGGTACGACTCGCCAGATGTCATATCCCCCTCCCCCAACGGCGATCCACCTCCCGTTGGTGTATTCGTGGGCGAGACGGTGGGCGATTTTGGGAATCTCTCGGTAGATGCGGGTGGAGACGGAGAGGTGGGTGAGGGGGTCATAGCGGTGGGCATCGGCGCCGTTTTGGGTAAAGAGGAGATCCGGCTTAAAGAAGCGGATCGCCTTTTCGATCACCCTTTCATACGCTTCCAGATAGGAATCGTCCTCCGTAAAAGGTTCCAAGGGGACATTTAGGCTTAGGCCGTATCCATCCCCTTCCCCTCGTTCATAAATATTTCCCGTCCCTGGAAAGAGATATTTTCCCGTCTCATGAAAGGAAAGGGTCATCACATCGGAATCTTGATAAAAAGCCCACTGCACCCCATCTCCGTGATGGGCGTCCGTATCCACATAGAGAACCCTTGCCCGGTACTTCTTCCTCACATAAGCGATCGCTACGGAGCAATCATTATAAACGCAGAATCCGGACGCTCGCCCCCGGAAGGCATGGTGTAACCCTCCGCCCAAATGAAGGGCATGACGGCCCGGCTTCTCCATGACGTAATCGGCCGCAACCAAAGCTCCTCCGACAGAAAGGGCGGAAGCTTCATGCATTCCGGGAAAGATCGGAACATCTTCCGTTCCGAGGCCATAGGGAAGG
Organism: Thermicanus aegyptius DSM 12793; assembly: GCF_000510645.1. Taxonomy (NCBI): domain Bacteria; kingdom Bacillati; phylum Bacillota; class Bacilli; order Thermicanales; family Thermicanaceae; genus Thermicanus; species Thermicanus aegyptius. The sequence continues at coordinate 2,080,789 of NZ_KI783301.1, read as the reverse complement.
CCAAGAAATGAGCCACTCATTTCTCCTGCCTTTTTCACCGCTTCGATATAGTAGGGTTCATGGATTAAGGTTAATTCCTCATCGGTGGCCATTCTGGGAGGCTGAATCTGAGATTCATCGATCAGTCCAAGTTCCCGAATCAGGGAGAGGGTTAATTCCAATCTTTTCTGATTAAAGGGATGTTCATCATGAAAGTGATAGTTTAAGAGAGCGGGGCTATAAATAAAGAGGGAATCCTTATTCATCCGCGTCTACCCATTTCTTTGGCCAGAGGACCTTAACCCCTTCCTCTTCCAATCGTTTTACCAACCTGCGGGGATCAATGGTTTGCACGCGAAAGACGAGCCGTTTCCGATGGATCGTCTCAGCGGGCTGGATCAGGACGCTGTATACATTAACCCCTGCTTTTTTGAAGATCTGGGCCACGTCGGCCAGGCTCCCGATTTGATCCTCCACCTCCACCTCCACATGGGAACTGGGTTGATGAACGCCCATCAATTCCACCAATGTGTGGAGGAGATCCGATTCCGTGATGATGCCGACCACCTTCCCATGGGAGAGGACAGGCAGACAGCCGATCTTATTTTCATATAAAAGATGGGCGGCCTCCTCCACAAAGTCGCTGGGATGGCAGGTGATCACCTCTTCGGTCATGATGGTGGAGACAGGATGATCCAAAACCCGGAACTCCTCTTCGTTAAGGCTTAGCCTGGAAGGAGCCGCTTCCCGCAAATCCCGGTCGGATAGAACGCCAAGGAGGTCTCCATCTGTAGAGGTGACGAGGAGATGGCGGATGCGATGAGCGAAAATCTTCCGGATCGCTTCCCGGATCGTCTCCTCCGGTCGTATCGTGATCACATTTCGCTTCATAATTTCAGAGACGAGCATTTTTCTCCCCCTTTTTCCCGATAGGTTCTTTACGGCTAAATCCGTTTTGTTTCTATCTTTACGCGAGGTGGTTTTCCAGGTTAAACCGTTTTAGTACATGTATCGATACCGGAACCGGAGGCGGTCAAAGGCTTGTATCGTTTCCAAGGGGACACGCTTTCCGATGCGAACCATAAGACAATTGGCGGGATGGGAGCAGATCTCCGGATCGTCGGTGGCAAACCATTCCAAACCGACGCTTCCCATCATTTTCTCCATTAAATTTCGGTACTCCCAAACGGATAAGCCGGTTCCCTTCAGATCCCAGTGCCAATAATATTCCGTGGTAAAGATGAGGTAATCTTCCATGTGATCATCCATGAAGGAGACTTCCAGGAGCTTTTTGCCCACTCCTTGTCCTCGATAGGGAGGAGCTACTTCAATCGCACCCAGTTCAAGAACATTCTCAATTTTTTCTTCCGACCATCGCTCGAGCGGATCAGGATAGAGAAAGGTTACATACCCCACGATCGTCTCCCCATCCCTGGCAAGGATGATGCGTCCCTCCGGCAATTGAGCGATTCCGTACAGAGCTTCTTGCTGTTCCGGGGGGGTGCGGAACGCTTTCAGCCCTTCGTGAAAGGGGTGGGCGATGATGGTTTCCGGAGAAACAGGACCTTCAACGATAAGTTTTCCCGTGGGGGTTTCATATTCTTTCTTATGATAAACTTTTCGGTGCTCCATCCCATGAACTCCTTTGCCGCCGTCTTTTTTCCCATTATACCTGATTCCGGTTCCCTATGAAAAAGAAAAACTCCGCTACTTTTTGAACACTTTGTGTAGCGGAGAGGTTGGTCATGGGAGATGAGTTTATTTCATTTTCTTCGAAGGATCGGTCGGATGTTGAAAGATGGGGGGGGTTTGGATCGGCGAACCCCTTCCGATTCCTTTTTGCACCGTTTTTACCTCATACCCCGTGCCGATGTAGGTGGAAACCTTCGCTTCGGTGATCACCTGAGGATAGAACAGTTTGGGATCGGGATAATGGAGGCTGTAGTAGATGACCGCCGTATGATCCATAAACTGAATGTTGTCAATGGTGATGCGATAACCGGGATTCGGTTTTTCTCCCCATGAGAGGGTAACCCGATACACTTCATCGGTCACTTTCTCCCTAATCACTTGAACAGGTTCCGGTTTTTGATCGACAGGCGGCATCGGCTCTCCTCCATTTTCCTCACCTGGGATTCCCATCGCTTGATAAATCATGAGGGCCGCTTCCATCCGGGTGATGGGTTCTTTCGGACGGAATTTATTTTGGTCGTTCAGGGCTACCACTTTTAAATGGATCAGGTCGTTAATCGCCCCCTGGTATTCTTTCTTTACCTGATCCACATCGGCGTAATCCACCCACATTTCAATCACGGCGGGATTCTTCGTCTTCACGATCACTTGGTGCAGGTAGTAGGCGAATTCTTCCCGGGTGATTTGATCCTGGGGGTTCACATCCCTTGGAAAGGGAATCTGATGGTAAAAAAGGATCATAAAAGGTTTGGCGTACCATGCTTGGGCTGCGACCTTTGAGTACATATCGGATGCTTTTGGTTCCTTAATCCAGCGATAATCGGGGAGCGTCAGGGAAAATGCTTTCACATAAAGCGCTGCGGCCTCTGCATACGTAAGGGGTCGATTAGGGGCGAAATTCTTTGTGCCGGTCCCGGAAATGATTCCCTTGCTTTGGAGTTGGGAGAGAATCTTCGCATCGTCGGGATTGCTTACGTCTTCAAATGCAAACGCCTGGATACTGAGCAGAAAGAGAAATCCTACCAGGGCGACCAGGATTCCTTTTCTTTTCCTCATGGATATACCCTCCTCTTCTGCCATCTTTAGTTTCCGCCACGTCTATTCTTGGTCCGGGGATTCGAAAAGAATTCAGCTGAATTCCATTTTTATAGACGAAGGAACCTACCTCTAGGTTGCATCATTTCCGGAAAATTGAACACCACTTCAGTCCTGTATCGCCCAAGGCCGGATGGCTCTTGAAATGAGGGGACTTTATGCTATAATGAAATGGTTATGAAAGAGGAACCAAGGGTTGGAGGGGTACATAGATGAAAGCTGAATGGGAAAAGAAAAGCAGCAACCACGGCATACTTACGGTAGAAGTGGATGAAGAGAGATTGAATCGGGCGCTGGACCAAGCCTTTCATAAAGTGGTAAAGAAGGTAACCGTCCCTGGATTTAGGAAGGGGAAGGTTCCCCGTATCATCTTTGAATCCCGTTTCGGCGTGGAGTCGCTCTATCAAGAGGCGGTTGACCTCCTCTTGCCGGAGGCATACGATGAAGCGGTGAAGAGCACGGGAATCGTTCCGGTAGATCGGCCGGAAATCGATGTGGAACAGTTGGAAAAGGGAAAACCTTTCATCTTTAAAGCGACGGTCACCGTAAAACCCGATGTGGAATTGGGCGAATATGTGGGAGTAACGGTGGAGAAAAAGGAATTCCCGGTTACCGATAAGGACGTGGAGAATGAATTGTTGGCCCGCCGTGAACGGGTGGCCACCATCGAGACCCTGGAGGGGCCCGACGCCTCCGTGGAAAATGGGGATATCACCCGCATCGACTTCGAGGGGTTCCTAAATGGAGAACCCTTCGAAGGGGGAAAGGGAGAGAATCATGAACTTACCATCGGTTCCGGCGCCTTTATTCCCGGATTTGAAGAAAAGTTGATCGGCATGAAGCCGGGAGAGGAAAAAGAGATTACGGTCACTTTTCCTGAAAGTTACCACTCGGAAGAACTGGCGGGCAAGGAAGCCGTCTTTAAAGTAAAGATCCGGGAGATCCGGCGCAAAAACCTGCCGGAATTGGATGATGAATTTGCAAAAGATGTGAGCGAATTTGAGACCTTGGAAGAATTTAAAGCGGACATTCGGGAAAAGCTGTTAAAAAGGGCCAAAGAATCGGAAGAAGATGCTCTTAAAGATCAAGTGGTGGAGAAGGTTACGGCCCAAGCGAAGATTGACTTGCCGGAGGTGATGATCCGGGAGGAAGCGCACCATATGGTTCACGAGTTTGAAGATACCCTTCGCGCCCAAGGGCTTACCCTTGATCTCTATTTCCAATATACAGGTCTAAATGAAGAAGCAATGATGGATCAATACATGGAAAGCGCGGAAAAACGGGTCCGATCGAGCCTTGTCCTGGAAGCCATCGCCGAAAAAGAAGGAATTGAGCCGACGGAAGAGGAGATGAACCGGGAAATCGATGAACTGGCCAAACTCTACCGGACGACCCGGGAGGAATTGATGCCCCAGCTTGAAAAGTTCGGTTCCCTTCCCGTGATCCGAAACCGCCTCCGCATCCGTAAAACCGTGGATTGGCTCTTGGAAAAGGCCCACGTGGTGGAAAAGGAGAAGAGCGAAGAAAAAGAATCCTCGGGAGAAAATGAAGCGGAAGAAAACATCCGATGAGAATGTAAGCAAATCAAACATGAAGCAGATAGAAGGCACGAATGGAATCGTGCCTTCTTTAAAAACCATCCTATTTCACAAAAAAGATGAGATGGTGTAAAATAGGAGCGAAGGGGGAAAGAAAATGCTGGTACCCATGGTTATTGATCAAACCAATCGAGGAGAGCGGGCTTACGACATTTACTCCCGATTGTTAAAAGACCGAATCATCGTGTTGGGATCGGAGATTGATGACGCGAACGCCAATCTGGTTGTGGCACAGCTACTCTTCCTGGCAGCCGAAGATCCCGATAAGGATATTTATCTTTACATCAATTCTCCCGGTGGTTCGATTACGGCCGGGATGGCGATCTACGACACCATGCAGTTTATCAAACCTCCCGTATCCACCATTTGTATTGGAATTGCCGCCAGCATGGGGGCATTTCTCCTCGCGGCTGGGGAAAAAGGGAAACGGTATGCCCTTCCCAACAGTGAAGTGATGATTCATCAGCCTTTAGGCGGCGTACGGGGACAGGCGGAAGATATACGAATCCATGCGGACTGGATTTTACGGACGCGGGAAAAAATAAACCAGATCTTGGCCGAACGAACGGGGCAACCCCTGGAGCGGATCGCGAAGGATACCGACCGGGACTTCTTTATGAGCGCCGAAGAGGCAAAAGAATACGGAATCGTTGACGCTGTAATCACCCGCAACGAATTCCAGAAGAGGTGAATCCATGTATAAATATCCGGACGACAAGGGGCATCTGAAATGCTCTTTTTGCGGCAAATCTCAGGAACAGGTCCGCAAGCTGGTGGCCGGACCGGGGGTCTACATCTGTGATGAGTGCATTGAGCTTTGCAATGAGATCATCGAAGAAGAATTGGGCCCCGGCGAAAACGTCGATCTAAAGGAAGTGCCGAAACCCTCCGAAATCCGCAAGGTGTTGGATGATTATGTGATCGGCCAGGATATGGCGAAAAAAACCCTTTCCGTTGCCGTCTATAACCACTACAAGAGAATCTTCAGCGGCTCCCAGAAAGATGATGTGGAGCTCTCCAAGAGCAATATCTTGCTTTTAGGACCTACCGGGAGCGGGAAGACGCTTCTCGCGCAAACCTTGGCCCGGATCTTAAACGTGCCCTTCGCCATCGCCGATGCCACCTCCTTGACCGAAGCGGGCTATGTGGGGGAAGATGTGGAAAACATCCTCTTGAAGCTGATTCAGGCCGCCGATTATGACGTGGAAAAGGCGGAGCGAGGCATCATCTACATTGATGAAATCGATAAGATCGCACGCAAATCGGAGAATCCCTCCATCACCCGGGACGTATCCGGGGAAGGGGTACAACAGGCGCTGCTTAAGATATTGGAAGGAACGACGGCCAGCGTACCTCCACAGGGGGGGAGAAAACATCCCCATCAGGAGTTTATCCAGATCGATACCACCAATATCCTCTTTATCGTGGGCGGAGCTTTTGACGGACTGGAGACGATTATTAAACGGCGTGTGGGGAAAAAGGTGATCGGCTTCGGGGCCGACCTAAATTCGGTAGACCTGAAGAAAGGAGAGTATCTCTCCCAGGTGATCCCTGAAGATCTTTTGAAATATGGACTGATCCCGGAATTTGTCGGGCGGATTCCGGTGATCGCTACATTGGAGCCCCTCGACGAAGAGGCGCTGGTCCGCATCCTTACGGAACCGAAAAACGCCTTGGTGAAGCAATACCAGAAGTTGTTGGAAATGGACCATGTCAAGCTGGAGGTAACCCCTGAGGCGGTAAAACAGATTGCCAAGGAAGCGATTAAGCGGGAGACCGGGGCTCGCGGGCTTCGCTCCATCCTGGAATCCATCATGCTGGACGTGATGTATGAAATCCCCTCGCGGAATGATGTCCAAAAGTGCATCATTACCGAAGAAACCGTGACCAAGAAATCGGCTCCTCTCCTGTTAGGAAAAGATGGGCGGATCTTAAATCAAAAGAATGAGGAAAGTGCGTAGCTTGTTTCGATTTTCTCCCGGACCTGAAAAGGGTCCTTTTTTTTATTTTTTGCCCCTCTCTTCCCTCTCCTCCCTTTTTTCCGTTTATCGTCAAGTTAATCCGGCAATACTAGAGATACCGTACGGAGATGAGACGAATTGAGGAGGAGGAGTCCACGTGGAACTTCAGATTATTTTAGTGTTCCTGCAAATTTTTTTTGGCATCGTGATCGGAGTCTATTTTTGGAACCTGTTAAAAAATCAGAGAATCAGCAAGGTGGCTGTGGATCGAGAATCTCGGAAAGAGATGGAACAATTAAGGAAGATGCGCTCCATCTCCCTGAGTGAACCCCTGGCCGAACGCACTCGGCCGGCCACCATGAGTGACATCGTGGGCCAGGCGGAAGGAATCCGAGCTTTGCGGGCCGCTCTGACAGGTCCCAATCCCCAACATGTGATCATTTACGGGCCTCCTGGAGTGGGAAAGACCGCTGCAGCCAGAGTGATCTTAGAAGAGGCGAAGAAAAACCCTTTTTCTCCCTTTAAGCAGGATGCGAAATTTGTAGAGTTGGATGCCACCACCGCCCGCTTTGACGAGCGGGGCATCGCCGATCCCTTAATCGGTTCCGTCCATGATCCCATCTACCAAGGAGCAGGAGCGATGGGCATCGCAGGAATTCCCCAGCCGAAACCTGGAGCCGTCACAAAAGCCCATGGCGGGATCCTGTTCATCGACGAGATTGGAGAACTCCACCCCATTCAGATGAACAAGCTCCTCAAAGTGTTGGAAGACCGGAAAGTATTTCTGGAAAGCGCTTATTATTCCGAAGAGAATCCCAACATCCCCCGCTACATCCATGATATCTTCCAAAACGGCCTTCCGGCTGATTTTCGCCTGGTAGGGGCAACCACACGGACACCGGATGAGCTCCCTCCCGCCATCCGATCCCGTTGCATGGAGATCTATTTTCGCCCCCTACTTCCCTCCGAGATTGAGACCATCGCTAGGAAGGCGGTTGGAAAGATTCAATTTGAGGCGGAGGAAGAGATCTATGGTGTTCTGAAGCGCTATGCCACCAATGGACGGGAGGCCGTGAACGTGATCCAACTGGCTGCAGGGATTTCCCTAACAGAAGGAAGGAAAAAGATTACCCAAGCCGATGTGGAATGGGTAATCTCCAGCAGCAAGATCTCTCTCCGTCCTGCGCCTCACCTTCCCACGGAACCGCAAATCGGCTTGGTAAACGGCCTTGCGGTATACGGACCTGGCCTGGGGATGCTCATGGAAATCGAGGTAACGGCCCTTACCGCCCATCAGCCCAATATGGGAAAAGTGAATATTACCGGGGTGGTTGAAGAAGAGGAGATGGGTGAACGGGCGCGCACCCTACGCCGGAAGAGCATGGCCATGGGTTCGGTGGAAAATGTTTTAACCGTTTTGCGAAAGACCGGCATCAACCCTTACGACTATGACCTCCATATCAACTTCCCGGGGGGGATGCCTGTGGATGGACCCTCCGCAGGGGTAACCATGGCGACGGCCATCTACTCTGCCATACGCTCCATTCCCGTGGACCATCTGACCGCCATGACCGGGGAGGTGAGCATCCATGGGAGGATTAAACCTGTAGGGGGTGTGGTGGCGAAGGTAGAAGCTGCCCGGGAAGCGGGGATCCGAAAAGTGGTGATTCCGAAAGAGAATGACCAAGCCCTCTTCCATACCTATGCCGACATTGAGGTGATTCCGGTAAGCCACCTGCAAGAAGTATTCGATCATGCCCTCGTGCCGGGAAAGGTGGCCCTCCTTCCTGGAACGATGCTATCCTCTACCACCGCGTCACTCTGAGGATCTCCCAATTTGCATCTTACGAGTGACAAGCATAGAATATAGACGGGGGTGTGACAAATGGTAGAGAAAAAAAGATTGCCGCTGCTTCCACTTCGGGGGCTGCTCGTCTATCCGGCGATGGTTCTTCACCTGGATGTAGGACGGCCCAAATCGGTCCATGCGTTAGAGAGGGCCATGGTGGAAGAGAATCTGATCCTTCTTGCCACGCAGAAAGAAGTACATATTGAGGAACCGGAACCGGATCAGATCTATGCGGTAGGAACCGTCTCCAGGATTAAGCAGATGCTGAAGCTCCCGAATGGAACGATTCGCATCCTGATCGAGGGGTTAGAACGAGCCCGCATTCTTTCTTTTACAAAGAGAGACGAGTATTATGAGGCGGAGGTGGAAATCCTTCACGATACCGGTACGGAAGGACAGGAAACCGAAGCCTTGATGCGGACGGCCTTAAATCACTTTGAGCAATATATTCGCCTGACGAAGAAGATTACACCTGAAACGCTTAGCAGCGTGATGGATATGGATGATCCGGGGAGGTTGGCCGACATCATCGCCTCCCATCTTCCCTTTCGCTTGCACGAGAAACAGGAGATCTTGGAAAAAACAAATGTCCAGGAACGGTTGGAAACCCTCCTACGCCTCCTCAACAATGAACGGGAAGTGCTGGAGTTGGAGCGGCGCATCGGTCAGCGGGTCAAGAAGCAGATGGAAAAGACCCAGCGGGAATATTATCTCCGGGAGCAGATGAAGGCGATCCAAAAAGAATTGGGGGAAAAAGAGGGGCGCATGGGAGAGGCCCAAGAACTGCGGGAGCTCATGGAGAAGACGGAACTTCCCGACCATGTGCGGGCAAAAGTGGAGAAGGAGATCGAGCGCCTGGAGAAAATGCCCTCCGCCGCCGTCGAGGGCAGCGTGATCCGAACCTATATCGAATGGCTTCTCTCCTTACCTTGGGCGAAGCAGACGGAGGATAATCTGGACATCCAGCATGCCGAGCAGGTATTAAACGAAGACCATTACGGTTTGGAAAAGGTAAAGGAGCGGATTCTGGAATACCTGGCCGTGCAAAAAATGGTGGGGAAGATGAAAGGGCCTATTCTTTGCCTGGTGGGTCCTCCGGGAGTTGGGAAAACTTCCCTTGCCCGTTCCATCGCCCGGTCGTTGGGACGCCGTTTTGTTCGCATCTCTTTGGGGGGAGTTCGGGATGAGGCGGAGATCAGGGGGCATCGGAGGACGTATGTAGGCGCTCTGCCTGGGAGAATCATCCAGGGAATGAAGACCGCCGGAACGGTCAATCCCGTTTTCCTCCTCGATGAGGTAGATAAGATGGCTTCCGATTTCCGGGGCGACCCGGCGGCTGCCTTGTTAGAGGTGCTTGATCCGGAACAGAATGCCAACTTTAGTGATCATTATATCGAGGAGCCCTACGATTTATCCCGGGTCTTATTCATCTGTACCGCCAATACCACATACACCATCCCGAGACCTTTGTTGGATCGGATGGAAGTGATTCCCATATCAGGGTATACCGAATTGGAGAAATTAAAGATTGCCGAGAAATACCTGGTTCCACGGGAGTTAAAAGAGCACGGGTTAAACAAAGAGAAGATGCAGATTCAGGATGGGGCGTTGCTCAAATTGATTCGTCAATATACCCGGGAAGCAGGGGTTCGAAACCTGGACCGGCAGATTGCGACCCTCGCTCGCAAGGCAGCGAAAAAAATCGTAAGCGGAGAAAAGAAACGGGTAGTCATCACACCCAAAACCATTGAACAAATGCTGGGGAAACCCCTTTTTCACTATGGTATGGCGGAACGGGAGGATCAAATCGGGGCGGTAACGGGGTTGGCATGGACCGAGGCGGGAGGGGATACCCTGACCATCGAAGTAAGCATTCTTCCAGGGAATGGGAAGCTTACCCTAACGGGGAAATTGGGCGATGTGATGAAGGAATCCGCCCAAGCGGCTTTCAGCTACATCCGTTCCCGGACAGAACAGCTTAAGATCGATCCTACTTTCTATGAGAAGTATGACATTCACATCCACGTACCGGAAGGGGCCATTCCAAAAGACGGCCCATCGGCCGGAATCACCATCGCCACCGCACTCGCTTCCGCCTTGACCAATACGCCGGTCTCCAGGGAAGTGGGCATGACCGGGGAGATTACATTAAGGGGAAGGGTGCTTCCCATCGGAGGTTTAAAAGAAAAAGCGTTGAGCGCCCACCGAGCCGGTTTGAAAACCATCATCTGCCCGAAGGAGAATGAGAAGGATCTGGAGGAGATCCCTGAAAGCGTCCGGAAAGACCTGAAATTCATCCTGGTAGAACATATGGATCAGGTGTTGGCCCACGCCTTGGTGAGAACATGATCTTCCCCCAAGCAGAATTTATCGGAAGTGCGGTACACCCTTCCCAATATCCCCAGGACGGTTTACCGGAGATTGCCCTGGCGGGACGATCCAATGTAGGGAAATCCTCTTTCATCAACTCCATGCTGAACCGGAAGAATCTGGCGAGAATCAGCTCCAAACCGGGAAAAACCCAAACCCTCAACTTTTACCGCGTTGGTGGCCGATTTTACTTCGTCGACTTGCCGGGATATGGTTATGCGGAAGTCTCCAAAAAGGAAAGGGAAGCATGGGGAGCGATGATTGAACGTTACATCAAAGGGCGAAAGACTCTTCTCTTCCTCATCCAGCTGGTGGATATTCGGCATCCGCCCAGTGGGCAGGACCGACAAATGAGGGAATGGATCGTTCATTCAGGGATTCCTTCCCTCGTGGTGGCGACAAAAGCAGACAAGATCTCTCGGGGAAGATGGCAGGCACATCTAAACGAAATAAAAAAAATCCTTTCCTTAACTCCGGAGGATCCTCTCTTTCCCTATTCTTCTGAGACGAAAGTGGGCCGGGAGGAGGTATGGAATCTCCTTTTAGCGTCGCTTCCCTCGCCACCCTCGGAACAAGAGAAATCCCCCGATTCCCATAAGGAGAAAAGGCCACCATTTGGATAAGAGGAAGGTAAGTTTTTCTTTCAAGGGATAGTAATGGTAGGCCGCAATAAAGAGGAAAAGCAGTGCGAGGTAAAGATGGTTTTGAAGGCGGTTGGTCACGTAATCCGCCAAGAAAGCGAGACCAAAGATCAGGGCGAACATAAACCAGCCGTTTGGCCAACCGTAAACCCATTTAACGGCTAAAAAGTGAATCCCGAAGCCGAGGAGGAGGATGCCCGGGAAGAGGCTTCCTCCCTTTTTTCCACGGCTTACGTTTCCGACTACTAATATAAGGCCGATGAGGACAAAGAGGCTCTCCCAGGTAAAAAGAGGAGAGAGGTAAGGGATCTTATAAGGTTCCAAGACGGTATAAATCCCGAAAAGCACCAGAAATAAACCGATCCATGTACTCGATTTCATTTTCCGATTTCCTCCTTCAGATGATTCCTCACCTTTACCCCCCATTTATGGGGAATTTCAGCCAGGATCATGCCGACCAGGATGAGGAGACTTCCAATCACCGTTTTTACCGTGACGGGATCTCCGGCAATGAGGATTCCGGTTAAGGCGGCGAAGACCGGCTCCATGGAAAAAATGATGGCGACCCGGGTCGGGGTGGTATATCGCTGCAGGGCGGTCTGTGCCAAAAAGGCTAGGGAGGTGGCAAAGAGGGAAGTGATGATAAGGGCGAGCACCACCGGAGGCGTAAGCCACTCTCCAGGGTGGAGGAGCATCCCCCCATCCTCAAAGAACAAAACGAACAAAAAATTAAAGAGCCCAACGAATCCCAGTTGAATCGTCGTAAGTTCCAAGGGATCATGATGATGGGCATATTTTCCCGTATAGACGATCTGCAGGGCAAAGGCGATGGCGCAGAGGAAAACCAGCAAATCTCCCGGATTCACCTGAAAGGCATCCCCTAGGGTGAGGAAATATAACCCGATCATTGCTAGGATGGATCCCAGTACGGCAGGGAGTCGAGGCGCCGTTTTTAAAATAAGGAAGGAAAAAAAGGGGACAAGGACAACGCTTAATCCCGTAATAAAACCTGCTTTGGAAGATGTGGTATAGAGAAGGCCGACGGTCTGCAATGCATATCCTGCGAAAAGCCACCAACCAAGCACCAATCCCCCTTTCCACGCACGGCCCGTTTCGAGGGCGATCCTCTCCCGTTTTTTCCTCCTCTGCATAAAAAGAACGGGGAGGAGGAGAAGAAAAGCGATGGAGAAGCGGACGAACAGGAAGGAAAAAGGAGGAAGCACTTGAATCGCATTCTGCACCAAGACGAAGGTCGTTCCCCAAACAAATGCAATTAAAAGAAGAATGGCATCGGCTAAAAAACGTCTGTTCATCGCGTTTCCCCTTCCATGATCGAAGCAATACAACCCCTATTATAAGGGAGTTCCGTTGAAAATACTATTTCTTTCTCCTCTCTTTCTGCTATAATGGATACTAGTTTTGCCTGGATTGTACGATGGAGGGAACGTATTTGAACGAATTAACCACCTATATCAAACATCTCCTAAAAGAAGATCCACTCTTTCAAGAACCCACCGAACTTCAGTCCATCGAAAAAAGGGTAGCTTATAATGTGAAGCGGATGAGAAAAGAGAGAAAGATTACACAAATCGATTTGGCGGAGGCGATGGGAGTCAAGCAGCCTTTCATCGCCCGGATTGAAAGCGGAAGGAATAACATTTCGATCAAAAAACTGGAGAAACTGGCGGAGGTTTTCCGCATCGATCCGGCTACCATCCTTCGTCCCATTTATGAAAAAGGAGGGCCGGATCAAATCGCGCGCATCATCGTGAATCGGCATCTTTTGGTCATGGCGGTAAACCGGGGAGGGGAAAGACTCTTAGGGGAAACGAGGGAGCGACTTCTCGGGAAGATGCTTCAGAGTCAAGCGCCGTTGAAGGATTGGGTAGAGAATCTTCTTCGGCAGGATCGGGACATAGAAGAAATTTCATTTCGTGAAGGGGAGGCATCCCAATACGGGATGGACCGGGTTTTCATCCAGACCATCCGGAGCAGAACCTCGAAGGCGATCGGCGCCGAACTTACCTGCTATTTGAGAAATGTCACAGGATCGACATGAGGATCGGTTTTTTTTCTGTTATAATAATGATAAACCATCTATCTAACCTAGCGGGGTGATGCATGATGCAGATCCTTGTCGTTGGACTCAATTTTAAAACTGCACCTGTAGAAATTCGGGAGTGCATCGCCTTCCGGGATGAAGAGACGTTGAAGGCCGTGGAGAGCCTCAAACAAAAGAAGTGCATACTGGAAAACGTAATCCTCTCTACCTGCAACCGCACGGAAATCTATGCGGTTGTTGACAATCTTAGAGCAGGCAAGGAGACCACCGAGCGTTTCCTCTCCGAGTGGTTTAGGATCCCGCTTACCGATTTTCAATCCCATCTTTATGTTTATACCGGTTCCGAGGCGATCCGTCACCTCTTTTCCGTCGCTGCGGGCCTTGATTCGATGGTGTTGGGGGAGACCCAAATCCTGGGGCAAGTCCGGGAAGCCGCCGCTTTAAGCCAGAAGGTGAAAGCTTCCGGAAAAATCTTTAATACCTTGTTTAAGCAAGCGGTAACATTGGCCAAGAGGGCGCATGGCGAGACCCAGATTAACGAAAATCCGGTTTCGGTCAGCTATGCAGCCGTGGTTTTGGCGAAAAAGGTGTTTGGACAGTTCCAAGACAAAACGGTTCTGATCATTGGCGCGGGAAAGATGGGGGAGTTGACGGCGAAGCATTTCACAGAGTTGGGAAGCCGAGAAGTGATCGTGGCGAATCGCTCTCCGGATAAACGAGAAAAACTGGCCGCTCTCTTTCAGGCGAAAACCATCACCCTGGAAGAAATTCCAGTGGCTCTAAGTAAGGCCGATATCGTCATCAGTTCCACGGGAGCCCCGGGCTATATCCTAACGCGGGATAGGGTAGAGGCTGTGATGAAAAAACGGAAGGGGCACCCGCTTTTCATGATCGACATCGCGGTTCCGAGGGATTTAGATCCGTCAATTCATGAGCTGGAATCCGTATACCTCTATGACATCGATGACCTGCAGGGGATCGTCGAAGCCAACCTGGAGGAGAGAAAGAAGGCCGCCGAAAAGATACGCCTCATGATTGAGGAAGACAGAGAAGCTTTTGAACGCTGGTTTGAAACGCTGGACCTCATACCGGTCATCGATGCCTTACGGAGAAAAGCGTTGCACATCCAAGAGGAGACGATGAAGAGCATCGAGCGGAAGATTCCCGATTTGGATGAACGGGAGCGCAAGGTACTGCAGAAGCATACGAAAAGCATCATCAATCAATTGCTGAAAGATCCCATCATGCAATTGAAGGAAATGGCAGGGGAGGAGAAATCCCGGGAAGCGCTCTTACTCCTCACCAAGCTCTTCGCTTTGGAAGAATATATGGAAGAGGAGAGAAACGCCCCAGCAGATCCCAAGTCGGAAGGTGAACCGGAATCTTCCTTATCCTTTACGCTCTTGCAGGCAGGTTCCCCTGTTGGCCCTTAGAAGGAGGAGGTTCAGCCGTTGGAACTGCGATTGTACGAATGGATCGTCTATCTGTATGGAGCCTCCATCGTCCTTTACTTTGCAGACTTCATGAAGCAAAATCGGAAGGTGAACCGCATCGCCTTCTGGATTTTGACCGTGGTATGGGGTCTGCAAACTTTTTTCTTTATCCTGAGAATGGTCCGAGTGGGTCACTTTCCGATCGTTACTCAATTTGAGGCGCTTTTTTTCTACTCTTGGCTCCTCATCACCTTTTCGCTTTTGTTAAACTTCCTATTTCGCATTGATTTTTTCCTTTTCTTTTTAAATGTAGCCGGCTTTATTGTTTTCGTCATTAACCTCTTTGCCAGCCCAAGCGCTGCGGTCTTTCCCGGTGAGATTTTAACCTCCCGGCTCATGGTGATCCACATCTCCTTCGCCCTCGTAAGTTATGTGGCTTTCCTCGCTTCGGCCGTTCTCTCCGGGATGACCCTTTTGTTGCACCGGATGTTGAAAGGGAAGAAGTGGAATGCTCTCCTGCGACGGTTACCGAACCTGGATCGGTTGGGCCGTTCCTCTTTCCTCCTGATCCTCTTCGGGGTGCCCATCTACCTGATTTCGATCATTCTGGGGCTGATTTGGGCCGGGTTGGTTCTGAAAACGCCTTATTACCTGGACGTGAAGGTTTGGCTTTCCTTCATCGTCTTGGGAGTATACAGCTTCTATCTTTATGCGGCGATGAAAAAGGGGTGGGGTGCCATTCCCTTGGCCACCTGGAATCTCATTTTTTTCCTGCTTGTGGTAGTCAATTATATCAGTTCCAGAACGATTTCCATGTTTCACCAATGGTTCTGATGTTTAAAGAATTGGAGGCCTTTATATGAAAGAGATACGAGTTGGATCACGGCGGAGCCCACTTGCCTTAACACAGACCAAAGGTGTTCTAAAAACCTTACAGGCGGCACACCCGGAGATTACCTTCACCCTTAAGGAAATCGTGACGAAAGGGGACCGCATTCAGGACGTACGATTATCCCAGGTGGGAGGAAAGGGCCTGTTCGTGAAGGAAATTGAGGAGGCGCTCCTTTCCGGGGAGATCCATTTTGCCGTTCACAGCATGAAGGATGTGCCTGCAGAACTGCCGGAGGGATTGGCCATCCTCTCCATCCCCAAACGGGTAACGGCGAATGATGTCCTCATCAGCAAAGATGGGAAGAAGCTGGATGAACTGCCTTTCGGCGCAAAGGTCGGGACCGGCAGCTTGCGGAGACAGGCCCAGCTCCTTAACTATCGCCCGGATCTTACGGTTCTACCCCTCAGGGGGAACATCGATACCCGTCTCAGGAAGTTAAGAGAAGAGGGGCTTGATGCCATCATCCTGGCGGCTGCAGGCTTGGAGAGGATGGGATGGACGGGAGAGGTGACGGAAATCCTCCCCACCGAGATCATGCTTCCCGCCGTAGGACAGGGAGCGCTTGGGATCGAAGGGAGGTGGGAAGGAGAAGCAACCTCCCTCCTTCAGTCGATCCATGACCCGATAACGGCAGTCACCACTGCAGCCGAACGGGCCTTCCTGTACCGCTTGGAAGGAGGGTGCCAGGTTCCCATCGCGGCCTTTGCCCGGTGGGAAGAGGGGGAAATCCACCTTCAGGGCTTGGTTGCTTCTCCTGATGGGAAAGAAATCTTCCGGGGGGAAAGATGGGGAAAAGAGGCGGAACGTGTTGGGAAAATGCTGGCGGAAGAGCTGTTGGAAAAAGGGGCCGGAGAGGTCCTGAAACGATTCGGGGGATAAGGGGATGAAAGGACTTAAGCTTGTCATTACCCGGTCGGCGGAAGAGGCGGGGAGTTTTTCTGAAAAAGTGAGGGAACTGGGGGGGATTCCCATCGCGATACCCATGATCCGCATCCTGCCGGCACAGGATGAGCATGCGATCAGGGATGCCCTTTCTCGTCTGGAACAATTCGCTTGGCTCCTCTTCACCAGTGCGAACGGGGTCAACTATTTCTTCCATTTTATGGATAAATTTGCGATTCCCCATCAAGCGATTCGGGCTGCCATCGTTACGGTCGGTCCAAAGACCTCGAAAGCCCTGGCGAAACGGGGTTTCGCCTCTGTCATAGAAGCTCGGGAATTTCGCCAAGAAGGAATCATCGAAGCGTTGGAGGGGAAGGTGAAGGAAGGGGACTTCCTCCTTTTCCCCAGAGGGGATTTGGCCAGGGATCAGGCGATCCGCGCATTGCGGGAGTGGGGGGTTCATGTAGAAGACCCGATCGTTTACCGGAATCTTCCCAATGAGGAGGGGGCAGAGGAGCTTCTCTCCCTTCTCCGCCGTGGTGAAATTGACCTCATCACCTTTACCAGCCCTTCAACGTTTAAAAATCTCCATGCGATTTTGGCAAATAAGGGAGAGGAACATCTCCTCCATGGAACGCGATTTGCCTGCATCGGTCCTGTGACGGCAGAAGCGGTTCGTTCTTGTGGATTCCCTGTGGAGATCGTGGCCGAGGAATATACCGTAGATGGGCTGATCCTGGCCATACAAAAATGGGCCGAAGACCGAAAAAACTGAGAATGCAACTTGAACCGTTGTTTTTTCCGCATCCCTCCCTTATGAGAATCGGTCTCCTGAAGCGGCGGATCGAACGACGAACCGGTGACCAGATTAAAAAACTGGAACTCTTTCATAATTGGGTGTAGAATGATAAAAAAGATGTAAGGAATTTTATCCCATACGGACTTATGAGGAGGCGTCAAAGGAATGCAGAACTTTATTCGCCATCGCCGTTTACGCCGGAACGAAACATTGCGCAGCATGGTACGGGAGAACCATTTGCGGGTTGAAGATCTGATCTATCCCCTCTTTGTTGCAGATGGAGAAGGAATAAAACGCGAAGTCCCTTCTATGCCTGGGGTGTATCAATATTCCCTCGACCGCCTCGATGAAGAGCTAGAGGAGATTCTTGCGCTTGGCATTCCGGCCGTCATCCTGTTTGGAATTCCGCAACACAAGGATGAGTGGGGTTCCGAAGCCTATAAGGAAGAGGGAATCGTGCAGCGCGCTCTCCGCTATATAAAGAAGAAGGCTCCGGGGCTCATCCTCATCGCAGATAACTGCCTCTGTGAATATACGACCCATGGCCACTGCGGAATCGTGTTAGATGGTGAAGTCCTAAACGATCCCACCCTGGAACTTCTCACGAAAGCGGCGATTGCCCAAGCGGAGGCAGGAGCCGATATCATCGCCCCTTCCAACATGATGGACGGTTTCGTCGCTGCCATCCGCCAAGGCCTTGACGAAGCAGGGTTTCACCACATCCCCATCATGTCCTACGCCATCAAATATGCCTCCGCTTTTTACGGTCCATTCCGGGAAGCGGCCCACTCGGCTCCCGCTTTCGGCGACCGGAAGAGCTATCAGATGGATCCGGCCAATATCCGGGAAGCGATGCGGGAAGCGGCTTCCGATGTGGCGGAGGGTGCCGATTTCCTCATGGTGAAACCGGCCATGGCTTATATGGACGTGATTAAGGCGGTCCGAGATCGGTACGCTCTCCCGATCGTTACCTATAACGTAAGCGGCGAATATGCCATGATCAAGGCGGCCGCTCTAAACGGTTGGATCGATGAAGAGAAGGTTGTCCTGGAACTCCTCACCGGCTTGAAGCGGGCCGGCTCCGACCTGGTCATAACGTATCACGCCAAAGATGCGGCCCGCTGGTTAAAAGAGGGAAGGTAACCTCTTCGCGTTGTTTAAAGAATCGATGGATTTCATTCCCTTATTGTACCATTTTTTCGAACCCCTCCTTATTCGGTGTTAAGGAGGGGTTTAAATTTCCGCAGATAGAGTATTGTCAGAAAAGGCCGAAACTGCTATAGTTATAGATAAATATTTTATCCATTAAACGCTTCTATGCGGTAAAGTAAATGAGGGGGTTAATTCGTAGGATGAGATGTCAAAAAAAATATTTACGAACCACGCTTTTATTGATGGCCATTTTATTGGTGGGATTTACGTTGT
Organism: Thermicanus aegyptius DSM 12793; assembly: GCF_000510645.1. Lineage (NCBI taxonomy): Bacteria > Bacillati > Bacillota > Bacilli > Thermicanales > Thermicanaceae > Thermicanus > Thermicanus aegyptius. The sequence goes on along the minus strand of NZ_KI783301.1, from coordinate 2,062,111 downwards.
CTGCGTGTGGAACATCCCAGACGACAGGTACGGATGGAACAACGGCGCCGACCTCCCAACAAACGCCGACCAATGGAGCGGAGAAGAGCTTTAAGATCGGCGTAACCCAGATCGTTTCTCATCCTGCGTTGGACGGGGCAAGGCAAGGATTTGTGGATGCCCTGAAAGCGAATGGATTTGAGGAAGGAAAAAATGTAACCTATGACTTTCAGAATGCGGAGGGGAGCCAAGATACCGCCAAATCCATTGCCGACAAGTTTGTAAGCAACAAGGTGGATCTCATCCTCGCCATCGCAACCCCCACTGCCCAGGCTGCAGCACAAACGACGAAGGATATTCCCATCGTGATTACTGCAGTTACCGATCCCGTCTCGGCTGGGTTGGTCGCCTCCATGGAGAAGCCGGGGGGAAATGTGACGGGAACCACCGACATGAACCCGGTCAAGGAGCAGCTTCAGCTGGTGACGCGCCTCACCACGGGGAAACGGCTCGGTATCCTCTATAATTCCGGAGAGAGCAATTCCGAGGTTCAGGTGAAAATGGCCCAGGATGCGGCCAAGGAACTGGGACTTACGGTTGAACTGTCGGCGGTGACGAACAGTTCCGAAGTAAAGGCTGCCGCCGAGAGCTTATCTTCCAAAGTGGATGCTTTCTACGTTCCAACCGATAATACGGTGGTTTCCGCCTTAGAAGCCGTCATCGGGGTGGCGGAGGCGAAGAAGATTCCGTTAGTGGTGGGCGAAGGCGATTCCGTGAAGCGGGGTGGGCTCATCACGTACGGGATCGACTATTACCAGTTAGGTTACCAAACCGGAGAGATGGCGGTGAAGATCCTGAAAGGAGAGGCCAAGCCGGCCGACATGCCTGTAGAAAGTCAGAAGAACCTGAAGCTCTATGTCAATGAGACGGAAGCGAAAAAGGTGGGAATTGAGATTCCCCAAGATCTCCTCGATAAGGCCGACGAAAAATATTAATCTTGCATCAACACATCCAGATCATCAAAGCAGGTAAATGAGGTGACCCCGTGGAACTTGACATTATCATCTTTGGCTCCATTGAACAAGGGCTCATATTTGGAATTATGGCCATTGGGGTTTATTTAACGTTTCGCATTTTAAACTATCCCGATTTGACTGTAGATGGAAGCTTCGCCCTGGGAGGGGCGGTGGCTGCCTCCTTGATCACCGGTGGTGGAAATCCGTGGATTTCCACCCTTCTTTCTCTTCTTGCCGGAGGCGCAGCCGGAGCCATCACAGGGATTCTCCATACGAAGGGTAGGATTAATGGTCTTCTGGCCGGTATCCTCACCATGATTGCCCTCTATTCCATCAATTTGCGCGTAATGGGAAAGGCCAATGTTCCTCTTTTGAACGCAGATACGATCACCAGCCAGTTGACGGAAAATCCCGTGGCGCAGAGCTTGGGATCCGTGCAGAAGGGAATCTTAACCTTGGCATTTCTCCTCATCGTTCTCTTGATTAAATGGGGGATGGATTGGTTTCTCCACACCGATTTAGGGATGGCGGTGCGGGCGACCGGGGACAATCCCGCGATGATCCGGAGCCTCGGTGTCAATACGGATCATACCATCATGATTGGACTTATTCTTTCCAATGCATTGGTCGGGTTGGCGGGAGGGATGATGGCCCAGTACCAAGGGTATGCCGATGCCCAAATGGGAGTCGGGATGATCATCATCGGCCTCGCTTCCGTCATTATCGGAGAGGTCGTTTTCGGAAGTCGATCCATCTACAGGGCAACCATTGCCGTGGTGGGAGGGGCGATCCTCTACCGTTTCGTCATAGCGGCAGCCCTCTGGTTGGGTTTAAAACCGACCGATATGAAGCTGGTTACCGCCATCCTGGTGGTGCTCGCCCTCACCTTGCCCCGTTACTTAGGTGTGCTTCAAAAGAATGGGAGAGCTCTCACGAAGGGAGGGAACGGGTGATGCTGGTCATCGAAAATGTGAGCAAAACCTTCAATCGGAATAGCGTCAATGAAAAGAGAGCCTTAAGCAACATTCACCTTTCCCTGAAAAAAGGAGACTTTGTCGTTGTCATCGGTTCCAACGGGGCGGGAAAATCGACCTTGATGAATGTGGTGGCCGGTGTTTTTCCAGTAGATGAGGGGAAGGTTTATATCGACGGAGAAGATGTGACCCACAAAAAGGAATTCCAACGGGCCCGTTATGTGGGGCGGGTCTTTCAAGATCCGATGGCAGGGACCGCGCCTACCATGACCATCGCAGAAAATATGGCCATGGCTTTCCGGCGAGGGGAACGACGCAGCCTCACCTCTTCCCTTCATCGGAAAAATAGAGAACGGTTTCGGGAAGCTCTCCGGGAATTGGAACTCGGGCTGGAGGATCGTATGGAGACAAAGGTAGGGACCCTCTCCGGAGGGGAAAGGCAGGCGTTAAGCCTTCTCATGGCCACCTTTACCGAGCCGAAGATTCTTCTTCTTGATGAGCATACCGCCGCCCTCGACCCGAAAAGGGCAGAACTGATTCTGGGTCTGACGAAGAAGATTATTGAGCGTCATCACCTGACGACCCTCATGATCACCCATAACATGGAGCATGCGCTCAGGATGGGAAACCGTCTCGTCATGATGCACGCCGGAGAGATCGTAATTAACCTTACCCAGGAAGAGAAAGGGAAGATGCGGGTAAGGGATCTCATCGACGCCTTTGAACAAGTTCGCGGGGAAAAATTTGCCGACGACCGGGTGGTATTGGGATAGCAACACTTCCAATTTTTCCAATTCCAAAATGTTTTTGGATCACTTAACGCGGAAGATCATTGAAGAAGATATCTAAGCATTGTTTTCAATTCCATCCATTCCCACCCAAAGTGAGTCTTTGCAATGTGGACGGATGATACGGATAAACTACTCCCTCCTTTAGAGGCAGGAGTCCTCGGGGAGGGTTTCGAAGAGATGAAATGGGGGAAAAGGGGCGGTCCATGGAAGTTGACCGTCCCTCATTTTTTTCTCACATGTATCCGTCTCTTTTTTTTTCAAGTTGGATCGCCAAAACTCCCCTTTCTTCTTGGCCATTACCACGGTGGTCCCGCCGTTGCCAATGAGACAATGATTCTTGTGTTGATAGATCGGACTGAGATGGGGATGGAGGAAGCGAAAGTACTTGTCAATCTTTCAGAGATTATAAAAAAAGAAGATAAAAAGAATTGACGATACTGATAGTATATAATATCATATAATTATGAATGATTTTTGCATCTCATACAAAGGGAGTCAAACAAGTTGTTTTTCCTACGAATCGAGGTGATCATGCCTCAAAAAAATGAATTCGATTGAGAGAGTGATGCGTCGGATGGATGAACTCTTTCCCAAGGGTGCAATGGATGCGGAGGAGTCATTCAATCGGTTCGTAAATGTAATCGCTTTCTTCATTTTGTTTGGTTATTTTGATTCAATTTTTCGGTTAAGCGGAGGTTCTTATGACGGCGTATTAATCTTTCTGGTGGCTATTGATTGCTTGGCGCTTTGAGGATAAATTTACTCAAAAAGGAGAGGGATGAAGATGGACAAGGTGATAAGTACCCGCGTGAAAACTGGAAATTACGAAACATACGTCTATCGTTCCGGCCAGGGAAATCATCAGGCCATTCTCTTTATTCACGGCTCCGGTCCAGGAGCAACGGCATGGTCCAATTGGCAATATGCCCTCCCTTTTTTTGGAGAAAAGGGATTTGACAGCATCGCACCGGACTTGATCGGATTTGGAAGTTCGACGCATCCAAGCGATCTTCCTAAGGGTACGCGCTCTTGGATGAGGAAATGGGTCGATCAGATAAAAAATCTGCTTGATGCCCTGGAAATCAAACGAGTCCATTTGGTGGGCAACTCTTTGGGTGGTGCCGTTGTGCTCCATTTGTTGGCAGAAGCGCCTGAGAGAATTGAACGCGTTGTCTTGATGGGACCGGCAGGCGCCCCTTTTCGCTTAACGCCCGAGTTGGACCGCATCTGGGGATTTTACGATGATCCTTCTGAGGAAGCGATGGCGCAAATCATCCGCTGGTTTGCGTATGATGAAAGGTTCATAGAAGGACAGCTGGAGCAGATTAGCAGAATGCGCTTTGAGGCAGCCATGGATCCGGCGGTGCGGCGTTCCTATGAATCGATGTTTCCTGGTCCTCGCCAGCAGATTGTGGATGATCTCGTTCTACCGGTTGCAACCCTACGTCGCATCCAGCAACCGGTCCTGCTCGTTCATGGGTTGAATGACCCCATTGTCCCGGTCAAGACCAGTTATTATCTTTCCCACTACCTTCCCCGGGTTAAGATGATGATTTACGGCCAGTGCAGTCATTGGACACAAATTGAATACAAGGATAGTTTTCACTCATTACTCCTTCATTTTTTTAATCAAAGTCTCTAAGGCGGATGTAGTCTATTAGAAGCTTCGTTTTAATTTATGATCTCCTTGCCCATTGGAAGATATTGATTCATTTGCAGATTTCTTTTCGGCTGCAAAAAGAGCGCCGGAGAATAAAAAAAATCTATTGACACAAAATATTTAATATAATATCATATATATGAAATTGAAATTTTAGAAAATAAAAGCCTTTAAACGAGTATAGTGTACTTCCGGGGGAGGAGGTGGTATTGGGTTTAGTGAGGATGCAATGGATGTGGCAGTTGCAAGGCTCGTGCGTAGTCCCCTTTTTTCGGTAGATAAAAGGGGGGGGGTTAAAAATCGTTTCATAAAACCGTAAACATGCCCGTAATCCGCCTTTAGATCAGCGTACCTGTTTCATGAAAAGGTAGCGTGGACATGCAAGTGAAAAAGGAATCGGATAGTGGCCTTCGATGTAACCGTTACCAAATTGTGTAGTGACGTGAACCTTTTCTAAAAATCACACACGGTTGGATGTGAGGGTGGCTCAGGGGGTGTAAAGGTGAATCAATTTCATCTAAAGAAGAGCATCACGTTGGAGCTGGCAGAAGAGATGCTGGACCGGGCAGTTAAGAAGGCCAAAGAATTAGGCGTTGCCGTGAATATTGCCATCACAGACGAAGCAGGGCAGCTAAAGGCATTTCGTCGAATGGACGGAGCGCCTCTGCTTTCGGTAGGAATTGCCCAGCGCAAAGCATACAGTGCCGCCGCGTTCCGCATGCCAACGGGGAAATGGTATGACATGATTAAGGATCATCCATCTCTCTTGCATGGAATTCCCCATACCCCTGATCTTGTCATCTTTGGCGGAGGCTTCCCTTTGGAAGTGGAAGGGGAGGTCATCGGAGCGATCGGTGTAAGTGGAGGTTCCGAGGAAGAAGATGAGAGGATCGGTTTGGCGGCATTCGATATAACGAAGTGAGTGAATCTTAAGATGTAAGGTTTCACTTGAAGAAAAAAACCTGAATGCGTGGATCTTCCAGCCTGTATTACAGGCCGGTTGATTCAATAAAACTAATTAAAAATTATTAAAAAAGGAGGAATGGAACGTGGGAGAGGGCATCATGCGTCTGGGTTATGTCGTCACAAGGGTGACGGACCTGGAAGCGGCGAGGAAGCATTATGTGGAAGTGATGGGTTTGGAAGTGACGGACCGCACCGATACGGAGATTTACTTAAAGGGATGGGACGAATACGACCATCATTCCATCGTCTTGCGCCAATCCGACAAAGCGGGATTGGAGAAGATGGCCTTTAAGGTACACACCTACGAAGATTTGGCGCAATTGGAAAAGAATCTACAACAATACGGCGCCTCGGTGACGCGTATTTCCAAGGGGGAGAATCACAAGGTGGGGGAGGGTTTACGGTTTCGTGCTCCCTCAGGACATACGATGGAACTTTATGTGGACATGGAATATAAGGGCAAAGCCCTCTCTCAAGTGAACCCTGCACCGTGGCCGGATGGTCTGCTTGGAGTTGGCGCACCGCGCATCGATCATCTCTTGATTACGGCGGAAAAGCCCCATGAAACGGTCGATTTTCTAATGAAAGCCCTTAATTTTTACATGAGTGAGAAAGTGGTTGAGAACGAGCGGTCGGAGACGCCGATTGCGGCCTGGCTGTTCCGGAGCTATACACCCCATGACATCGCGATTATTCCGGGGAAAGATGAAGGGCTCCACCATTTCGCCTTCTGGTTGGATGAATTTACGGATTTGCGTAAGGCAGGCGACGTCTTCTCTAAAAACGATGTTCCCGTGGATGTAGGGATTGAGCGCCACGGAATCACACGGGGACAGACCATCTACTATTTTGACCCATCGGGGAACCGGAATGAGGTCTTTACGGGCGGTTACATTGCCTATCCGGACATGCCGGTGGTGAAGTGGACGGCGGATCAACTGGCACGGGGGATCTTCTACTTCAACCATCGCTCCGAATGGATTGCAGGATTTACCGGAGTGACCACCTGATGAACCTTTGGAGCAAACCGTGAAGAAGTTTCCCTTACGAGAACCCCGCGGGCTCTCCGGTTTGCGGGGCTTCTCTCTTCAATAAATTTGTATGAGGAACGGGTGTGTGCAAAGAGTGAGAGGACGACACCATGGTTACAAATTGGTTCGGTCTACAGCAGTTTGGGCTCTGGTGCGTATGGAGAAAGGGTGAGTGGAAAGATAGGGGACTTTTTTAAGGGTTATGTTATTGGGTTATGTTATTTATGAAGGAATAGAAGGAGAGGAGAGGGACATGTTTGGATCGGGAGTAAGACATCAGGAGTTTGCCAAATTGTTGTGGGAGGCGCGTCTTAAACGGAACCCCATCAAACCATTGACCGCCTTGTGGCCCGATATGACGGTGGATGATGCGTATGCGATCCAGAATTGGCTGATCCAATTTTACCTTGCCAATGGAGATCGCCCGGTTGGGTTTAAACTTGGTTTTACAAGCCTTGAGATGCGCCGTGCCATGGGAATTCATGATTCCAATTATGGCATCCTTTTGGCGAGCATGATCCAACTCTCTCCTGCCAAGGCAAATGATAACTTGATTCATCCGCGGGTCGAACCGGAGATTGCGATGCGCATAGGATACAGATTGTCAGGGACCGACATCACCTTAGCAAGAGTAAGAGATGCGATTACCCATGTGGCACCTGCACTGGAAATCGTTGATTCCCGTTTCGAGCATTTTCGTTTTACTTTCCTAGATAATACCGCGGATAACTCATCGGCAGCCGGAGTCGTATTAGGAGAATGGCGGGATATATCCCATGTGGATCCCGATCGTTTGTGGGTAAAAATGAGCGACGGGGTTCAGGAGGTAGAAGGATTTAGCACGGCTGTGATGGGAAGTCCTTTGGCAGCGGTATCCTGGCTAGTAGCGGAACGAACTAGGCGCGGTCACCCTCTTCCAGGTGGCTCGGTGATTCTTACCGGAGGGATGACAGCTCCCTTTGTCTTATCTCCAGGAACACGGATCGAGGGAGACTTTGGGCCATTGGGTCAAGTCGTTCTCCAGGTATGAGATCAGGGGAAATAAGGGTTGTTGAAAAGAGGAGAGGGGGTTAGCGCCTTCGTGGAAGAAAAGTTTCTCATTCGCATAGAACCGTATGGGAAAGAGGTGGTTGCCACCCCCGGGGAGACCGTATTAGAGATTCTCCGGAGAGAATTTTATGGACGGGAAGGGCAGCCTTCCTTTCAAGGCTGTCGCAGAGGAGGCTGTGCCTTTTGCAAAATGGAACTCCTTTCGGGAAACGTTCATCACAATGAGGTCTATTCCCGCGCCGCACTCCCGGTGGAGGAACGGGAAAGGAATTTTATACTTGCTTGTCAGTCAAAGCCTCTTTCCCATCTCACCCTTCGCATGTTGGAAAGGGAGAGTTTCCTCGATCTCCTATTAAGAGCGTCCAAAAAGGAATAAAAGATGTATCATGATCTTTTTGATGAACGAGCGTTTATGCATCACCGGATTAATCGAAAAAATGAAAATCGAATTTATTTTATATTGTAATAATATAAAATATAAGATAAAATATTTTTGTATTTAAAAAACTGTTTCTCAGAGGAGGTGAAATGGCACCTATTCTTTTAGGAAGATTGAGTGGTTGAAGAAACCCGACGGAAGAAGATTCTTAAAGGGAGGTGGTTATGGGATTGGAATAAGTATGCGGTGGAATGTGAGCGCTATCATCGGAGGTTGGTTACTTGTTACAGGGAAACACGGTTGAAACCCGAAAACATGAAAAAGAGAAAGGATGGAATGAATATGGCGATTGCAAAACAAGCCCTTCGTCCATTTACGGGAGAGGAATATTTAGAAAGCTTGCGCGATGGTCGGGAAGTTTGGATTTACGGCGAGCGGATTAAGGACATCACCACCCATCCCGCCTACCGCAATTCGGCTCGCATGTTTGCCCGCTGGTATGATCGAATCAATCAACTACACGCCGAAGATGAGCAACGTGGTGGGCCGGAGAATTGGAAGTGGACGGTACCCACAGATACTGGAAGCGGCGGATGGACCCATCCCTATTTCATCGGAGCAAAGAGCGCCGATGATTTGATCAAAGGGCGCGACACCATTGCCGAGCTGCAGCGGGTCGTTTACGGTTGGTTGGGACGGGCTCCGGATTACAAGGCGGCCTTTGTCGGGACGTTGGGGGCAAACAGCGATTTCTATGCTCCTTACCAGGAAAATGCCAAAAGATGGTATAAAGAAACCCAAGAGCGCCTCTGGTTTTGGAACCACGCCATCGTCAATCCGCCGATTGATCGCAACAAACCGATTGAAGAAGTATCCGATGTCTATATGCATGTGGAAAAGGAAACCGATGCAGGTGTCGTGATTTCCGGGGCTAAGGTGGTGGCTACCGGCAGTGCCCTCACCCACCTTAACTTTATCGGTCACTATGGTCCTATGCCGATCAAGGACAAGAAGTTCGCCCTGATCTTCACTGTGCCTATGAATGCCAAAGGAGTAAAGCTCATCAGCCGGACTTCCTATGAGTTTATCGCCGCCACTACGGGCAGCCCCTTTGACTATCCGCTTTCCAGCCGTTTGGACGAGAATGATGCGATCTTAATTTTTGATAAAGTTCTCGTTCCATGGGAAAATATCTTTGTTTATGGAGATGTAGAGAAAGTGAACTCGTTTTTCCCCGCATCCGGTTTCGTTCACCGTTTCACCCTCCACGGTCTGACACGGTTGGCGGTTAAGCTGGACTTCATCGCCGGAGTGGTTCTCAAAGCCGTCGAAGCCACAGGTGTCAAGGACTTTCGCGGTGTCCAAGCTCGCGTAGGGGAACTTTTGGCCTGGCGCCATCTATTTTGGTCGCTATCCGAGGCCCAGGTGAGGAATCCCGAGCCGTGGGTGGGCGATTATGTGCTCCCCAATCTTGCTGCGGGCTTGGCCTACCGGGTGTTTGCCACGGAAGCTTATCCTAAGATCAAGGATATTATCGAAAAAGACTTGGCTAGTGCCCTGATTTATCTTCCCTCTCATGCAGTCGATTTCCTCGATCCTGAGATCCGTCCCTACCTAGACCAATACGTCAGAGGGACAAACGGCTATGATGCGAAAGATCGTGTGAAGCTGCTTAAGCTTCTTTGGGACGTGGTAGGAACAGAGTTCGGTGGTCGTCACGAGCTCTACGAGCGTAACTACGCTGGTAACCACGAAAATATCCGCCTCGAGGTACTCCTTACCGCTTTGAATACCGGTGATGCAGATCGATTTAAAGAATTTGCAGAGCGCTGCATGGCTGAGTACGATCTGGAAGGCTGGAAAGTGCCTGATCTCTTCAATCCTTACGACGTAAGCGCCGTTTTAAAAAGGGCATGAGAGCGAGCGAAAAACGGTCTTACGTTTGGATCGATCCTGTCGGACATGGGTATGGAAGCAATGCGTTCATAGAGGTGATCCGGCGAAGCGTGGCCATTGACGTTTGGGATTTAATTGGATATAATATCAAATAAGACGAGAAAATCGAGAGATTATGTGTTCCAAATCAAAATATCACGAAAAAATCGTACATGTTCAGTCCGGGTGAGTGACCAAGAGGCGGAGCGGATGTTCGTGTCTCCTCTTGGTTTCTCTCATCCATTTCCCAAACGATCAAAATGATTTGCTTTTCGTTATCTACAAAGGGCTTCGAATAAGAGAATGTGCACTAAGCCGAATGTGCACTAAGCCTGACTTTTGCAGTTGTGGCCCACTGAGTCCGCGCATTAAAGAAAGAATTGATATGAGGAGATATTTTCATTATAATACATGTTATATGATACCTTATCCTTTGAGGAGAAGATATTTAGAGTGTACGATCGTTCCGGAACCAATTGAGGGAGGATGAAAATGGATGGAAAGAAAGCCGATGACGCGGACCGAGTGGGTATATGAACAGTTAAAGGAGGCGATCCTCTCTGGAAAAATAGCACCGGGAGAACGGCTTGTGGTGGACCAGCTGGCCCGCGAACTTGGGACCAGTCCGATTCCTGTCCGTGAGACGCTGCGTCGGTTAGAAGCGGAAGGCTGGGTAGAAAGCAAACCCTTTGTGGGTGCAAGGGTTTCCCACGTGAAACTGGAAGAGTTAGAAGAGCTGTTTACCATACGATTGGCTTTGGAACCGATTTTAGCGAGGACATCCGTAAAAAGAGTCACCCAGGAAGCGATTGAAGAACTGGAGCGGCTTGTTAATGAGATGGATGAAAGCATAGAGAAAAACAATCCGAATGAATACAGTCGATTAAATTATGAATTTCATCGGGTTTTGTATGACTTTTCCCCGTGGAAGGAACTTCACCGCATTGTAACCACAGTTTGGGAAAAATCAGCCCGTTCCCGTTGGGTATTTGTGCAGACGCCACAAGCGATGATGGAATCCCAAAAAGAACATAGGGAAATGATTAAAGCGATTATTGAACGCGATGAGGATAAAATGGAGAGGTGGATGCGCACCCAAAAAGAAAGAGCGTTTAAAACCTATATTTCAACTTTGAAACAAACTTCGAATGAAGAGCTTGCTAAATCATTGCGAATTTGAAGTCGTCACGATTTACAATTCAATCCAATTCTTCTGAATAGGGATCACACGAAAAAGAGAAACGTATATTCGGTCATTCATTTACTTTTATTTTTGACGGTTGTATTTTTAGATTTTATCATATAAAATATATGATAAAATCTATAGTATGTGTGAAAGGAAACCTCATAGGATGGATAGAAAGAGATTCTGATCACAGAACCTGGTGTTGCACGGGATAACAAAGAGAGGGAAAGGAGAAAAAGAGATGAGTTTCACAAAGAATTGCTTGCACTTTATTGATGGTCAATTTGTAGAATCCGAGGATGGGAAGCGTTTCACAAATGTAAATCCGGCAACGGAGGAAGAGATCGGCTGGGTCGCCGAAGGGGGAAAGAGGGAGATTGACCGGGCGGTAGAGGCGGCCAGGCGTGCGCTGAAAGGGGAATGGGGAAGGTATTCCATCCGCGATCGCATCGCGGTCGTTCGCCGCATCGGGGATCTGATCCTGGAACGGAAAGAAGAGTTTGCCCGCCTCGAATCCCTCGATACGGGAAAACCATATACGTTATCCCTTAACCTGGATATTCCCCGGGCGGCTTACAACTTCCATTTCTTTGCCGATTATCTCCACTCCGTAGGGACGGAGAGCTATCAAATGGATGCCGGCCAGCTTCATTATGCCATCAGGCGGCCGATCGGAGTCGTTGGTCTGATCAATCCATGGAACCTACCGCTTCTTCTCCTCACGTGGAAGATGGCACCGGCGCTCGCCATGGGGAACACGGTTGTCGCCAAGCCGGCGGAATTAACCCCCATGACGGCAACGCTTCTTGCGGAAGTGATCAAAGAAGCCGGCGTGCCGGATGGTGTCGTCAATGTGGTTCACGGTTTTGGCCCCAATTCAGCCGGCAGTTTCTTAACGGAGCATCCGGACGTGAATGCAATTTCCTTTACCGGGGAGACGCACACGGGAAAAATCATCATGGCCGCAGCATCTAAGTCCTTAAAACGCCTTTCCTTTGAATTGGGAGGAAAGAACCCTTATATCATCTTTGAAGATGCGAACTTAGATGAAGTGATTGAGACGACGATTCAGTCCAGCTTCTCCAACCAAGGAGAAGTTTGTTTAGCCGGTTCCCGCATCTATGTCCAGCGCCCGATTTACGATCAGTTTCTGGAACGATTTGTGGAGCGGACGAAACAGCTCATTGTAGGGGATCCCTTTGACCCGAAAACCAATGTGGGGGCATTGATCAGCAAGGAACATTTGGAACGGGTCAATGGTTATCTTGACATTGCCCGGAATGAAGGGCGCATCCTCCTTGGTGGGAAGCGTCCCGAAGGCATGGAAAAGGGGTATTATTTGGAGCCTACAATCGTCGTAGATTTGCCGGAACAATGTCGTGTAGTTAAGGAAGAGGTATTCGGCCCTGTAGCCAGCATCTTACCCTTTGATACGGAAGAAGAAGTGATTGCCAGGGCAAACGCCACGGAATATGGACTAAGCGCTACGATCTGGACCAATGATTTAAGGAGGGCACACCGGGTAGCTCACCAGATTGAAGCGGGGGTCATCTGGATTAACACATGGTTTTTACGTGATTTACGCACTCCCTTTGGAGGGATGAAGCATAGCGGCATCGGTCGCGAAGGGGGAGCCCACAGCGTCGAGTTTTATTCGGAACTGACCAATATTACCGTCAAACTTTAATGAATGGGTGAAGGAGGGATAAAGATGGCAGCGGTAAAAAAGTTGAAAGCAGCCATCATCGGTTCGGGGAACATCGGCACAGACCTCATGTATAAACTTTTTCGCAGCGAATGGGTGGAGCCGGTTTGGATGATCGGCATCGATCCGGAGTCGGAAGGGCTAAAACGGGCCCGAAGCAAGGGGCTCACCACCTTCGACGGAGGATTGAAACAGGCTGTTGAGGCAGGGGTGCGACCGGACATTGCCTTTGATGCCACCAGCGCCAAAGCCCATGTGCGCCACGCCAAAACGTTACGGGAGCTTGGGATCCAGGCCATCGACCTGACCCCGGCCGCCCGGGGACCCTACGTTTGTCCCGCGGTCAACCTGGGGGAGCATATCGACGCGTTAAACGTCAACATGATCACCTGCGGCGGACAGGCGACGGTGCCCATCGCCTATGCCGTGCAGCAGATCACCCCGGTGGAATACGCGGAAATCGTGGCCACCATTGCCAGCAAGAGCGCCGGGCCCGGCACCCGGCAAAACATCGATGAATTTACGGAAACCACCTCAAAGGCTCTGGAGGTGGTGGGAAAAGCCAAAAAGGGGAAGGCGATCATCATCTTAAACCCGGCCGAACCGCCCATCATGATGCGCAACACCGTCTATTGCAACGTAGGGGATGTGGGAACAGAGATCGAAGGTAAGATTGTGGAATCGATTCAAAAGATGGTGGGGTTCATTCAAACCTATGTCCCCGGGTATCGCCTCAACCGGGAGATCGTGTTCCGGGACGGGGTGGTGAGCGCCTCCGTGGAAGTGGAAGGTCTCGGCGACTTCCTCCCGGTATATGCGGGGAACTTGGACATCATCACGACGGCGGCGGTGAAGGTGGCGGAGGAGATGGCGAAGCACCGCCTATCCGTCGTAGAGAAAAACTAGAGAAAGAAGGGGAAAGGATGGAAAAGAAAAGGATCAAGGTAACCGATGTCACCTTGCGCGATGGGATGCATGCGGTGAAACACCAATTTTCCGTGGAAGACGTCCGGGAAATCGCCTCCAGGCTGGATGAAATGGGCGTAAGCCACATTGAAGTGACCCACGGCGACGGGCTGGGCGGATCCACCATCCAATATGGATTTTCCAAAGAAAAGGAAGAGGACCTGTTAAGGGCGGCGAGGGAATCGATCAAGCGGGCGAAACTGGCGGCCCTGCTCCTTCCCGGCATCGGCATCCTGGAAGACTTGGTGCGGGCCCGGGAGATCGGCATCGATACAATTCGCATCGCCACCCACTGCACCGAAGCCGATATTTCCGAGCAACATATGAAAGAAGCGAAGCGCCTGGGGCTGGAAGTGGTCGGCTTTCTCATGATGTCCCACATGGTTTCCAAAGAAAGATTGGTGGAAGAAGCGATAAAGATGGAGTCCTATGGGGCCGATGTGGTCTACATCGTCGACTCCGCCGGCGCCATGATTCCGGAAGAAGCGGGGGAAAAGGTGGGAGCATTGCGGCAAGCCTTATCCCGGGACGTAGAAGTGGGCTTTCACGCCCATCACAACCTGGCCCTCTCCATCGCCAACTCCTTCGCCGCCATCGACGCGGGGGCGGCCCGCATCGACTGCAGCCTGGCAGGGCTCGGGGCGGGGGCGGGCAACACACCTCTGGAAGTATTCGTCGCGGCGGCCGATAAACGGGGCATAGAGACCGGGGTGGATCTCTATCAAGCGATGGACGCGGCGGAAGATATCGTGAAGCCGAAAATGATCCGTCCCATCCAGGTGGACCGGGTGAGCCTTACAATGGGTTATGCCGGCGTCTACTCCAGCTTTCTCCTTCATTCCTTCCGGGCCGCCGAACAATTTGGGGTGGATGCCCGGGACATCTTAGTCGAGCTCGGAAAGCGAAAAGTGGTGGGCGGACAAGAAGACATGATCGTCGACGTCGCCTTGGAGCTGAAGAGAAAAAAGGCCGCAGCTGCATCCGGGGCAACCCGTTAGGTGCGGAGGGAAAAGGAGGAGCCCGTTGATGTACACACTGGAAGAAATGGCGCTCCGCCTCAGAGAGGCGGAAGAAAAAAAAGAAGGAATACGCCCGCTTACCGACCTCATGCCCTCCCTCACCCCGGAAGAGGCGTATGAGATTCAACTCATCAACATCCGCCGCAGAATTTCCCAAGGGGAACGGGTGGTGGGGAAAAAGATCGGCCTTACCTCGAAAGCGATGCAACACCTCCTGGGCGTAAATGAACCGGATTACGGCCATCTGCTGGACACGATGGAGATCGAGGCGGGAAGCCGTGCGCCGTGGGAAAAACTTCTACAACCGAAAGTGGAAGGAGAACTCGCCTTTATCCTCAAAGAGAGGCTAAAGGGGCCCGGGGTGACGACGCTGGATGTGATCAAGGCGGTGGATCAAATGGTTCCATCGATTGAGATCGTCGACAGCCGCATCCGCGACTGGAAGATTAAACTACCGGACACCATCGCCGACAACGCCTCATCGGGACTTTTTCTCCTGGGAAAAGAAAAAGTTCCCCTCAGGGACGTTGATGTGACGGAAATCGGGATGGCCCTCTATGTGAACGATACCCTGGTCAATACGGGCGTGGGTGCGGCGGCGCTGGGGAATCCCCTGTACAGCGTGGCTTGGCTGGCCAATTTCCTGGGCCGTTTCGACATCCCCCTGGAAGCGGGGGAGGTGGTCCTCTCCGGGGCCTTATCGGCCGCAGTGGAAGTTCATCCAGGAGATCGTGTGAAAGTCGAATTTGCGGATCTGGAAACTTTGACGGTCCAATTTTAGACGAATGGTGAACCGGCAAAGGAGAGGAGGAATGAGAGTGGGACAGGAAAAGTGGGCCGAGTTGGTCGATATCCTGGAGGCTGCAGAAAAGGGGAGAAAGGCGATCCGGCGCCTAACGTTGACGCACCCGTTTGATATAGAAGAAGCCTATGCGATCCAAGAGGCCTGGATCTCCCGCAAAATAAGGGATGGGGAACGCCTCATCGGATATAAGATGGGGCTTACGAGCCCCGCTAAGATGAAGCAGATGAAGGTATCGGAGCCGATCTATGGAAAACTTCTGGCGGGAATGTACGTTGATAGCGGGGAAGCTCTCCCTCATTCCCAATTTATCCATCCCCGCGTTGAAGCAGAAGTCGCCTTTTTGCTGGGAAAGGATCTAAAAGGGGAAGGTCTCACGGAGGAAGAGGTATTTTCCGCCACGGATCACCTGATGGCGGCGATCGAAATCATCGACAGCCGTTATGAAAATTTTCAATTTACGATGGCCGACGTGATTGCCGATAACGCCTCTTCGTCGCGCTTTGCGGTAGGTACCCTCTTGCTTACGACGGGAATGGATAAGGTATCTACGTTGGGGATGACCCTTCGCATTAACGGGGAAGTAAAGGCGTTGGGGACCCCCGCCAATATTTTGGGTCACCCCGCCAGGTCGGTGGCGATGCTTGCGGGCATGCTCGCACGGAAAGGGGAAGGGTTGAAAGCGGGCGAAATCATCTTAGCGGGTGGGATCACGGAAGCGGTGGCGGTTCAGCCGGGAGACGTTGTGGAGGCCCATTTTGCTCGCTTAGGGAATGTTTCGGTCCGTTTCGTATAAGGAAGGAGGTCGTAAGATGCCGCTGGTTCAGATTCATATGTTGGAAGGAAGAACGGAGGAGCAGAAAAAACGAATGATGGTTGAAGTGACGGAAGCCATCGCCCGTACGTTAAATGCCCCCGTAGAGTCGATTCGCATAGCGATTTATGAACTGCCCAAATCCCATTGGAGCGTAGGGGGGATCACCATGGAGGAAAGAGCGCTCAATTCGACGGCCTCACACTACATCCAAGCAAATTCGGAGGCGAAAGCAGGGGGTAGAGTCCATGATTGACACAAGAGATTTTCGCTATTGCCTCGGGAGATTTGCCACAGGAGTGACCATCATCACCTACAACAGTCCGGAGGGAAAACGGGGACTCACCGCAAACTCCTTTACTTCCATTTCTTTGGATCCTCCCCTTGTCCTCATATCGATTGGACGCACAACCAAGGCTGCCGACTTTTTAAAAGGAAACTCTTTCGCAGTCAACATTTTATCCAAAGAGCAGAAGGATTTATCCAATCACTTTGCCGGAAAGCCGATCCTTGATCTTCTAATTCCCTGGGGAGAAGGAGAACATGCTCCTTATTTAGAAGGAAGCCTTGCCGTGATCGAATGTCAACCATGGCAAGAGTATGATGGCGGCGACCATCTCATTTTTTTGGGAGAAGTGAAGCGTTACTTTTACCGGGACGGCGATGCCCTTGGGTTTTTCTACGGCCGTTACTTTGACGTGGCAAAGCCTGATGCGGTTTAACCAAACTCATTTGTAACCCCCTTAACTTGTGAAAAGATGTTGGATAATTTGAAAGGGGCCATCCTTTGGACGGCCCCTCTGCTGCTTAGTTTTTTTTAATTTCCCTACCACGGTTCAAGGTGATTTATCGGACGGTGGAGAGAGAATGAGCCTCAATTTTCTGGGAAATCTCCTCCACCTCTTCTACTTCTTCTCCATTTAGAATCCGGTCTGCCCGCTTCTGATCAAACTCCTTCTCCCATTTGGCCACGACGACGGTGGCGACCCCGTTGCCGATCAGGTTGGTGATGGCCCGGGCTTCCGACATGAAACGATCCACTCCGAGGAGAAGGGTTAAGGCGGCGACGGGCAAGGTATGAATCGAGGAAAGGGTGGCGGCCAGGGTGATAAATCCACCGCCTGTAACGGCGGCTGCCCCTTTAGAAGTTAAGAGGAGGACGGCCAGGATGGTGAGCTCTTCCCCGAAAGACAGAGGAGTATTGGTCGCTTGGGCGATAAAAACGGCGGCCATGGTCAGATAGATGGAGGTTCCGTCCAGGTTGAAGGAATATCCCATGGGGATGGTGAGCCCGACCACCGATTTGGAGGCGCCCAACTTCTCCATTTTGTTCATCATCCTGGGAAGAACAGACTCTGAAGAAGAGGTGCCGAGGACGATGAAGATCTCTTCCTTGATATATTTTAGGAATTTCCAGATGCTAAAGCCGTTCATCTTAGCCACCAAGCCTAAGACGATGAAAACGAAGAGGATACTCGTCGTATAGACGCCCGCCATCAGCTTGATCAATTGGTTCAGGGTGTCGATCCCAAATTTTCCGATGGTGAACGACATGGCACCGAAAGCGCCGATCGGGGCGAGGCGCATAATCATGCCGACGATGCCGAACATGCCCTGGGAGAAGATATCGATGAATCGGACGAAAGGTTTTGCCTTCTCCCCCAGGGCGGAGAGGGATACCCCTAAGAGGATGGAGAAGAGCAGAACTTGCAAGATCTCCCCTTTGGCAAAGGCATCGACCACGTTATTCGGGATGATATTCAGAACAAAATCGGTAAAGGTGAGATGCTCCGCCGCGGTGGTGTAGTTTTCAATCGCCTTTGTGTCCAGGGTGGCGGGATCGGCGTTAATCCCTGCTCCCGGCTGGTAAAGCTTCACCACGATTAAGCCGATGATCAGAGCCAGGGTCGTAATCACTTCAAAATAAATGATGGCTTTAATCCCTACCCGGCCTACTTTTTTCAGATCCCCCATGTTCGCAATGCCTACGACGACCGTGGCGAAGATGATAGGAGCGATCAACATCTTAATCAGCTTAATGAAACCATCCCCCAGCGGTTTCATCTGCACCGCCAAATCGGGGTTGAAAAAACCAAGGAGAATCCCCACGGCAATTCCGACAAGAACTTGGAAGTAGAGGTTGGTATACCATCTCTTCTTCTTTTCTTTTTTACTTTTCTGTTCCATTTCATCCTACCCCCGTTGTTTTGTTATACAACACTATGATAACGCTTGCAGGGGGAGGTGAAAATAATATGAACATTTCGTTTTAATTTTGATCATATTGGTCACAGCGAAGGCAGAGATAACGGTGGATGGGTCGGCCCACACTGCCGTATTGGATCTCCAGTTCCACATCGCCTTGCTGTACCAAATAGTCGAGATAACGACGGGCGGTAACCCTGGCGATGCCGATCGCTTGGGCCACTTCCTCGGCAGAAAGCGATTTCCGCTGTTGGGCGAGAAAAGACCGAATCTGATAAAGGGTAAGAGGAGTAAGGCCTTTCGGCAATTCCTCTTCCTTCTTCACCGAGGAGAAAAGAAGCCGGTCCAGCTCCTCCTGGCTCACCTTTTTGTGGGAGCGGAGTTTTCGATATTCCCTGTATTTTAATAAAGCCTGCTTAAGCCGTTCATAGGTGAAAGGTTTGATAATATAGTCAAAAGCCCCGTTTTGCAACGCCTCATGAATAAAACGACTCTCTTCTGCGGCGGTGATGAGGATCACATCGGGCGAGGGATTTCCTTGCCTGATCTTCTTAAGGGTTTTTAGGCCATCCTGCTCAGGCATGAAGATGTCCAACAGCAAGAGATCCGGTTTTAGAGAAGGGATGAGCTGCAGGGCTTTCACCCCGTTGTTGGCGGTGCCGGTTATGAGAAATCCGGGGATCTTTTGCACCATGGAACGGTTAATCTCTAAAACCATGGGGTCGTCTTCGACGAGCAAGATGCGGATGAAATCCTGCGATGCCATGTATTCTTCCCCCTTTCTTTCTCGGAGACTAAAACTGAAGCGAATCGAGGAAAGACTTACCCCTTCCGTTTTGGCAGATGGATCGTAAAACTGGTTCCTCTCTCCGAATCACTGTCGACCTCAATTTTTCCATTGATTTGATCGACGATCTGCTTGACGAGAAAAAGGCCTAACCCTCGTTTTTTCGGGTCTTTGGTGGTGAAGCCCTTCTCAAACACCGCTTCCCGGATTGCCTCCGGAATCCCTGGGCCGTTATCCTCCACCACGATCAGGACTTCCTCCTCCATTTCCTCCATATAAATGAGGATAGACTTTTTCTCCTTCTCCGTTTTTACCAAGGCATCAAAACTATTTTCCACCAGATTTCCAACGATCACCACCAAATCATGGGGTTCTAGCCCTTCCGGGAGAGAGGACAGGCGGGAGTGGGGATCGATTCTTACGGTAATGCCCAATTCTTTTCCCCGATTTATTTTGCTCAGGATAAGACCGGAGAGGCTAGGAATCTGGATCTTCTCCGTCAGCATCTGGGAGGTTTCTTCCCGGATCTCATGGACATTCATCAGATAGTTGAGCGCTTTCTCGTATTCCTTCAATTGGATCAAACCGGCGATCGTGTGCAGGTTGTTTTTATGTTCATGGGCTTGCACCCGCAAAGCTTCTACATACTCTTTGACTCCCGTCAGCTCTTCCGCCATTTGCGTCACTTCCGTCCGGTCAAGAAAGACGGCCAAAGCGCCGATGATCTTCCCCTCCAGGCGGATGGGCATGCGATTGCTTAAGATGAGGGTGGGTCCGATATGAAATTGATGCTGGTAAAACGCAGCCCCCTTTTCCAATACTTCCGGCAGCCTCGTATCCGGAAGCACATCCCGGATCTTTTTCCCGATGGGGTCCGCGTTAACCCCCAGCATCATTCTGGCGGCTTTGTTAAACACCGTGATCCTTTCCTCTGTGTCGATGGCGATCACCCCTTCATGAATGGCGTCAAAGGTGGCGATTCGTTCCGTCAACATGCGGGCGATCTGATGGGGCTCCAATCGGAAGAGCTGTTCTTTAATATGGCGGGCTAGCAACCATGACCCCCAAAGCCCGAAGAGGAAGGCGAGCAGGAAGATGGTGAGAAATTGTTTTCGCTGTTCCCAAAAAAGCTCATAGGGAGTGGGCAGGATCTTTCCCGATACCACCACGCCAATCTGCTCTAATCGTTCGTTCTTGATGGGGACGAAAGCCCGGATGGCAACGCCAAGTTCCCCCTTGGCTTTGCTCAGATAAATATGCTCTGCGAAGGCTTTATCATCCTCATCGGCTTCGAGGATCGTTCCGATGCGCCGGGAGACGGGATGGGAGAGCCGTTCCTTCTGCATATTGTAAACCACCACATAATCCATCTTGTTAATCATGCGGATCGGTTCGACAATCTCTTGAACCTTATTCCCAGGATTGCCGCTTTCGATCAGGTGGCGTATCTCAGGAAGCTCTGCGATGGTCCGAGAAGTGATCATGGCCCGTTCTCCCAATTCCTGTTCCTTTACCTGGGTTACGTTTCCAAGATAGATAAGGCTTGCGAGGAGGAGGGAGAAGATCACGATGCCGGTGGAAAAAAGGGTGATTTTCCATTGAAGGGGGAAGGTTTGAAATCGCATAGCCCCGCCCTATCTCCTTCCTTCTCAAGTCCTCCGAATTGACACTATTATTGTAACAGAATGACGTGGTATCATAAAGAAAAACCGCGAAGGTGGTCGATATGCGCTCCTTTTTGCCGACCTTTCTTTTTCTTCTCATCGGAATCCTTTCCGCCCTCTACTTAGGGTTTGGCTTTCCCTACTTCACCCCCTATGCCGCCGATCCGGAACAGGCGGGGTTAAAAGGACAGATTTTAATCCGCTTCAGCCACGTGGTGGCGGAAAACACGCCGAAGGGACGGGCCGCGCGTCTCTTTGCGGATCTGGTTTACGAGCGAAGCGGGGGGAGGATAAAGGTGGAGGTCTTCCCCAACGGCTCTCTCTATACGGATGCGGTAGAGATTGACGAACTAAAAAAGGGGCACGTCGAGATGATCGCTCCGGCTTCCGCCAATCTGTCCGGCCCGTTCCCGGAATGGGGAATTCTGGACCTTCCTTACCTTTTTCCCAACTATGAAGCTTTAGATCAGGCTTTATCCGGCCCTTTGGGGGAGAAGCTGTTAAAAACGATGGAAAAGGAGAATATGGTGGGCCTTGCTTTCTGGCATAACGGGCTGAAGCAGGTGACCAACAATGTCCGGCCCCTCATCCTTCCTGAAGATTTTAAGGGGCTCCACTTTCGCATCATGCCTAGCCCTGTGATCGCATCCCATTTCTCCCTTTTCGGCGTGAAGACGACGAGCGCCCCGTTTAACCAGGTTTATCTTTTGCTCAAAAGCGGCCAGTTGGACGGGGAAGAGAATACCATCTCCAACATCTATACCAAACGCTTCTATACCGTGCAGAAGTATATGACCTTAAGCAATCACGGCTATTTAGGCTATCCTGTTTTTATCAATCGGAGTTTTTGGGAGCGCCTCTCCAAAGGGGATCAGGAAATCATCCGGGAAGCGATGGCGGAGGCCACCTCTTTTCAGCATCGTCTGGCTGAGCAAATGAACCAAGAGCAATTGGAAGAGATGAAACGTTCCGCCATTGCGATTCATGTGCAAACCCCGGAAGAACGGGACATTTGGGCGAAACGGCTGGAACCTCTTTATGATGAAGTGAAGAGATCCCTCGGGAAGGAATGGGCGGCGGAGATCGAGAAACTCCGCGGGAAATGAAGTTTTTTTCTAAAAATGATACAATCAAGGGGAATACGGAATCTCTGTACGAAAGAATAAATGAGGATTTTAGCGGTGCGAATCCTGAAGCGAGGTGGAACCATGCAGCGGAGCTTTGAACGTTCAAAGGAACGGTATAAAGAAGCGGTAGAGGTAATGCCTGGGGGAGTAAACAGTCCGGTCCGGGCTTTCAAATCGGTGGGAGGAAGCCCCCTGTTCATCGAGCGGGGAGAAGGTTCCCGGATTTATGATGCAGACGGCAATGAATACATCGATTATGTCTTATCCTACGGACCTCTTATCCTGGGGCATGCCCATCCTAAGGTGATCGAAGCGCTTACGAAGACGGCGGAAAAGGGGACCAGCTTTGGGGCTCCCACTTCCCTGGAAATCGAATTGGCCCGAAAGGTGACGAAGCTGATCCCTTCCATCGAAATGGTGCGCATGGTGAACTCGGGAACGGAAGCCACCATGAGCGCTCTTCGTCTCGCCAGAGGCTACACGGGACGGGATCTCATCATGAAGTTTATCGGCTGCTACCATGGCCACGCAGACAGCCTCCTCATCAAGGCAGGTTCAGGGGTTGCTACGCTTGGACTGCCCGATAGCCCGGGCGTCCCGGCGAAGACGGCCGAACATACCATCACCGTTCCCTATAACGATCTGGAAGCGGTAAAGCTTGCCTTCCAAAGGCACGGAGAAGAGCTGGCCGCCGTCATCTTGGAACCGGTGGCCGGCAACATGGGGGTCGTCCCGCCAAAACCGGGCTTTTTGGAAGGTTTGCGGGAGATCACCCGGCAGTACGGCGCGCTCCTCATCTTTGATGAAGTGATGACCGGATTTCGGGTGAGCCTGGGAGGGGCGCAAGGCCATTACGGTATAACGCCGGATTTAACCACCCTGGGAAAGGTGATCGGCGGTGGCCTTCCCGTGGGCGCCTATGGAGGAAAGAGGGAAATCATGGAAAACGTCGCCCCCGCAGGGCCTGTCTACCAAGCGGGCACCCTCTCCGGGAATCCCTTGGCCATGGCCGCAGGGCTTGCCACTCTGGAAGAACTGGAGAGGCCAGGAGTCTACGAAGGGTTGCAGAAGAACGGTCTCCTCCTGAAAGAGGGCCTTCTGGAAGCGGCAAGGGAAGCCGGGGTTCCCGCCACCGTTAACCAAGTAGGAGCGATGCTGACCCTCTTCTTCACCGATGAAGAAGTCACCGACTTTGCGACGGCCAACCGACAAAACCAGGGACACTTCATTCGCTTTTTCTGGAAAATGTTAGATCAAGGCATCTACCTGCCTCCTTCCGCCTTTGAGGCTCTCTTCCTTTCCACCGCCCATACGGAGAAAGAGATTGAAAGAACCTTGGAGGCGGCGCGAATTGCCTTCAGATCCCTATAATCTTTCATGAAGGAGTATTCCTATTCTGTGCGAAATAAGGAGGTGGACCGATGGAAGTGATCAAAATCTCTCCCCGGGGATATTGTTACGGGGTGGTGGATGCGATGGTCTTGGCCCAACAGGTGGCGATGGATAAAAGCCTCCCCCGCCCCATCTACATTCTCGGCATGCTGGTCCATAATCGGCACGTGGTAGAAGCGTTCGAAGAAGTTGGCATCATCACCTTAGATGGCCCGGATCGCCTCTCCATCTTGGAGAAGATTGAAAAGGGAACCGTCATCTTTACCGCCCATGGAGTTTCACCGGAGGTGAGGAAGAGAGCGCGGGTGAAGGGACTTACCGTGGTAGACGCCACCTGTCCCGATGTGACGAAGACCCATCGCCTGATTGAAGAAAAGAGGGCGCAGGGGTATGAGATCCTCTATATTGGGAAAAGAGGGCATCCGGAACCGGAAGGAGCGGTGGGGATCGACCCGGCCCATGTTCACTTGATCGAGAAGGAGGAAGATCTGGAGAAACTCCGTTTACCCGACGGGAAACTCCTCGTCACGAACCAGACCACCATGAGCCAATGGGATATTAAGCACCTCATGGATAAGATCGTCGAGCGATACCCCCATGCCGAGGTATATAACGAGATCTGCATGGCCACCCAGATTCGGCAGGAGGCGGTAGCTGCGCAGGCGAAGGAGGCAGACTTAACCATCGTCGTGGGAGACCCCCGGAGCAATAATTCAAACCGCCTCGCCCAGGTGAGTGAAGAAATCGCCGGTGTTAAGGCATACCGCGTAGCCGATGTGACGGAAATCAAACCGGAGTGGCTTCTCGATAAGAAAAAGGTGGCGGTCACCTCCGGAGCCTCCACGCCGACCCCCATCACAAAAGAAGTGATCGATTACCTGGAGCAATTTAATCCCGAAGACCCCTCCACCTGGGAAAGAAGGAGAAGGGTGGAGACGGGGAAGATCCTTCCTCCCATTCGGAAGAAAAAAGAGGAGAGACCTACATCCCCTCCCTCCACAACTCTTTCCTGAAGGGATGGACCCGATCGAAACGCTCGGTTTGGAACGCCGTTGCCTTGTTTAAAACGAGAGAAGGCAGCGGTTTTTTTGTCGCCTTTTGCCCGTCATAATCCGGGGACGAAACCCATATAGTATAGGGGATATAAGGCCAAACGTATGGGAAATGTGGGAAAAGGAGGACATGTTGATCATGGAAAAGGGGAATCGAATTACCTTTGAGCTTCAGGAGAGAATCCCCCTGGAGGATAACCTGCAGGATTCCTCCCAAATCGTAAATGTAGAGCTTCTTCCGGAAATCGAGATGGTGGCAGTACAAAATGCTTATCGGATTCGGGGATTTCTCACCTTTAGCGGGGAATATGAAATCGGGGAAATGTCGGAAGGGATCACCCCTCCTTACCTTCCGGAAAAAGAG
Source organism: Thermicanus aegyptius DSM 12793 (assembly GCF_000510645.1). NCBI lineage: Bacteria > Bacillati > Bacillota > Bacilli > Thermicanales > Thermicanaceae > Thermicanus > Thermicanus aegyptius. Next base: position 2,037,247 of record NZ_KI783301.1, on the reverse strand, counting down.
GTCTACCATCGAAGGGCATTGCGAAAAATCTATTACCGCATTCCGGTAGATATCTCCCTTCCTGCCTATCGGGTGGATGAAAACGGCGTGATTCTCCAGATTAATAGCCTTGATTATGAGCTTATAGCCTCTAACCGTCTCCTCGTGACTGCGGAAGTGGAGTTGGACGGCATAAAGAGCGGAAATGAGAAAAGAGAGGAAATCTACCCGCTCCTGGATCACGCAGGCGAGCCGCTGGTAGAAAAAACCTCCCATTGGGAGCGAGGATTTAACCAGAAGGGGGAGGAAGAGACGGTTCCTGAGAAAAAAGAGGAGGCTGCCGTATCGGCTGAGAAAGAGGAGGAACCGTCGGGTTTCGAGGAGGAGGATCCCTATGAGCAGGAGACGTATCCGATCACGGAAGCTAAACCTCTCCCGAAAGATCAGAACATCGAAGTCCTTCCCGCCTCTGCTGCTCATCCTGAAGACCGGGCGGAGAAAAAGCCGCCTCTAAAGGAAATGCCTCCCGTAGAAGAAAAGGTGGAAGAAGAGGAGGTGAAAATCGAAATAGAGATTGAAGGAAAAATAGCGTTTGAAGAAGAACCTCCCAAAGTAGAAAAAGTAGAAAAGGAAGTGAAAAAGCCTGAAAAAGAAATTCCCCTTGAGAAAGAGCCGAAACCCATCCCCGAACCCTCCGATGATTTCTTAAAAGGGGCCATCGCGCCAGAGAAAGAGAAAGCGCCTGTAGCAAAAGAGAAGGGGGGGCTCAATGAAGATCCGAAGGTTTCCCTTCCTCAAAAGATGATGAAAGAAGCCCTGACACCGGAGAAAATAGGCATCTCCCTGTTTAAGAAATTATTCCCTGGACAAGAGGAAGAAAAGGCTCAGATGAGGTTATGCTTCGTGCAACCGGATGAGAGCATTGAAGAAATCGCAGAACGTTTCCAGATGAAGGCGGAGGAGATCCTCCGATACAACGGGCTCAGTTCCGGAAGAGAAATCAAAGGTGTGATCAAAATTCCGGTACGCAAAGTGAGATAAAACCATGGAGAAAGAATTGAAACCTGTCTTAGAAGCGTACGGGCTTCATCCAACCTCACTGCAAAAGAAGAGGGAGGTATGGAAGATTACTACGCTGGGGGGCACCTTTGCCCTTAAAAAAACAAAAGCCTCCTCCACCCGCCTTGAACGAATCACCGCCTCCCTCGAGGGTCTGGCCCGGTTTAAGGTGGATGGCCCCATTTACCCGCTGCCGGAAAGGGGGGGGAGACTCTTTTTAGAGCGTGAAGAAGGAAATTATCTGCTCACTCCCTGGATCGAGGGGAGAACCGGAGAAGAGCTTTTCGCAGAAACCGATTGGGTGAAGGAGGCGATGGAGCGCCTTGCCCGCATTCACCGGGTAATGCGCCAGGAGGTGAAGACGAGGGAGACGCTCCTCCCGGCGGGGCAGGAACTCTTAAAAAACTGGAACCGGCGCATGAAGCAAATGATCGCATGGAAAGAGAGGGTGGCTAAACATGCCTATCCCTCACCCGTTGACGCCGTCTTCATGGCCAATGTGGAGGATCTGCTTGAAATGTCGGGGAAGGCGGCGGCCGAATTAGAAGCAGGAATCCTGGAATGGGAAAAAGAGGAGGAATCGGTCATCACCTTTTGCCATGGACGACTCTCCACCGATCATGTGCTGGTGGCGGAGCATCCTTACTTTCTGAACTTTACTCATTCCGTCTATGATCTTCCCGTCAGAGACCTCGTTTATTTCCTCCGCCACTTCCTCCGGAAAACGAGGAGGAAGGAAGAGCTGGAGTCATGGCTCAGCGCCTACCTGGCGAAAAATGAGCTGGACCCTTTCCAGCGCAGGCTTCTTCCCCTTTCCTTCCTCTATCCGATCGAGGTCACCCGCTTCCTGGAACAATACTATGAAGGAAAAATGAAAGGCTCCTGGTTTGAGATCGAACTTGTCCGCCGTTTTGAAAAGCTGTTGGATGAGCAAGCTTTCTTTCGCCTTGTGGTCGCTCCTCCCCGGTCGTTCTAGCGCTTAATACCATTCCAGAATGGATCCAATATAGAGAAGGAAGAGGATGAAGAGGATGAAAACGTCGATAAACGTTGGAATGAAAAGGGTACGGATAAAATAGAGAATTAATACAGGCAACATAAAGGCTTTAATTCCTTTTTTCGATTTGATCAACCACTCGGTAATTTTTTTCTTCATGATGATCCCCCTGATGGAACCGGACATCCTCAAATCCCGATTCGTCTCTTTCCATTCGGAACCTCTCTTTCTTATCGTATGAAGGGGTTCGGCCGGACGTTCCTGCTTGGTTAAACGCCTCTGTTTTCACGCAGATTGACAATCCATTTTAAAATGAATATAGTATAGGATAAACAGGGATTGTGAATCAGCGAACAGCAGGGAAGGGGAGGAGTAAGGTTGATCCTCACTGAAGAGAGGAGGTCCTTGGGCTGAAAGACCTCTGGAGGCAATGCCTGAAGTCGCCCTGGAGTTGGTCGCCTGAACATAAGTAAGGCGGCCCGGCAAAAAAAGCCGTTATCCAAAGGAGAGCGCAAGGAGCGTACCCTTTCCCTATGGGGATCATCCAGGCGAATGGTGTTTGACCCGATGGAAATTCCTTGCGAACTAAGGTGGTACCGCGAAGCAACCCTTCGTCCTTTTTAGGATGGAGGTTTTTTTATGTGTAAGAAGGAGGGACTATATTGGAGAAGATGACGACCCCGAAGAGAGAGCTACCCAAGACCTATCAACCGAAAGAAGCGGAAAAGAAATGGTACCGCTGGTGGGTGGAAAAGGGTTTCTTCACCCCGTCCCGGGATCCGGAGAAGAAACCCTTCACCATCGTGATCCCTCCCCCCAATGTGACCGGAAACCTTCACATCGGCCATGCCCTGAACAACACCCTGCAGGACATTTTGATCCGCTTCAAGCGGATGCAGGGATATGCCGCCCTTTGGCTGCCTGGGATGGACCATGCCGGAATTGCCACCCAAGCCCGGGTAGAGGCGATGCTCCGCAAAGAAGGGTTAACCCGGTACGACCTGGGAAGGGAGAAGTTTGTTGAAAAAGTATGGGAATGGAAGGAAAAATATGCCTCCGTGATCCGGGATCAGTGGGAGAAGATGGGCGTCTCCGTCGATTACACCCGGGAACGTTTCACCATGGATGAGGGACTTTCCAGGGCGGTTCGGGAGGTTTTCGTCCGCCTTTACGAGAAGGGCCTCATCTATCGGGGGAAATACATCATCAACTGGGATCCGGTTGCCCGCACCGCCATCTCCGACATCGAAGTGATTCATAAAGAGGTCCAAGGGAAGCTTTATCACCTTCGCTATCCCTTAAAAGGAGAAGAAGGTTTCATCGAGGTGGCCACCACCAGGCCGGAGACGATGCTGGGCGACACGGGGGTTGCCGTCCATCCCGACGATGACCGCTATAAACACCTGATTGGGAAAACCGTCATCCTCCCCATTGTGGGACGGGAAATCCCCATCATTGCCGATGATTACGTGGACCGGGAGTTTGGAAGCGGTGCGGTAAAGGTAACCCCTGCCCATGACCCCAACGACTTTGAAATGGGGCTTCGCCACCATTTGGAAGCCATCGTCGTCATGGATGAAACGGCCCATATGAATGAAAATGCAGGAAAATATAGAGGGCTCGACCGGTACGAATGCCGCAAACGGATCGTGGAAGACCTGACCGAGATGGGAGTCTGCTTTAAAGTGGAAGACCATACCCATGCCGTCGGCCACAGCGAACGGAGCGGAGCCGTGGTGGAGCCGTATCTCTCCACCCAATGGTTTGTGAAGATGAAGCCGCTCGCGGAACAGGCGATTCGGCAAGCCCATCTCGATGACGCGTTGATGGAGGGGGAGGATCAGGTTGCCGTTCGCTTTGTTCCCGACCGTTTTAAGAAGATCTACCTGAACTGGATCGAGAATGTCCACGACTGGTGCATCTCCCGGCAGCTCTGGTGGGGGCACCGCATTCCGGCTTGGTATTGCGACGATTGTGGGGAGATGACCGTCTCCAGGGAGGAGGTAGAGAAATGTCCCCGCTGCGGAGGCACCCATCTTCATCAGGATGAGGATGTGTTGGACACCTGGTTTAGTTCCGCCCTTTGGCCCTTCTCCACTCTGGGCTGGCCTGAGGATACGGAAGATTTCCGTTACTTCTATCCCACCGATGTTTTGCTGACGGGCTATGACATCATCTACTTCTGGGTGGCCCGTATGATCTTTACAGCCCTTGAATTCACCGGGAAAAATCCGTTCAAAACGGTGATTATTACAGGTCTCATCCGGGATGCGGAAGGGAGGAAGATGTCCAAGTCCCTGGGGAATGGTGTAGACCCCATGGAAGTGATTGAACAGTACGGAGCGGATGCCATGCGGTTTATGCTCTCCACAGGCATTACCCCGGGACAGGATAGCCGTTTCCGCTGGGAGCGGGTGGAGGCGGCCCGGAATTTCGCCAACAAGATTTGGAACGCATCCCGCTTCGCCCTCATGAATCTGGAAGATTTCAAGATGGATGATGCTAAAATCGAGCCGGAAGGCTTGGATACCGTGGATCGATGGATCCTTCACCGACTTAATGAAACGGCGGGAGCGCTCACCAAAAATTTGAACGCCTACGAGTTTGGTGAGGCAGGACGCCTCCTCTACGACTTCATCTGGGATGATTTCTGCGACTGGTATATCGAATTGGCGAAACCAACCCTCTATGGGGAAGATGAAGGCGCCAAACGAAAAACCCAAAAGGTCCTCCGTTATGTACTGGATCAAGCCCTTCGCATGCTTCACCCCTTTATGCCCTTCATCACCGAAGAAATCTGGCAAGCCCTTCCCCATGAAGGGGAGAGCATCGTGATTGCGCCGTGGCCTGAGGAGAGGGAAGAATTCCGCTTCCCAGAAGCGGTGGAAGAGATGAAGACCATGATGGAATTGATCCGCCAGGTTCGAAACCTCAGGGCGGAGATGAATGTCCCCGTGAGCCGCCCGATCGAACTCCTCATCCACGTCGATGATGAGAAGATGAAGGAGCGAATCGCCCGGAACCGGGCATACCTGGATCGCTTTTTCAATCTGGAACGGCTTACCATCGACACCGATGTGAAAAAACCGGCAAAGGCCGTCGCCGCCGTTTTTACCGGAGGAGAAGTATTCCTGCCCTTGGAGGGGCTCATTGATCTTGATCAAGAAGTGGAGCGCCTCAGCCGGGAACTGAAACGCCTCGACAGTGAAGTGGAGAGGGTGGCGAAAAAACTGGCCAATCGGAATTTCGTCGAGAAGGCTCCTCCCCACGTGGTGGAAGAGGAACGAGAGAAAGAACGGGATTACCTGGAGAAACGGGAAAAAGTACTTGCCCGCTTACAGGAACTTCAAGGAAAATAGGGAGAAGAATCCACATGAAAAACAGACAGGAAGCGGTAGACTGGATCAAAAGTTTGCGCCCCTTCGGTTATAAGCCGGGAACGGATCGCATGGTCCGGATGCTTGAACGGTTGAACCACCCGGAACGTCAGCTTAAATTCGTCCACATCGCCGGGACGAACGGCAAGGGGTCAAATGTTGCCTTTCTTGCTTCGATCTTCAGGGAAAACGGGTACGATGTAGGAACTTACATCTCCCCTGGGAACACCACCTATCTAAGCCGCATCGCCTATAATGGCGAAGAGATTCAGGAAGGGGCGCTGGTGGAAATCGCCACGACTTTAAAAGAGTTGGCCGATGAATTAGCCCTTACGGAGGAAGGCGCCCCAACCGAATTTGAGATCCTCACCATGATCGCCATCCTCTATTTTGCCAGGTATACCTATCCCGATCTGGTGATTTGGGAAACCGGGCTGGGGGGCCTCCATGACTCCACCAACGTGGTTTATCCCCTCATTAGCCTCATTACCAATGTGGCCTTCGACCATATGCATATCCTTGGAAATACATTGGGAGAAATTGCATTCCAAAAAGCGGGGATTATTAAGCCGGGAGTTCCTGTGGTAACAGGGGTGAATGGCGGTGAAGCAGGTCGGGTCATCGAAGAGCAGGCGAAGGAGAAACGCGCATCCATCTATCGCCTGGGAGAAGAGTTTCGCATCCTGGATCCGGTTATGAATCATGAGAGGCAAACCTTTACGTTCCAAAGTCCTTTTCGAGAGCTTAAAGGTCTCGACTTAGGACTTAAGGGAGAGCATCAATTTGCCAATGCAGCCACCGCTCTCATGGCGGCGGAGTTACTGCGTACCTACTTTGCCTTTCATCTGGAAGAGGAGGGCATACGGAAGGGATTGGTTAAAGCCGCAAATCCGGGACGCATGGAAGTGGTAAACCGGCATCCCCTCATCCTCCTGGACGGAGCCCACAATCCCCACGGCATGCGTGCGGTGGCCCACTCCATTCCGGCCCTCTATTCCTATCGCAAAATGATTCTTCTTCTATCCATTATGCAGGACAAGCTGGCCGATGAGATGCTGCAAGCCCTCATCCCTTTGGCCCATACCGTCGTCGTTACCCGAGCCAGGAACAAGCGGGCCTTAGATCCTGAACAACTGGCGGAAAAAATAAGAAACATAAATCCCCGGATGCCCATATATATAGTAGAAGAGCCAACTGAAGCGGTAAAGAGTGCCCTCCATCTCACCGAAAAGGAAGACCTCCTCTTTATTACAGGTTCCCTCTATCTGTTGGAAAGCATTCGTGACGAACTGGAACGGGAAATCGCGATGAAAGTGGGTGACATAGATTGAGCGACAAGAAGAGGATCCATTTCATCGGCATCGGGGGCTCTGGAATGAGCGCCCTGGCCCGTGTATTCCTGGAGCAAGGGTATCCCGTCTCCGGATCCGACATGGTGCGGAAACATTTGGTGAAAGAATTGGAACAAATGGGGGCGACGGTTTATATCGGGCATCATCCCGACCATGTGAAAGAAGCGGATTTGGTCGTTTACACCTCCGATATCCCGGAGGAGAACGCGGAACTGGTCGAAGCGAAGAGACTTCTCCTTCCCGTGATGCATCGGTCCGACCTGTTGGCGGAAATCCTAAACGGGAAAAAGGGAATCGCCGTCTCCGGCTCCCATGGCAAGACCACCACCACCTCCCTTATCTCTTTCCTGTTGGAAAAGGCGGGCTTGGATCCCACGTATATCATCGGCGGGGAGATGATGAATGGAGGAGGAAACGCCAGGGCAGGCCAGGGGGAATATGTGGTGGCAGAAGCGGACGAGAGCGATCGCACCTTCCTGAAATATCATCCTCATATTGGGGTGATAACGAATATCGAACCGGACCATTTGGAGAACTACGAAGAAGATTACAGGAAAATGAAAGAAGCCTTTCTCCGGTTTGCCAATCAGGTAAAACCGGGGGGAAAAGCGGTCATCTGCCTCGATGATCCGGACATCCGGGAAATCGCAAGCCACATCAAATCGGATACGATTACGTATGGGATGAAAGAGGAGAAGGCAGATTACCTGGCCAGAGAAATCGATCAGGGGGACGGACTTTCTTTCCTGGCGGTGGAACGGGGCAAGGAGCTGGGGAGAATTACCCTTCACTTAGCAGGGAAGCATAACATCTATAATGCCCTCGCCGCTTTGGCCGTAGCCCGATACGCCGGAATCTCCTTTGATACCATCGCCGCCGCGATGGAGGAATTTCGGGGAGCGAAACGTCGCTTTCAACTGATTGGCGAGGTAGACCAAATCCGGATCGTCGACGATTACGCCGTCCATCCGACGGAGATACGGGCCACGTTGCGGGCGGCCAAAGAGACGGGAAGGAGGGTTTTGGCTCTCTTTCAACCTCACCGGGTGACCCGGGCTTATTATTTGTTTGGGGAGTTCGGGCGATCCTTTCAAGATGCTGACCGGGTTTATATTACGGAAATCTACTCCCCTAAGGGAGACAAGAAAATAGAGGGAGTCGATTCCGGAAAGCTGGCCGAAGAAATCCGGAAAGGAAGCGGGGTAGAGGTTCAATACATCTCCTCACAGGAGGAGATGGTGGATGCCCTTTTGCAGGAAGCAAAACCGGGGGACCTCATCTTAACCCTGGGTGCCGGAGATATTTATAAGGTAGCCCATCGCTTGATCGAAGAGCTCTCGCATTGAGAGCCCCTTATTCTCGAAGAAGGGACAGATTTTTTTCTTGTTGTCCTTCATCCGATTCAACCACTGAACCTTACATCTTTGCGATTTTTACTTCTTCGCAATGTAAGGTTTTTTTTATAAAAAAAATGCTTTATAATTCTAAAAGACTAGTATAAAATACTCATGTAATCCGCCTCAGGCATAGGTCTAACGACCTAGGAATAGTAAGGATAGTCCTAAAGAGTGAAAACGTCAAAGAAGAAGAAGGAGATAGAAAAGTAAGAAAAATACAAATGAGGAGATATGAACATGGAGGGGGTGGAGAGATGAGAAAGGGAACAGGAAAGAATATTCTGATCACAATAACCTTTGTAGGGTTGTATGGGGCTTTCCTTTATGGGACATCAAGGCAATCGTTCTCCTTTACCCAAGACGACCTTTATATGATCCTTGGTTTTCTCCTTCTCTACGGGATTCTTAGTCTCTTTCCCATCGTTCTCAAGAATACCACCATCACGCTCGATTTAGCCCTCTCGTTAGCTGTCTTCCTCATCTATGGTTTTTATATCGAAGCATGGATGGCACAATTCGCCTTGGTTCTGGTTTTTATTTTTAGCGGTGTCCGAAACTACCGCAGATATTTGGTTAATATGATGATGTTCCTCCTTATTTCGACCTTTTCAGCCCTAGCCTATTACAGCATCGCCGGTGTCGGGGAATTCTCCTACCTCGCCGTACTGGCTTATGTAGTCGTCTACTTTCTATCCAACGAATTTCTTGTATTTATCGCTCGTTGGGTGATCTATGATCATTTCCAAAAGACCTCCCTTTCGGAATTTAAATGGAACGTGATTACCATTCTGATGACTTCTCCGTTGGGGATTCTTCTCTATCTCTCCTTTAAGGTGTATAAACATGAAGCCCTCCTTTATTTTTCCATCCCTATTCTGGTTCTCTCTCTCTTTACCCGTTTTTATTACGAGATGCAAGGGATGAACCATCGCCTTCAAGAGCTGAATCGGCTGATCACCATTTTTACCTCAAAACTAAAGGTGGAAGAGGTATTGCAATCGATCTTTCAAGCCGTCTACGACTTTTATCCGGTGGACGGAATCGTTCTCTATCACGCGGAAGAGGGGAAGGGGAGAATCCTTGGGACGAGCGGGACCTTACCGGAGAAGGTGAGCCAGGCCCTGCAGGAGGGAAACAGCTGGGATGAAGGGGAGGAAATGATGAAGCAAACCGTCAAGGAGAGAAGAATGCTCCGTTTTACCGGGAATGATGAAGGGATTCTCTCCCTCCCTCTGATCCGTAACGGAGAACCCCTTGGAGCTCTTCTTCTCATCTTTAAAAAGTCGGTTCAACTATCCCCCACAGACCGGTATCTTTGGCAAGTGATGGCCAATCAGGCGGGAAACGCCCTCTACAATGCCTTCCAGTATGAAAAAACTTATCAGAAAGTATATAAAGATGAATTAACCGGCCTTGGCAATTATCGCGCCTTTGACACGAGCATCTATCGAATGATGGAAGAGGCGGATCAAAAAGGGATTCCTCTCACCCTCCTTCTCTTTGATCTTGATCTCTTTAAAGAGATAAACGACAATTATGGGCATCTGGCAGGGGATCAGGTGTTAAAAAAAGTGGCGACTCAGCTTTCCTCCTTTTTTGAGGGAAAGGGAAGCGTTTTTCGGTACGGTGGGGAGGAATTTACCGCCCTCATGCTGGGCATCGGAGAGAAAGAAGCTCTGCACATGGCTGAAGAGTTTCGAAGGCAGATCTCCTCTCTACCCATTGAAGTGACGGATACCATCGGAGAGGGGAAAAACCCCATCATCCTCCATATCACCGTCAGTATTGGTATAGCCTCCTATCCATCCCAGGCAAAAGAGGCCATGGAGTTAATCCGCAATGCAGACCGGGCCATGTACCTGGGAGCGAAACAAGCGGGGCGAAACCGGGTTTGCGTCTACGTGGGGTAGGGGAGAGAGACCTGTGAGACCTACCATGGAGGAACATGATCGGATCGAGGGATCGGATATAGTCATAGAAGGAAAAAGTGCGCAGGGTACGACAAACGGCAATTGGAAAAACGGATGAAAAGGAACGGTGATATTTGAGGAAGGTGAAGGTATGATGCGAATTTTTAAAAACCTTTACCAAGCAGGGGGGCAGTGTGGGGCATTGTGATTTTCTTTTTTGTCGCGCCACGGAGCTCGGTCAATCTATCGATTGTCTTCACCGTTCTCGCTCTTATCCTGTTGGCGCCGACTCTTTATCTCTCGTGGGTTGCGAAAACGTTCCGATATATCGTCGATAACGGGCGACTTTCGATCCGTATGCCTTCCTCCATTTCTCTTCATTTGGACTGGGCAGGACAACCCACACGGTACGGTTCATCGGCGGAGCTCTGGATCATGTACGGGATTTTCGCCCTGCTCACTCTTTTATTCATGGGATGAACGTGGGCCAATGGGCATGAGCGGTTCATGGCTTATGCATTGGGGCTGACAGAGGTGGGGATTTTAACCGACAGAACCGGAACATCTGAATAGGTTGGTGATTTAGATTGCCATGAACCGTGATCGATAGCGGTCGGTAAAAAAAGATGGGAGCAGGGAGCGAAAATATGATAGGATAGAAGAGGGATCTTTGAATAAAGGTAGACGATCCTATGTTCATGTAAATTTGAGGAAAGGAGTTCACTTTCCATGATGTACGAAATCGGTGCTATTTTGACCGCAGCCCTTCTCACCGTGATTCTTCTCTATTTCCGGAATTTTTTCCGCCTAAGCAGCATCGGCCTTCTCCTGTTGATCGCGCCCTTGTGGCTTGTTCATCTCTTCTTCTTTTTCCTCATGGAGAAGATCGGGTACTTTACCTTTCCTCTTCTCGCCGTTCTCTTCATTCCCTTCGCCTATTTCGCTCCAAAATTGGGGAAGAAAAGGCGTTTTTCTCATCTTCCGAAGGGTCCCTCCGCTCCTTCGGCGACTACCGTGGAGCAGGGATGAGGTGGATCAGGAGCAGGTTTTTCAATAATTTGGTGCCAAAAAACCGGCTAATGCCGGTTTTTCGTTTTGCTATGCGATATTTTACTCATAACGTCCATCGACTTCGGTGATGGTTACTTTATTTACCGTCGGTATTCCGCTGGGAGGATTTAGAATCATCTCTTTTTTGTAGTAGATGGAAAGACGGGATTTGGTGGGGGGGAGCGTGAGCTGACGGGGGTCGAAATATAAAGGCCCCACACGCATTGCATCTTTCCCATCCACGGAAAAATCACTCTCTTGCGTTATCCCCTTTGTGGTATTTAGCTCAATTGAAGCTGCAAAAACTCCTCCATTAATTTTTATATTGGAACCTACCCCGTAAATCGTTAACTGATTGGTGCTATACAAATAGGCATTGATTTCTTTCGGCGTATCTGCATATTGGTTATTATTATACATTCCTATATTTCTGCCACTCAGGAGGATGAGCGTCCCCCCTCCTTCGTTGTTTAGATCGTTAATATCAATGTCCCCTTTGGCGTAGATGGCGCTATTGGCGTTTAAATGTTTGTTGACTGCCAGATTTCCATTGACATACATAGATCCATTAAAGGTCAGGTTATCAATAACGGTGACGAAAGATTTATCACCAAAAATATCGCCGAAAATGTCCTTTATTAGATCAAAAATCATACCAAGAAGAGAGGTTTCATCCCCTTTAATATACAGATGTCTACCTTGTCCAACCTGTATTGTTCCCCTTAATACGGCGGGACCTTTTATATAGATGTCGCCATCTACTATCAATTTACTATTGCTTTCCATTTCAAGGGAACCATCAACCACTAAATCTCCGTGCACTCTTATGGTAACCCCGTGATGTATGGTAAACTTGTTATATAAAAAACCAAAGAGATTATCAAATTTAGTTGAACTAGTAAAAGTCTTATCTTCTTCGTAATCATAGTCGTCTGCTGTGTGAGAAGTGCTAGGAATTCTTGTAATCTTCGGGTTGCGAAAAGCTTGATTCACCAGATTGTTATCGGGAAGTGTGAGGGAAGCAGGTTTAAGATTAGGAGCGATTGAAAAAAATTTATTCAAGTTCTCTTTAGTCTTTTCAACGGTTCTAGGATTAGTGCCGTTTGCGTCTTTCACTTTTAGTTGACCATCAAGGGTGAGGTTGCCGTTGATCGCGGGATACGCGGTGTCGACCCAAGCTGTCCTATCAAATATAAAAAATGTGTATTTAAAGCTTGCCTGGTTATGCGTCGTTAAATCCCCACCTACGTATACATCACCCTCCAGATATGCTGCGCCATTTAAATCCAGATTCCCAGGTGTAACTAATTCATACTTAAAAACATCAGCCATCGTGGTAAGGACTAGGGTTTTCCGATAAGTTTGTCGGGAACCGCCGCTTTTGCCGACCGTAACGATCTCCACTTTTTCGGAGTAGAGTCCGTTTGCGATGTCATATCCCAATTCTTCCCTGGTCGTATTGTCTATTTTATATTCATACTCCGGGGTATTGGCTGAAATCTTTTGATAGATACCATTCAACTGGGATTTAATCACATCGATGTTGGCGTTGGAAAGGTGAAGATTTAAATTGTTGATCTCATTCCGGAGCTTGGCGGTCGCCTCCAAGGTACCGTTTTCGGCGTTTTGGCGGGCGCGGAGGAGGTTCTCCTGGGCAGCCACCGATGAGTGGGAGGTGACGGAGAGTTCCAGCATCGACATGAGAATGAAGCTGATCGCTAAGAAAAGGAGCAGGACCGTAACCAGGGTGTATCCTTTTTCTTCCTTTGTGAAATCAGCTTTTAAGGCATTCCGATTCTCTTTTACTTTTCCCGCAAACAAACGGCTTTCTTTCTCTCTAAGCATCTTACTCCCCCCTTTTTCAATATTTATTGAGGAGACTTCACCTTCAATGAAGTGAAGGCGCTCATCCTGAGATGGGATGGGAGAGATAGACATAGAGGGGCTTTGCCAGGCTTCCAATCTTCTCCACTTGTATCATTCCCTTCAGTTCTCCATCCCCAATCCAGAAGTAGCTTCCCTTTAAGGAATACCCCTCTTTGTTAATCCTTTTCCCACCAATGAAAAGGTTATATCCGGTCGCGTCATCCCCGGTTATATGAATCTCCTGACTTCGCTCTTCCTCCGTCTGATCCACCTTCTTAACCACTTCCGTTGCTTGAAAGTGATAGATCCGGTTTGGATCGGCAGGCTGATCCAGGATTTCTACTTTATCCACATTTTTTAGGGTTTGATTTAAAACCGTGGTGATAAAATTGGTTTCATTCCGAAGTTCCGTATCGGAGGTAAGCCGATCGAAGGCCATCAGGCTGCTTAGGAGGATCATCGTGACGATGCCGATGAGGAGGCTGGAAATCGCAAGTACGACCAATAGTTCGACTAGGGTTACCCCTTCTTCATTCTCCCATTTGCTCCATTCCCGCTTCATGTCTCATTCCCCCTTTTCCACATACCCGGTCATCGAAACCTGATGGTCTGTCCATAGGACCGTTACTTCGACAGGAGTTAAGCCTTCTGCAGTCTTTTCTTGGGGTATAACCAGGACTCGATAAGAAGAAGGGTTGTAGGGCAAAGGCTTGCTTTGGGTAAATGTGGTTGGGGGAACCTCATTTCCCGCCGGAATATGGTCCAACTCGGCTGGATTAGCCTTATAATAATCAAGGACCAGCTTGGCGAAATGGACTGCGCTGAGCCGCTCCGAGGAGAAGCTGGAATTGGACATCGCTTGGTAAAGAATTCCCATGAAAGAAAAACCGATAATCGTGATAATCAGGAGGGAAGCGGTCACTTCTACGAGGGAGAAACCTCTCTCGTGATTCTTCCATTTCAAGATAAAGCCTATGGGATATTTCTTCGTGTGCTTCATCGAGCCCTTCCCCTTTTCACGTCTTCCTCTGAAAAATACGAAAATCCCCTTCATAATGGTGAATAAAATGCAAATTTGTGAAAAAGATGTGATAGAATGTAAAGTTTTCTGTGTTCTTTGATCGATATGTTAAAAAGTCAGGCACGAAGCCTCTTTCTCTCAAATTATATCAAGAAATCGCCATAAACGTAACCAAAAAATTGTAGCAAAAATAGGACTTTTGTCTTATACTTGGAGTAGGATTCCAGGTGTGTGGATGAAAATAATTTATTCTTTTTTCTTGTTTTCCATATACATTTGGTGCAAATAGGATTGTGGAGATGAGGGGTACGATGTCGCTGGTGCGAAAACGGTTAGGCGATCTCTTGGCGGAAAGCGGGCTCATCACCCAGGAGCAGCTGCAGGAAGCCTTGGAGGAGCAGAAAAAAAGCCGCCAGAAACTGGGGGATGTCCTGATCCAAAAGGGATACATCACCGAACTGCAATTGATTGAAGTGCTGGAGTTCCAGTTGGGGATTCCCCATATCAATCTCTTTAAGCTTCCTATCGATCCCGCCATCGTCCGCCTCATTCCGGAGGCGTTGGCTCGACGCTATCAGGCGATTCCGGTTCGCAAAGATGGGAATAAACTCCTGGTCGCCATGGTTGACCCCCTGGATTACTACTGCCTGGAGGATCTCCGCATGGTGACAGGATTCTCCATCCAACCGGCTATCTGCACCCGGGAAGAGATGGGACGAGCCATCGCCCGCTATTACGGCTTGCAGGAATCGATGGAGAATCTGCTGCAGGAGGTGGGTGATGAGGAGCAGATTGTCGAACAGGAGATCATGAATGAGGATTCTCCCGTGGTCCGCCTCGTCAACCAGATGCTCCAGCAGGCGGTTCAGCTTCAGGCAAGCGATATCCATATCGATCCCCAGGAGAGCCGCGTGCAGATCCGGTACCGCATCGACGGTGAGCTGAGGACGGAGAGGATCCTGGCCCGTTCCATGCTGGGAATGATTGTGGCTCGTATCAAAATCATGGCCGATCTTAACATCGCCGAGCGACGTCTTCCCCAGGATGGCCGTTTTAAGATGCAGGTCGATTTTAAGACGATTGACCTGCGCGTCTCTACGCTGCCCACCATTCATGGAGAGAAGGTGGTTCTTCGGATCCTGGATCTCCAATCCGGCGTGAAGGAACTGGAGAAGCTCCACTTTCAGGAATCGAATCTCTCCCTCGTGAAATCCATGATCGAGCGTCCCTACGGCATGATCCTGGTGACGGGGCCAACCGGAAGCGGAAAGACGACCACCCTCTATTCCGCTCTTTTTCGGTTAAACCGTGAGAATGTAAACATCATTACGGTGGAGGATCCGGTGGAGTACCAACTGGAGGGAATTAACCAGGTGCAGGTAAACCCTGCCACAGGCCTCACGTTTGCAGCGGGGCTTCGCTCCATCCTGCGGCAGGATCCCAATATCATCATGGTGGGAGAAATCCGGGATAACGAGACGGCCGAGATCGCCGTCCGGGCTTCCCTTACCGGGCATTTGGTTCTCTCCACCATTCACACCAATGATGCGGTAAGCACCATCACCCGCCTGAAAGACATGGGCATCGAGCCCTATCTGATCGCCTCTTCCCTCTTGGGGGTTATCTCCCAACGGTTGGTCCGCTCCATTTGCAGCGAATGCAAGGAGAGTTATGAACCGACGGAGCAGGAACGAATCTACCTGGAGCGGCGGGGAGTGGACATTAAGCGCCTCTATCGGGGGAAGGGCTGTGGGGTATGCAATAAGACCGGCTACAGGGGGCGTCTTGCCATCCACGAAGTGCTCTCCGTCGACGATGAACTTAGGCGGATGATTTCCGATGGGACCTCCCAGGAAGAATTGCGGAAGGCCGCAAAGCGAAAAGGGATGATTCCCCTGGTGGAAGATGGTTTATATAAGGCGGAGATGGGACTAACCACACTTCAGGAAGTGATTCGAGAGACCCTGGATTAGGCAGAGGAAGGAGTATTTTGGCAGTATGAGCAATACGCAGCAGATCTTCGAAGAATGGCTGGGCAGGGCTTTTGAGGCTGGTGCTTCCGATCTTCATCTCAGCATCGGTTCCCCGCCCATTCTCCGAATCGATGGAGCTTTAACTCCCCTGGAAGGGGAGAAGATCACCGCCGCTTTCATGGAGGAACTCCCTACTCTTCTCTTGAATGAATTACAACAGCGTCGCTTTTTAGAAAGCGGAGAGGTAGATTTCTCTTACAGCCTCCCCGGAATCTCTCGGTATCGGGTGAATCTTTTTCGCCAGCGTGGAGGGGTGAGCATTGCCGCCCGGGTCATCCCGTCCCATATCCCCTCCCTCGGGGAACTGCAGATGCCCAAAGTGCTGCGGGAGGTGGCGGAGAAGCCCCACGGCCTCTTCCTGGTGACAGGTCCTACGGGAAGCGGAAAGAGCACCACCCTGGCCGCCATGATTAATCATATTAACGAAACCCAGGCGAAGCACATCATCACCCTGGAAGACCCGATCGAGTATCTTCGCCCCCATAAGCGTTCCATTGTTGAGCAACGGGAGATCGGAAACGATACGATGAGCTTCGCTTCAGGTCTTCGGGCCTCCCTGCGGCAGGATCCCGATGTGATTCTGGTGGGGGAGATGCGGGATCTGGAGACCATTTCCACCGCCATCACCGCCGCGGAGACGGGACACTTGGTTTTGGCCACCTTGCATACCAATGATGCGGCCCAGACCGTTGACCGGATCATCGACGTCTTCCCCGCCGAACAGCAGGGGCAGATCCGGCTGCAGGTGGCGGAGGTTTTGATCGGCATCCTTTCGATGCGCCTTTTGCCGCTGGCGACGGGCAAAGGGAGGGTGGCGGCGACGGAGATTCTGATCAACACCCCGGCGGCAGCCAATCTGATTCGCCAGAGCAAGTCTCATCAACTGCGCAGTCTCATGCAGACGGGAAGGGCAATGGGCATGCATACGATGGAAATGCACATCCGGGAACTACTGGCCGCCCACCTCATCTCCCCTGCGGTGGCAGGACTTTATCTGACGGAGGGATAACCGATGGCCCTGTATACCTACCGGGCAAAAGACCGGGTCGGCAAGATGTATCGAGGGAAAATTGAAGCCTCCGATAAAGCGGTTGCCATGGAGGAATTAAAACGAAGGGGGGTGATCATCCTCTCCCTGGAGGAGAAGAGAAATACTTTCCTAAATCAGGAGTTTTATTTGGGAAGTCCGGTCAAGCATGTCGATTTCGTCATCTACTGCAGGCAGTTTGCCACCCTCATCCGGGCCGGCGTGCCCATCGTGGAGGCCAACCGGATCCTGGCCGAGCAGACGGAGAGCCGCGCTTTGAAGAAGGCTCTTATGGAAATTACCGTCAAATTAAAAAAGGGAATTCCCTTCTCCCAGGCGGCAGGCGAACAGAGATTTTTTCCTCCGTTTTTTATCAATATGATCCGTGCCGGGGAAGAATCGGGGAAGATGGATGAGACGTTGGAGCGGATCGCTCATTATTTCGAAAAGGAGCATGATACCCGGGAAAAGGTGAAATCGGCCATGACCTATCCGGTGGCCGTGGGACTGATCGCCATCATCGTGGTGGGCTTTCTGCTGAAATTCGTGGTCCCCCGTTTTGTGGGCATGTTTGAACAGATGCACGCAGAGCTTCCCGCCGTCACCCGTTTCGTTCTCGCCCTGAGCCAGAGCGTGGAAAGGCAATGGTATCTGTGGCTTCTGGGTATGGCACTCATCGTCTTTCTTTTCATCGCCTTAAAACGGACGGCTCAGGGAGCTTACTGGTTTGACTATCTCAAATTAAAGGTTCCTGTTTTCGGGAAGTTGAATCAAAAAGGGGCGATCGCCCAGCTCACCCGGACGCTTGCCTCTCTCTACGGCAGCTCTGTTCCCGTTCTTCAATCTCTCTCCATCGTGGAAAACCTGGTAAACAACCGGGTCATCGGTGAAGTTCTGCGTAAGGCCAGGGAGTCGCTCAGCCAGGGCCGGCCCCTGTCGGAGCCGCTGAAGCGCTCCTGGGTCTTTCCGCCGCTTGTGACCCAGATGATCGCCGTGGGAGAGGAGACCGGCTCCCTGGACCAAATGCTGGAAAAGGTGGCCGATTTCTACGAGCGGGATGTGGAGAATACGGTGGACAGGCTAAAATCTCTCATCGAGCCTCTCCTCATCGTCTTTCTCGCCGGCGTGGTGGGCATCATCGTCGCAGCCATTCTTCTGCCCATGTTCACCCTCTACCAAAACATCGGCAATATGCAATGAGCTTTACCGACCTACTTGAATGGATCAACCTTCACATAGATCCAGATGACAAGTTTAATCAAAGGAGGATGGAAAAATGTTCAATGGTTTGAAACGGGTAAGCAAGGAAGAAAAGGGTTTTACTCTCATCGAACTCTTGGCCGTCATCATCATCATTGGGATCATTGCTGCCATTGCGGTACCAAGCATTGGGGGGCTGATTAATAAGACGAAGGATGATGCAGACAAAGCTACGGCACAACAGCTCTACGAAGCGGCGAGGCTCTATCTGACGGCTGAAAAAAATGGTGATTTTTCCAATGCAACCGTTACACTTACGGATCTTGAAGGAAAATATCTCCCAACAAATATCAAAGATGGAAATGGAAAAGAAATTACTGCAGCCACGGTTACATTTGATAAAGATGGTACTTTAGAATCAGTCAGTTTCACTACCTCGGATGGAACAAAAAACTTTGATAAAGATTTTAATAAACCCGCAGGTTCATCAACATCAGGTACTTAAGAAAGATACACTCTAAAAATCAAGAAATTGGCCCATGAAATTGAAAATGAAGAAAATCTGATATTGAGAAAAGGGGTCAGTTATGACTTTCCTCTTAATAATCTTTTCCCTCCTCTTCGGCCTCACCCTGGGCTCCTTCTTTAACGTGGTTGCCCTACGGGTGCCGAAAGGGGAATCGATCCTATATCCACCCTCCCATTGCCCCCACTGCCGGAAGCAGCTGGGGGTACGGGATTTGGTGCCTGTTCTTAGCTTTCTCATCAGCCGGGGACGCTGCCGCCACTGTGGAGCGCCCATTTCTCCCCTCTACCTGTTGGGGGAGCTAAGCACAGGTCTACTTTTTGCGGCCATCTATCTGGTCTATGGATTTTCCCCGGAGGCGGTGGTTGCAGCCGCCCTCGCCGGGCTCTCCGTTATCATTACGATCTCCGACCTGGCCTATCTGCTCATTCCGAACAAAGTCCTTCTCTTCTTCCTCCCTCTCTTCGCCTTTTTGCGCCTCTTTATCCGGGAGGAATCTTATTGGACTTACCTCCTCGGGATGGTGCTTGCAGGAGGAATTCTCCTCTCTGCGGCACTCATTAGCCGACGAGGGATGGGGATGGGAGATGTGAAGCTCTTCGCCTTGTACGGTCTAGCCCTTGGCCCCCTCTCCGCCTTTCTCGCCCTCTTTCTCGCTTCTCTGGCCGGTGCTTTGGTGGGGGGGACCCTCATCCTGAGGGGAAAAATGAAGCGAAAAGACCCCATCCCCTTCGGACCTTTTCTGGCGCTGGGAGCGATGCTGGCGGAACTGTTCGGCGATGCGATCTTTTCCTTCTACTTCTCCCTATAGCAATCCGCTCATTCCACCAATGGAGAAAGAAATTACTCTATCCCTCCGTGGAAAAAAGAGAAGAAGAGTTTCGGCCTTCCTCAGACCATCAAACATCGCAAGGGGGATCCCTATGTTTTCATTCATGCAACAAATAGGACTGAGCTTCACTCTTCAGGACATACGCTACTGCCAACTGAAGGATGTAAAAACAAAAATGGTAAGAAAGGTAGGGAAACTCTCCCTCCCGAAGGAACTGGTCCGGGAAGAAGGGATAACCGATCCCGCTCTCCTTTATGATGTGATGAAGGGATGGGTGAAAGAAGAGCGTCTAAAAGGGAAGCAGGTGATTCTCTCCCTGCCTACCTCCCATATCTTTATACGCAAACTAAAGGTACCGCCCATGAAGGAGAAGGATCTTTACCGTTATCTGGAATTGGAGATTGCCGGTTCCCTCTATCTTCCCTTTGAAAACCCTGTTTTCGACTATACGCTGGAAAAAGGGGAGAACGGAGAGGAGGATGAGGCGATCCTCTTTATTACCCCGGGAAAGATCCTGAACGATTACCTGGATGTGTTGGAGGAATTGGGGCTTCATGTCACCGCGATCGACCTTCCCTCCCTCTCCCTCCTTCGTTTCCTTACGTTTGCTTCGGAGGAAGCCGGGGAAGGCATGATGATTCTCTATCTCACCCAGGAGGGAATGGAACTCTATATCTACGATCGGGGAATCCCTGAGTTTATGCGGAGCCTTACCTTGGAACAAGAGAATTTCGTTCTAGCCCAAGGAAATCCGGCGCTCCGCTGGAACGATGTCCTGACGGAGATCCGGAGGATGTTTAATTTCTACCAATATAACATGCATGAAGAAGAAAAGAGGGTGACCCATCTCTATTTTTTTGGAAGACATTCGGGAAAAGAGGAATTTCTTCAGATATTGCGTCAGGAGTTTGATGGGGTGACGGTGAGGGAAGTTCCCCTCTCCTATACGTTGGAAAATGGGGGAGACGGGGAATTGGAAGATTATGCCCTGCCTCTCGGCCTTGTTCTAAGGGGGAAGATCCATGAGAAACGTTAATCTCCTGCCTAGAGAGAGGAGGCAAGAAAGATTTCTTCCCTTTCTCATCCTGATCGCCTTTTTCATTTGGAATCTTCTCATTCTCTACACCCTGTACGCATCCCAACAGCTGGACCGAAGCCTGGAGGATCAGGGCGCGCGTCTTGCCGCCCTAAAGCAGCAGGAAGAGCGGTTGAAAGCACAGCTGATTGAAGTGAGTAACGCGAAAAAACATGAAGGAGCCACCCCGCGGGAAGTGCTTGACTATGCTGCCAAGGCCCGTCTGAGTGTGCCGAAGGTTTTGGACGAAACCCTCTCCCTCCTTCCGGATGGCGGATGGATTGCTTCCCTCTCCTATGCCCGACCCGGGGCGATTGAGCTTGCCGTCGGATTTTCCAGGATGGAGGATGCGGCCTATTATCTGAACCGACTTCGCCACCTCTCCTTTGCAGCGTCAGG
Organism: Thermicanus aegyptius DSM 12793; assembly: GCF_000510645.1. Classification (NCBI taxonomy): domain Bacteria; kingdom Bacillati; phylum Bacillota; class Bacilli; order Thermicanales; family Thermicanaceae; genus Thermicanus; species Thermicanus aegyptius. The sequence continues at coordinate 2,016,147 of NZ_KI783301.1, read as the reverse complement.
GATCTCCCTTCGTGAGGTCAAATGGGTGGAAGGAACGGCCTCTCCGACCGGAGGGGGGCAGAGATTTTATCAGGCGGTCTATACGATTCCCATCGCTCCAAAAACTCTCCCACAGAGTGAAAATGCGGCTCCGGGAGGAACCTCCAACCAAGGTGGAACTCCCGGCCAAGGAGGAGCTCCCGTCCAAGGGGGAAGTTCCGGCCAGGGAGAAATCCCCGCCGGGGGAGAGAACTCCGATGCTCCCAATGCTTTCGGCAATCTTTCGTTAGGGGAGAAGTCCGAAACAGAAAATTGGAGCACCTTGAAAGGAGGAGAGAGCAATGGAGCGGTTTACTAAAACCTTTCCCCTGATTCTCCTCCTTCTCCTCCTTTTCATAGGGGCTTATCTTCTCTATTTCTTTCTCTTCCAGGGAAAGGAGGAGAAACTGGCGAGCCTTACCCAGGAAATAAAGCAGAAGGGAGATATGGTGCTGCAACTCAACCGGCTGGTGAAGGAAAAAGTGGAATCCCAGCCGAAGCAGGACGATCTGGAGAAAGAGATGACGGCCCTCCCGATCTGGGATAATACGGAGCAATTGATTCTAGAATTTAAGAAATCGGAAGGAAAGACGGGGGTTAGCCTCACCAACGTCCAATTCCAAAACAGCGATCTCAACCGCTTGAATGAGTACGGCGGCTCCCCAACACCCCTCTTCCCCAACGTGAAAGAGGTACAGGTTAACATGATGGTGACCGGCACTTACACGTCGATTCACGCTTTTCTGGAGGAGATTGAAAAATCCCCCCGGTTCATGATCATCAATTCCGTCAACTTCGGAACGGCGGCGACGGGAGGGGAAAATCTCCTCCAGGGAACGAAGCTGACCGCCTCGATCCAACTAAGTGCCTACTACGACCCATCGAACCGGGATCTGGTTTCTCCAAAATGGCGGGAGTATCCTCTGCCGTAGGTGGAGCCGGGCATAAAATAAACAGAGACCTTTTATAACCGATCCAATGGATATCATAAGACGAAGATGGAGATCATTTGACGAATGAGCCTGGATATGGAGGCTCTTTTTTTTTCAAAATCGGCGGTCCCGGGACAGGCTTGTTCTAAATTTCGTTTCTCCCCATATACTTGTACAAAAAAACCTGCGTCCTGCCAAGGCGTAAGGTTTCGCAATGGGAGGGATGAGGATGAACAAGCCCAAATTGGTTTTGCAGCCGAAAAAAGAGGAAAGCGGATCAGGAAATAAACTTGCCTTTTCTCCCCAATCCCGGGAAGGAGCCCGGCAGCGTCTCGAACGTTATCAAAATGAAGAGAATGCCCGCGTCGTAACCAAGGAGAAATTAATCGTAGTCCCGTATCGGCAATGGAACGAAGCCGCTAGCCCCATCGAAAAAGAGGCGGTTCGAAGATGGCCAAAAGATCCGGATCATGAAAAAAAGCCTCATCAAACCACCCGGGAAAACTCCCATCAAAGCCTAAACGATTTCGTCCGTGAAACCTCCCGTAAACCTCGCCGTGGGACCAATCAGCCCATCCATGGATCGATGAACGAATCGACCGTAGAATCCTTCAAAGAACCGGCATCGGTAAAGGAAAACGACAGTGGCGAGCCAGCGAAGGGAGACGAAGGATCGCTCCCTCCTTTTCGGATCGGCATCGACCCTCCCCCCATCGAGGAGAACATGGATTTAGATACCCTGATCCGGGAGGTTCTGCAGAAGAAGGTGACGGAAGAGGAGAGGGCGGATCCAAAAACGGAGCATAAGGACACCGATTTTCCCGGAATGGATTCCCGAGAGGAGATGATTTTTTCGCCGAAAAAAGAGACCCGGTCCCCGAAAGATCCCATACCCCGAAACGAAGTAGATCTCGACGAAGTGGGCCCCATTTTCGACGAACCGGGGATTGGGAAAAAGCCGCCGGGGATTCCTCCTTACCGGAAGAGGAGAAATCTCGGTTGGTTGAAGTTTGTCTCGTCCATCATGGGAGCGATCCTCCTCGGTTCACTCTTTGGCTATCTCCTCTTGATGATTCTCGTCTCCGGGGACTGGCTAAAGGAAACCACCAATATTCCCCCATCTTCCCCGGCCAACTCGGCACAAGGCAGTCAAGGGGGTGAAGGAACCAAGGTGATTCCTTCGTCCCAGGTTGCCCTTGATCCCTCCCAGGCCGGCATAGCGGCGGCTGGGGAGTTGCAATTGGCGGATCGCACCTTTTACGCCATTCAGGGGGGAGTCTTTACCGATCCCAAGGCGGGAGAGGCCGCCCTCCAAGAGGCGAAGAAAAAGGGACTTCCCGCCCTCCTCTTCGATGACGAGAGCTTCCGTCTTTTTCTTGGGATGAGTTATCGGAAGGAGGATGCCCTCAACTTGGCCGGGTATTTCCAAAATAAAGGGGTGGAGATCTATCTCAAGGAATATTCCGTTCCCGGCGGGAAGATGCTCTTTCCAGGCGCGAAAAAGGAAGAGATGGACACCCTAAATCTCTTCCTCACCCATGGCACCTACCTGTTGGAGAAGACCGCCTCCTGGAGCGGTCAGGGGGTGATCGGGAAGGCGAACATCTCCGATGAAGAATGGAAGAAGTTTAAAGAGACCCACCGCCTCTTCCTCCTGGAATCGAAACAGATCGAGCCCATCCTCACCGAGGAGCAGAAAGGTTTCGTCTCTAAAATGACCACCGAGATGAACACGGCCATCACGGGGATGGTGGAATATGTGAAAAATCCGGAGATGTCTTACCTTCTTCAATCCCAGCAAGCCCTCCTCACCTATTTCGACCAGTACAGGAAACTGTTGGCCAGCGCCGGGGTGAATGTAGCCTATAAAAACCCTTCATAAAACATTCTATATCCCCGGAAACGAACATTCTCTCCTTTTCTTCTTTTTTTTTGTCCAAAAATGCGCGAAACATGTCGAATTCCTTGGTGGATCGGCCAAAATCCGATATAATGAAACTGTTTGGACAAACTAGACGTAGGTTTATATGAGAGAAGGAATGAATCTTGGAAGTAAGATCACATGCTTTGCCCATTCTTCTCGCCTCCTCTTCGCCCCGGCGAAGGGAGCTGTTAGCCGGTCTGGGCCTACATTTTACCATACAATCGAGTCGTGTCGAGGAGGAGATCGATCCCCATCTTTCTCCCGGCGAGATGGTGGAAAGGCTCGCTCTCATGAAGGCAAAGGAGGTCGCCTCTTCCCATCCCGACTCTCTCGTGATCGGCTCCGACACCCTTGTGGTTGCGGAAGGCAAGGCGCTGGGAAAACCGAAAGATGAGGCGGAAGCCTTTCGCATGCTGGGCTTCTTACAGGGCAAAGTTCACACCGTCTATACCGGCATCGCATTGGTTCATGCGGCTTCCGGCAAGGAGCAGATCCGGCACTCCTCTACTCGGGTTAAGATGCGGCCTCTCTCCGAGGCGGAGATCGATGATTACATCGCCACCGGGGAACCCATGGACAAGGCGGGGGGCTATGACACCACAATGCACCTTGGAGACATTGGTCAGTATCGTATCATATCTGAGTCGCCAAGCGGAGAGCCGGAAATAATTGTTGGTCACACTGTTAGCAAGGTTACGTTTAGACCGATGAGCGATGCAGAGATTGAAGCATACATAAAGACTGGCGATCCATTAGATAAGGCGGGCGCGTACGGCGTACAGGGGATTGGGGCGGTATTCATTGAAAAAATTGAGGGGGACTTCTACAGTATTATGGGGTTACCCTTAAACCTGCTTTACCAGATGCTGTTAAGGTTTGGAGTCAGCCCTTTCAAGACTGATTGAAAAGAAGTTCGCATTTGAAGGTGCAATAAAAATTGGCACCTTCTTTTCGTTGGTTGAGTTTTTGGTCGATTTATTTTTTATAACGAGTAAAAATTTATTTCAAAAATCCGACTTGAAACATAATCAAAATTTCTGTAAGTTAAGGATACCACGCCTTTTTAGAAAAACTTGATGGTGGTCAGATTTTTTGATCGATCTAATCGGTTTCTGGACAAGCGGTATCGTTACTTATGCATACGGAGGGTGAAGGTATTTATTTCGGTTCTGATGGCACAGGTTTTATCACTTGGTCAAATCTATTCGTTGCCACCTTTGATACCTTTACTTGGTCAATGGACAAAGGACTGCTCTCCTTAAAGGGGATCAAAAAGTATATTCTTTATCACGGTGAAGTGTCCGATGCGAGATCATCGAAGATAATTGAAGATAATTGAATGTTGCCTTTTGGTTAAGCGTAAGTCCTTGGATGAAGATAATCTTGAGTGAAGTGTGTAATATAGGAGCGGATATTTTTTAGATAGGGATTTTTTCTAAATTTTTCGATAAGAAAATCGATCTAAGTTACATTACATGAAGTACACGTTCGATGAAGGAGGTCAGCCTAATGAGAAACAAGCCATATGTAAATGAGGATGTTAAATTGCAGATGGAAGCTACGTATACTCGACATAGTAAGCCGAAACGTTCATTCGATCTCGTTATAAAGGGAATCCTGATAAGTTCGTTCATGCTGAGCAATATCGCTATGGGAGGGGTATCCGCTTTTGCAGCGACCTCACCCGATCTACCCAATTTCCCAACCTCTGTTCAAGCTTCACAGCAAATCCAAGTCCAAGAAGATGAGCTTGTGATCAATTTACGAATGGCGATCAAAGCCATCGAGGACATTGGATGGAGTCCCAAGAATCTGCAAGCGATATCGAATAGCCTTCATGCTATTGATGACAAATTGAATGACGATATCAGCTATAGGTTCACATTTGGATTGAAGGATGCCATTTTGGACACTAAGTTAGTGATTGCTCAATATGGCGGGGATGGTTTGACGGAGCTTAGGGGAAAAGGGAATTCGATCAACGAGACATTACAAAGCATTGAGGCAAAAATGGGGATGTCCACTCCTTCAAATCATGCTTCCCCACCGCCAGTTTATAAAAAGGCTGAAGTACGAATCGCGTCCGTAGCCGAGAATAACGTCACCGTAGTCATGGACGGTCAAATCCAATCCTTCCCCCAACCTGCAGTTATCATCGAGGGCAGTACGATGGTTCCAATGAGAGCAATCTTTGAGAAATTGGGAGCCGAGATCAAATGGGACGGGGAAACCCGAACAGTCACCGCAACCAAGGGCAATACCGTAATAAGATTAACGTTAGATAGAGACATTGCTTATATCAATGGTAGTCCGGTGAAACTGACCGCCAAGGCACAATCCATCAACGGGAATACGATGGTTCCATTACGTTTCGTCAGCGAAGCCCTTGGCGCAGCGGTAAAATGGGATGGGTCAACAATGACCGCTTACATTGAAAGTGCAGGAAATACCGATCAAGCTTCACAACAGGTAATTAACGGAATTAAGGTAAAGTATGGTCGTCATACGTATGGAGTATCAACTCAATCTGAATATGACCAGTCTCTCGCGATTGTAGAGGACGCTTTAAAGGGGTTTGACGATGTTGTCTTTGGTGGAATGTACAACGAGTATTACGAGTTATTTCTTGAAGGTGAGAGATGGTCAGGAGACCGGAGGGATCGATCCGAACGAAATATTGGTCTTAAAATTGCTGAAGGAAGTATCGGTGAACTTGTTAAAGCGGGTGTCAGTAAGGATGTGATCAGAACAGTAAGTAAGGCATCAACAGTTGCAATTGACTTGCTCCAAGGTAAGACTGATCCGCTTGACGGGACACCTCGTTCTCTCTATGATGCACTAATTTTGAACAGAATTGATTGTGATCCAATAGCCGAGACGTATTCAGCCGTTTTCGACAGTCTAGGCTTTAACACCATGATTATTGGTGGAAACAACCACGCAGAAGTGTTGATTCAAATCAACGGAGAATGGTGGGAAACGGGTTCGGGGGCATTTAGGAAAGCAGATCCTAAAAAAGCCATATCCAACGGATCATATGTTATTTCGCAGCCCACTTTTGGAACTCTATTTGAATAGGATAGTGAGTACTAAGGCGATGTCTTGAGCGACATCGCCTTAGTATTTTCCGAAAATTTTTTTCAGAGATCTTTTCTTCTTTTGGACATGGAAATTAAGAAAAAATACAAGTAGTAACGATAGGACTGATTAATATTCAGTAGTGCGAACAACGGACTTGATAAACAGGTTGAGACTTTAAACGTAATCGTGAACCAATATTTACTGGGGGTATACCCACCAGATTTTAGGATATTGCACTCAGTGGATTTTGCAAAATGAATATTGCTGAAGAAACACTTTACTCCGCATCCCGAGACGGTGTCCCACCCGGCACCGTCTTTTTCAATTCCCAACATTTCTTACGGAGTTCATTCACGTTTTCGATCTAAATCCCAATCAATTTTACATCTATCAGGGAGATTGAATGCCAACCATCAAGGCATCCCGATCCAATCTAAGATTTCCCAAGGAGGAGAAGAGAGAATGAGGAAGTTGTTTACCATCATGGCTTCACTGGCTCTATGTTTCTCGCTGTTCTCAGCTTCAGCTTTCGCCGCTGAGTCAACCGGAAACACAGAGACCACAGTTCCCACCAATCCCACTCCGACTAGTGAGTCCAGTCTACCCACTCAACCCGAGCAGTTGACTGACAATAGTCAAGGGGTTGTAACGGACGGTCTGTATGTGGACATTTACTATCCGACCGATACCAGTACCTACATTCCAGAGTTCACCTTGGAGCTTTGGGATGTCCAGACCGACAAGTTAATCAGTTCCGCTACAGGCAACAGCCAGAATTACCAAGACGGGAAGTACCGCCTGATCTTTAATCATCCGGGGTATCGATTTGGCGATGAATTGGCTTTAATCTTGCGAAAGACGGATGGCATCATCGAGGAGATTAACTTCAATGGCTACCATCTCAAGTTGAACACTCACGTCAAGTTTACCATCGACCAGTTCACTTATTTTGAGGGCGACAACGATGAGCGAGCTTTCCGAGACCTGACCGCAACCAAGCTCAACCCGCTCACAGCATCTTTGGTAACCAACCCGAAGAAGGTTGGTCTTTCGCTTCAATCGGAGTCCGGCACTCCGTTAAAGAAGACACCTGTCGAGATCAAGCTGTTGGAGGGCAAAGGCTCATTCCAAGCGACTTCAGACGACAACGGTATGATCTGGCTCGACACCGACAAGTTGACATGGAAGTTCCTCGTATCCTCAAAGGGGTTGACAGCAATAAATGGCTCCAACAAAGCCGAGGTCGAGCTACCGGCACCAGTGGTTGCAGGAATACAGAAGTCTGCGGTCATCCTGCCCATCATTTTCAAATCAGCAACTTCTAAATCCGATAGCAAGATTGCTGTTTCTCTGTCGACCAATGCTAATACTGACTTGAGCAAAGCTTGGTCGGAGTTCGACCTCACCCTAACGGATGCAAATGGGGTGACGAGCACTCATACGCTCAATCTTGACAGCACGACCATCCAAGGATTAGCTGACGGACAGTACAAACTCGAGGTTTCCAACGCCAAGTATGCAGATATTAAGCTTGCTTCCGCTTCTCTCTCCGTCCAAGGGGGTAAAGGGGGCATCAAGGGCACGATTCAGCCGAAACATGTTCTCGAAATCAGCAAGGATGGCAACCCTTACAGCTTCTCAGTCATCAACGTCCCCAAGATCGCTGACAAGCAGTACAAAGGAACGAAACCCAAAACCTTTGCCGTAGCACCAGGCGAGTCGTACATGATTAAGGACAACGATACGGGCAAAGTGGAGACGGTCGCTATTGACGCCAAATCCCCGATTACCAGAGTCATTTTAGGTGCTGGAGTGGTATTTGGAGGTTCGGCAAGCACGCCGTATACCGGCGACCCAATCATTTATTTAGTCATCTTGTTTGGGGTATCAGTGATAATTGCATTTGGAGGTCTCATGGGGTATATGAACAATCGCAAAAAATCGATAGCTAAAACAAAATTGATGAGTCTTTTATTGGTTACGACACTCTTAACTTCACTTTTTTCAGCAGTAATGCCTGTATCAGTCTACGCATCAGGAGATTCGAGTATCGCGAGTATCGGAGGAACTGATCCTGCACCAGGAACACCGACTTCTCCGACTCCAGCGGGAGAATTTCAGACATCAAATCAAATTGCAGTCCTTCAGTTCGGTTTCATTCCGAACAAGGTAAAGCCAAGTGGCGAGAAGGTCTTATCAAATTCCTCAGGGGTTGCTGATCTTGAAGATCCCTTCAAGTTTGATTATGAAGACTTGATGTTCTATATGGCTCCAAGTAAGATATCGGATACCCTGTGGAGAAAGCAAGGCTCGGGCTTAATTACTTTCAAACGGGGGCAAGGGGTGAAGACCCTCTACGGAAATAATCCACTCTATCCGAATAGTCCTGTCGGGAAGAGTCATGAAGAATTGATGAAACGTACCTTAAAGTATGCCGACCTTGCTCGTAATATTGACAACTACAACTACTTCGAACAGATTATTGGTGATGCCCTCTACAACATAGATCCAAAAAATTCGAATAGATCGTTATCTGGACTAGGGAGTGATCGGGTTATCGGTGAATCTTTGAAAACCATGATCGAAGATTATATCACCAATCGGAAAGACAAAAGTGAAATCGATGCCCAAATCATCGGTGGTTTAATGGTTTGGGGGTATCTAGATCTTATTAAATCCAGAGGCATCCTTACTGGAGATGAATATAGTGCTTTTGAACAAATGATGTTGGATAAATTTAATAAGGGTGAGCTGATCTTTTTTGCTCAGACTGTGGTGGGGGTAAGTGTAAAGGACAATCGCTCTGCCTATGACCGAAATTATGCCTTCATCCCAATGCATCAAGCGACCGATTGGTATCTTTGGATAAGACAAAAAGCTCGCCCGACCGATAAGGTTGTTCAAGGGTTGACTGCAAATCGGGAGTATGAAGCTGTAGTGAAAGGCGGAGCCCCAAAAGGTGGAAGAAGTGATTCTTCTCCGTACAAGGAAAATGGTAACCTGCAGTTCAGTTTCCGCCCCTATGCAAGAGATTACTATGCCAGAACCTTAAAGCCGGTAACCGACAGTGTACCGTTGTCGGAAGAGGTTTCCAAAAATCCATTTGGTGGTTGGGGCTTCCAGCCTTGGGGGTATGGGGATTCTGAGCAAGCCAATACGCCAGCAATCGATGCTCAATTGAATGTCACAGTAGTCGATAAAGATGGCAATCCTACGAACGAGGTTTTCAATGTTCCAGTAAACGGATGGACGGAACATAGTGAAAGATATTTAGGTGTTCTTGATATCAATAATGATTCGGATTCCGTGATTCGGGGTGGAATGGAAGTAACTTATAAAGGGAAGACTTATACAATTCTTCCTGACGAAGACGCAAGATTCACATTAGTTGATAAGAAGGACAATGAGAATATTAATAAAGCGGTATTAACAAAGGAAGCTGTAGGCGAAGATTTAACCATTCCTGTTCCTTCTCCGGGGGCGAGTACTTGGGAAATTCGATTGGGGTATGATACTCCCTTGCCGCTCGATCTGAACAAGTATTTGGGCGGAGACGAATCATCGGGATCATCATCGGTAGAAAACAAATATGAAGGCACTGGTGAGTTCTCCAATGCTCAAATCACCTTATTCGTTCAAGCACAAGAAGCTACTTCTAAAGATGAAAAGGTCGAGAGCAAACTTGAAGTTCCGCAATGGCGACTGTCGAAGTATTGGGAAGATATTTCTCCATCGGCTAAGAATCCGGCAACGTTCAGTCTCCAACTTCCGATTGAGACGTTCATAAACCCAAGCGTATCGCCATCAGATGTGACCTTTAAGTTACTCAATCCTAATCTGAGCCAAGTTCCTTGGGCAATCAGTAGAGCTAAGTTGTTCAATGATACACTGTATCGCAGCTTTTCTCCTTTTAACACGTCAGCCGAGTTCAACCTTGCCGGAGACCTGTTAGCTCTAAAGGACAACGGCACAATCAGCAACAATAAATTTGCATCTTGGGTAAATAACATGATCTTGTTCAATAATCGTATCGGTTCGGCAACCGCAGGTTCCCCTGCCGGACAAGCAACGGTAACCAAGAGCTTCTTGTTCCAATATGGGGTCGATAGCGGTGTTGATCCGTTCCGTTACACCGAAGATCGCAGGGTGAAGGATTGGTATCATGACACCAAGGATGGGGGTCACTGGCATTACAAATGGGAGCCAAGAACATTTGACGCTACAAGCCAATATACAACGGCTGACTACGATACGACCGTAACCTTCCAGCGTTACATTCCGAAAGATAGTGCCGCTCCGAAGACTTTTGAAAATGCTTCGGAGTCAGTCAACGGCAAGCATTGGGAGACGAATCAAAGTACGGAGACTTTGAAGGTCAATCCAGAAGTCTTGATGGCGTATGACGATCAAAACGGCAACACAAGTGTCGCTTTTGTCGCAGGAGATAGACTTCGCCCGATCAAACCTGTCTCGTACAATGTTGCTCAATTCGTCAACGTCGATGTAAATCCGACCGTAACAGGTATGTCGGTCGCCACTGATTCGAACGCCAAGCAATTAGCAAAGAGTCTTAATGCAGCAGACAAAGAGGTTCTTTACAAAGGCAGTGCGGTAACCACGAGCTTCGATGTTAAAGGTCAGCTTGAACTGAAGACCTTCGCTTTGGACATTGGTAACTCCGCATTGAAAAATACTTGGAATCCGGACACAACCTACTCGACCGATGCAATCAATGAAGCTTTCGTATCCAAATATGCGACTAAGGATGAAGCTAAGGGCAAGTGGAAGGTGACGCTCGATGCGGATGGAAAGCCGGTGATTGGCGGTAAGGAGTATGGTGGTAAACAAGGAAAAGTTGTGGCGGAGCAATCGGATGAATCGGTAAAAACTTATGTTTTGGAAGTGCGCAGTGGTAAGCTGGTGGGGGTCAATGGCAATCGCAACTTGAACAACCTGCCGACCGAATTGAAGGAAGCCTTGACTCGGATGCACATCCTCGGTGATGACAACGTCTTTAACACTTTCGAGCGCGGCACTGGAGCCAAACTGACCGAGGATATCGTAGCGACTCTTGGTAATGCTATAAGGGGGTCGAGCGATCTAGCTGTCGGTAAAGGCTTCTACAACGAAGACTCGACAATTTTGGTCGTAAGAGAGTACACCACGACCTTCAACCTGCCATCCTACATGACTACGGACAAAATTCCGATGGAGATTGACGGTTTGGAAGTTCCGGTAGATAAGAACCAGTTCTTCTCCAAAGGAAAAACGGGTCATACTTTGCTCCAGTACAAGGTGGCGGATGTCGAAATGGTTGCCGATTCCTCCAAGGGTGATTTCGGGGTCAAGAAATCCACGCAGTTTGTGGTCGGCAACGCGAGTGTTTTAGATAGTTTCTCCAGTCCGTAATGGTTGTCTGTTCGGGGGTTGTAAAGGCTTGGCATTGATTTGGATATAGCAGTCTTGAAATGAAGGTGTCGAAAAAATCGGCACCTTCTTTTCTTGCGATGATGTTTCGATTTACGGTATAGTACTACAACACCAATTTTTCTATTATTTTGCGAGGGGTGTTGTCATGTCCAGCATAACTGAAGCCGATTTGCATAATCGTTTTCCTTGGTCAAAGCCGGTTGTCCCGTGTTTAACCGATAAGGAAAAGCTGGAGGGTTACTTCACTGATCCGATGCCTTGGAACTTTGACGAACCTGTCTTAAGGTTAATCGAGCAAATGTTTACAGAGATCGAGGCGTACTTCACCAAAAAGAATCAGCCTGTCGAAATTGCGATCTACGGGATGCATGAATTATTTGGCGAACTCCAGGTTGAAATGTACAGTCCTCATCCTAAAGTCTATCGGATCGTGAAGAAGTACCAAAGACTATCGAGGGTTTTATTTTCAGAAGAAGAAGATTAAAGGCAATTCATTGATGGGTGTCGTGAATAGCGGCACCTTTTTTGTGGCTTAATCAAGCTGTGGTGCAGGAACATAAAAATCAACTTTTGCACCTGAATTTTCATATCATTTATTTCTTAATGAAGAGGGCTGACGATAAAACGTTAGTATTTAAAGTCGATTGCAATTCCGATTAGTTGAGTTAATTCAAACAAAGGTAAAACACGGGTATGTACCTGATCGGGGTTATCCATTTGTTGAGATCCTTCCCCTCCCATCCCATCTGACCACTTATCCCACAATTCCCACTCCCGTCCCCAGAGCTAGGACTAACCAAGTCCGAGGCTCTTTTTTAGTTTCATAAGACGTGTTACTTGGCAACAACATAAATTTTTCGCTCGACAATGAAAAAATGCATTTGAAACAAAAATTTGATGGATCAGAAATTAGGTTGGGCGTAACTCAAAAATTCCATATGGGAGTTGAGTGCGCCATGTTGGATAGTTCGTAAGCTTTCATTGATATTTTCGATGGGTGTTTCAGTTTAGATTGCTTGTTTTGAAATAAAAGTACCCTTTCAGACAGTTTGAGCAGGTGAATTGTAGTCTGAGAGGGTTGTTTGAAAAGTTGAAGGGGTTTATTTTTTACGCTTTTCCTTCTGGATTAAGAGATTAAACCCAGATATCGGACGGGTTACTCTGCGCAGAGACTTGATCCGCTTCCAACACATTCCAATATTTCTGGGAAGGAGAAGGCGAAATGGTAGATACGAAAAAGGAACAATCCTTGGAACAACCGGAAATGACTCCAAATGAGTTGGCTACGATGTATTCTCATGAATTTGTCAACAAGTCCCCGGTAAGTCAGGCTCAGAAAGATAGGTATAAGCGTCCGGCATATGAATTTGCTACAAAGAAAGAGCTTGAGCGTTATAAGAAGGTGTTCGGGAAGTTCTTTGAGGTGGAAGTTTTCTTCGGTGTAAGTTTGATTTACGGCTATCCGAACGGAGTATTTGTGGGGGTCATCAAACCTTTTGGCAAAGGTGGTTCTCTTCTGAAAGGACATACATTTTATCTCCATGAGGCGGACAATCCGCATCTCGAAAAAGAGATCGAGGATAAATTGAAGCCCATCTCAAAAGATATTAATCGTGAGATTATTCAGAGCATTATCACTTATGCCATTGAAATGAAGAAGCGTGATGAGTACATCGAGATCGATGAAGAAGAACTGAATGCTTTGTTATCGAACAGCTTAAATCGCAATGAAGCCGCCGCGCAGTTCATTAGGTTGGAGAATAGTTTGGTTGCGGAACCTGAGTGCGTTGCTTCATTAGCGTTGAAAAATTACGATAAGAAATTTCATAGCGCAGTTTTGCTTGATACTCTACGCATGAAACGTAGGTTTGGTGAGCATGCAGTAGGGGTAAGTCGAGAGACTATGCTGAAGCTTTTTGCTGGTTTTAATGATATTGATGATACTGATGATGATGAACTCGATCTTAAGGCAAACAATGCGGTTCTCAATTCGGTTTTTGCGGCATGGAGAAAAGAAGGGTTTTTGATTAAGCTGACTGAGTATGGTCGTTTTAATGAGAAGATTGCGGATCTTAATAGTCAAGGAGCAACTGGTCGGTTTTATATTGTAAAGAGCAAAAAGTTGTATGAAGCATGGAATGAGTACATGAAGGAGGAAGGTATGAGCAATGAGTAATTCGATGTTTATTGGGGGTCAGGAGGGTCTGGAGGGGATTGTTGCCCCTCCTTTTAACCCGAATAACAAGCCGATTTCTTGGGATATGTTGATTAGAGGAGCGATCCTTTCAATAATCAGTTATATGGGTGGCAAACGCGCTCTTGTCAAGCAACTCGTCCCCTTGATCGAGTGGGCTGGTCGAGAATACGGGCTTGATACGTTTATCACAGCGACAGGCGGGGCATGTCGGGTTTTACTGAATCTTGATCCCGATAGATTGATTTTTACGCGCAGGGTCTATTCGGATGTTGATTACTCTTTGGCGAGCTTGTTCCACGTCTTAACGGATGAATCTATGACGAGAAAATTGATTCTTCGATTAACCTATTTGGATTACACCGAGTATGTTTTTAAGGCAGCTCAAAAAGCTCGATGGGCAGATGATCGACTAGCCAGATTGGGTAAGTTTGAGGAAGCTTCCGACTATGTGACCGCCGCGGCAAACATGTATATCTTAGCCAAGATGAGTTATGCCGCCAACCTGAAGTCCATCAATTGGTTAACTGTCGTAAAGAAGAGGGATAAGTATTATCAAGATGTCCTTAAACTTCATCAGTTCAACTCAATCCTATCGGGAGTGAAAGTCTTTCGGATGGACTGCCGGAAACTGATCAGGGAAGTGGAATCAAGACAAAACGGTTATGATCCTAAGCGAACGATCATTTTCTGTGATGTTCCTTACGACACCGATGAATGTTTGATTAAAAAGCATTACGACTATTCTTGGGACAAGCGGGATCATATCAAATTTCGAGAACTAATCAAGGACTGTGAGGCGTATTTAATCATTTGTGGTTATAGAAGTGAGCTTTATGACGTTTTGGTTGAGAAGTACCCTGAAAGATGGCAGAGAGTGTTCTTAAAATCCAAGCATGTCTCATCTTCTGCGAGTGGTTACCATCAAGATGAATACATTTACATCAACTTCAAGTTATCGCCCGAGATGTATGCGCTGATTGAGTCTGAAAGGTAAGGTTGATTTTAGGAGCGCCGGTCATCTGTACCCAAAGGTATCAATCCCAATTCGGCTGTTTTTGTCGAGTTGGGGTTGATTTCTTTTGATAAGAGCTTGATCGACAGATTAAATAAGCATCGCTAAAAGCACACTTTTGAGGATGACAGTTGGACAACAGGAACTACAATCTGTGCTAAAAGCACACTACTGCCGGTATACTTGGACTCATTCTGACGGCATGTTGTCGCAAATTCGTCTTGAAATCGGGGTTAATTAACATATTCGGAGGTAAATTGTCAGTGATCTTGCGGAGCACTGTTGATATTTGTCGAAGAATGCGAGTTAAGGATCACTGCAACGAGGTTATTATTATTCGCATTTTCGTAAACCGAATTTTTTCGTATTAGGTCAGGGTGATTTTTCTCCCCATATCGGGGGTCGTCCACGCCCTTCACAAAGGCTCCAAAATCGCCCTTACAACCCCCTCGGCTGTCATAGGTCTATCCTGCCTTCAAAAGCGTTACAAAACGGCAGACAGGTGGCTCATACCGTTCGTTTGAATGGCGGCTCAATGCGTAGTCGGCTGTTCGTTTTACATCTGCTCTATTTTGAAAGGTTTGAACATGCTCTTTCTAAGGCAGTTTGCTTCAATCAGGTTGAGGGAATGTCGAGGACTCGGAATGCTTATGGGGGTTTGCAGATTTTTAGAACGACCAGAAATGGTTTTATAAAAACGCTTCAAAGGTCGTTAAAGCCACATAGGTCGTATTGAAAAAAGATGAGCTGCCAAGTCTGAATCTTACTGACAGCATGTTGTCGCAAACCTATGGTAAAAGCACAGTTTTCGCCAATACGGTATTCGATAGTTCAGGACACAGTAACGACGTCAGGTTCTAAAAGCACACTTCTTGATGGAGGGGTTGCCATGACAAATGATTTTTGCACAACCTGTCGTTGCGAAAGCAGGTATGGACAGAGGGTTAAATGCCATTTCGTGGAGTAAGATCTGCGAACTACAAGGAAAAGGTACTCTGATCAACTTGAGATGATAAAAATTTCGAGAGTTAACTTAAACCAAATCGATATTTGAATGTTCGTCAGACGCTAAACTCGTTTTTTTCCGCGATGGTATAAAATGGTATCTCAGCCCCCTCCATTAGGGGGTCGCCCATGTTCGCTTCTTGTTCGCCTTTTGCTTTGCCCTCCATATTTGCCCTCTGCCCCCTCTGCCCCCGCTTATGGCTATCCTCCTATTACCCGCCCTCTGAAAATCGCTCATAGGGGCGTTCAGGCTCGTCACGTGCGGTTATCACTTCTCGGTCGATGGTCGGTCGCCCAAAATCCAGTCGTATCAAGGGGGTTCGGCTCTTTGGTTTAGTCAAAAAAAATATAAAATTAGTTAAAAAACTACTTGCTTAGTGGTTAAATCAGAGTTATACTCGTAATAGAAATGGAATAGGTAAAAAATAATAAAAAAGTAAAAAATTGAGAGATGAAAGGATGATTGAAATGATTGAAATGATGGAGCAATTGTTGATTATGTTTTTGGGTTTACTGAGCTTTTTCCTTGGGTTTCATTTCTTCACCGTTGCGATGGATGATTTAGGTGAGACTGTTAAAGGACGCGTTTCAGCTGTGTTGGCATTTGGGTTCTTCATTATTATGATTGTTACCAAATTTCTCATTGGTTGATTTGCAACAGTGAACGCACTTTGTTGTTAAAGAACGCAAGTTGGTTTGAAGGGAGGTGAGCAGTTCGGTGCAGAGAAAGGTTCCGATGTTCTACGATCCAGATTCAGATCGCTGGTGTGTTGGACAAGATGGAGATAGTTATGGACTCCATTGTGGTGAATGTTTCGAGATCTACTTGGGCGAGAGTGCCATTCCTTGCCGGATTGAGATGGATCGAGACTGGTATCTGATCATTAATGGGGTTAGTTTTAACCTTCGGAAATCGAATAGATATCTGGTGAACATGAAATAAAAGTGAGGTCGAGAATATGGCAAGAGTTGGTTATCTTCGTGTAAGACGGAAACAGGAAATTGAAGAATTTGAGAACAAAGCCAAAGTGGACAAAATTTTTATAGACTTGACGGACGAGTTCGGATTCACGAATGGTGATTCTTTGAAATCAATGTTGGAGCAGCTTGAATTTCAGGATACTGTCGTAATTCGTAATTTATGCGATGTTGCAGATGATGTTATCGAATTACGTAAATTTATAGTCACTTTGAGGGATATGGATGTAGCTTTGGTAATGCTTGAGTCGAATGATTTGAGTATCTTGACGCCACAAGGGTATGAAACACTTTCTATGATTGTAGAATTTCAAAAGGACAAGGCTAAGGGTCAACAATTGAAACAAATGAAAGCTGGTCGACCTTCCAAGCCTTATCCACCAAATTTTCTGGAGGTATATGAAGCCTACCGCACCAAGAATGTTAATGGATCAAAATCAGTAAAAGGATTATCGGGACCGGAAGCCGCAAAGAAATTGTCGATCAGCTACAATAAGTTCCGCGAGTTGGTCAAGATTTTCGAATTAAAGGTTTAAGTTCTGCTTTATAGAGAGGGGAAGGGTGAATGCGTTCGGTGATTAGCTTTTCTATCAATAAGACTGATAAAGAAGTATTTGAAGCATCAATGATTGCCCTTGGTGACAATCGGGAAAATCGGTCTTTGCGGGGTAAGGAATGGCAAAGCGAGGTCATTCTTGCCTTTCTTGAAAGAAGACTTGATAGCAGTGATTATGTCAATGTAGAAGGTTATTCGGTAAGATGCGAACACTATTCGAACCTTCAAAAGTTTAGTCGTGAGGTTAACTTTATTAATGATGATGAATGGGAACAGGGATATAAAGGCATCATTGAATCGACTTTTAGTAAAGGTTCAAGATTTAACAAAAAAACGGAAGTGGATCTTTTAATTGAGCAACTTGATAAGGCGATGATTATCGCTGAGTTCAATGAATTTGCATCAGAAGTGGCAATTGTTGATGGTAAGAACATTCGAACACTGCTAAGAAATGCCTTGACCACGGGGTATAAGAGATACATCAATCAGATTATCTTTCTGATTAAAAAATATCAAAAAGAAGAACTGTTTGAGACAGTCCTTAATAGCAGAAAGTTAATGGATGCACTGGACATATTGGATGAAGACTATGAATTAAGGGCAGACATAGGAGGTGATGATCGAAACGAAGCCGGGGATGAAACGATAGGACAGAGGAAGTATATCGTTGATGTTGATGAGAGGGATAAGAGAGTGGTTTGAAAAATAAATCCTGAGGAGTGTGTTATCCTATGAATATCATAAATGTTATTAATACAATTACACTTCCCCGTATAGAAGATTGGGAGGTTAAAGAGCATTGGCGTAAAGAATGGATTCCAGTTTCGGATGAAAAGAGTACAGATATTGAAATCGACAATGACTTTACGATAAAACAACGTGCACTTGCTTTAATGAGAAGCCGTAAGACGTGGTTGATGAATAGGGTTTACACCACTTATTACGATGAATATTCACTTTTGGTTTGTTTTGATTCAGGAGGGGTTTATTATTTCAATAATAAAAAGTACGAATTGGTAATTCAAAATAACCATATTTATTTAAGAGATTATATAACGGGTGAAACCAAACTTGTGTATGATGGTGAGTTCTTCTATCCTACTCCGAAAAAATGGCTGATGAAAAGTAGTTCAAGATTAAGTAGGTCACATCGTTATGGAATAGAATGGGGGAAAAATGGTTTTAGAGCAGACAGAATTTTTATAAAGGATCATCAGCTAATTGCAGTTCTATATTTCGGACAAGAGGCGATATATGCTGTTGAAGAGTCTCATAGTTTAGTCGTAAACCATCGGAATCTAAATAAGCATGATAATCGTCCTGAAAACTTAGAGCTTTGTACAGATGAAGAAAATACTGAGCACTACCTTACTATGAAACCAATTCTTGAAGCAAAAAAGTTGGAATTTTCAAGATTAGTGGTGAGTATAATTCAACAAATTTATGGTAATGAGAGTCAATCTATTGTAAGTTAGTTAAATAGTAACAAAAGAATAGAGGTAAGGTATATGGCGAATGGTAAAATTGAGTAGTATTTGAAGCGCAGGATCATGGTAGTTGATTCTGCGCTTTATAAATATAAATGAAAAGCTGTAAGGTTACGGTTTTTAACTCAAAGGCAAAACAAGATTTGATTAGTAAACAAACCGAGAACTGGTTAGAAATCGATCATTAGTTCTAAATGATTATAACTTACATGATTTTTCGGAGTTAACAAACAGCGCGGGGACAATTATATTAACTCTTTAAATGTTAATCGGAGTTTTTCCTTTGATTCGTATAAGTAGAAATTATCGGGCGGTAATTCATTTTTATTACAAACTGGAGTGGTTTTAGCTCGACAATGAGTATCTATTTAAATATCAGGACTGGTTTTAGCTCACAAATGTGTATCTGTATAAAAATCAGGACTGGTTTTAGCTCACAAATGTGTATCTGTATAAAAATCAGGACTGGTTTTATAAAAAGAAAGACTTCTTTTAGAAAAAGTGTGAGTATTTTAGAATGATTCAGATTACCATTATAACAACAAATGAGTGGATTTATAATATGTTAATACTTTTTAGAATTAGCACGACTTCGATTATAAAAAGACTGAGTTCTCTAATAAAATTGCGGAGTAGTTTTATAAAAGATTTTGTTATGTCTTATTTTTGACCAAGTAATGCTTCATTTTGAAGGAATGTTTTATAAAATTTTGGTTTTCAAATATGGGTCATGCTGAGTACTGCATTCCAATTTGGGGTATGAATTGCATGTTTCTTCAAAAATGGTTGTTCCTTCGTTTATGTTGCTTTTTCTCGGTTTCCTCGATTTACCACAAACGAAGTCCTTCTATCAACAGAGATTAAGATCTCGTTCAAGTATTTTTCAGGTGTTTTACATGGAGCAAAGAACAAATGCGCTTTATTGTGTTGTTTTCTGCTTACTTCCTCAAGAATCCTATCTTCGATTGGTCACATCTAGTCATATTTCACTCCGCTTTTGATTGCGACTTTCCCCGAGCAATAAATTTTATTTTCAAGGGCATGTTAGTTCGATTTAGACAGTTTGAAAGTGAGTAATTTTATATTACTGAGGGTTGGCTACTTGTATAAAATTATTCAGCTCATCCCCCCTTGGGCGGTTTTCCCTTTATGCGTCTAGGAATTTCACGAAAATCTAAACCTCCACAAGCCTAAAAGTACGGCAAAAAACGATTATTTCCCTAAGTTGGGGGTCGATTCAACATGTAAAGTGTTGGTTTTGTTGTTTTCAGAGGACTTGATCGAGCAAAATTGGAGATCCATTTGAAAAACACCAGAAGGGATGTTGGGACATGACTGATGTGAGATCACAGATTGTGACCGATTTCAACTTGTTAGTTGAAGTTTCTTCACAGATTAGTGCCAAGTTGACTTCATCGAACCTGACAGACAATGAACGCCAACTCTATTTACTAAAGCTCTCTGTAATAAAGATGATTACCGGATTTTTAAAGGCACTCATGGATCAATCGCCCAAGTTGAAGGCTCTAGTAATGATTTGTTTGACTGATGGCAGATGCAGCAGTGAAGAAGCGGAAAAACTAGGCTTTCGCAGTATCGGTCATATGCGTTTTGTTAGGGATCAGTTGCGGACTTTGTTGGCATCGTCTGTCTTGGAGACTGGAATCATTAATCTACTTATTCGGACGAATTCCATTGCTGAGGTTCAAGAGATTATCGATTGGTATAAAGCAAATGTTCTTGATAATGTCCAATTAAGACGTTTTATCACACGGAATTAAAGGAGGGGGTATCATAATGGCACACCAACCCAATATCTTTCGTAAAGTAAGAGATGCTCGACAAGATGTAATCAGTCGTTTGAATGAAGATGTTTACAGTGATCAGTATGAGTTGGAAAAGAGTAGATTGGATGCATTGGATGAATTGATTCGGTATATAAAATCCCTTTCTTATATCAAACATAAGGATACGAAGAAGAGACTTGAGGAATACTTCAAGACGGGTTTGAATTGTCGAACAACTGCAGCCCGACTTGGGATTGAAAATATAAATGCTGTAGAGCAAACAGTCAAAAATGCTTCAGATAAGGTTAGACGAATCATTGAGCAGCCGTTAGACAATGTGATGCAAGCCAAAACTGTAGATGCCATCAATAAAGCTGTCCAAATGTTTCGAGTAAAAACGGATCAACCAGACGCATACGGATACTTCTTACCGGGACTCTCGCGCTTTCTACCTTCGCCTAAGTACAATTCAATTTATAAGCTTAGGGATTGTGAGAAGGAGTTAACATGGCTTGGGGTATTTGCTCATTTTGCAGAAATTTTGCTCACCCAGTTTTGTAATCCAGAAAAAATCGCTCATATTCTCTCTTTAATAAGCAGTCGTAACGGATCAGCCTTGGATCGTGAGGCATTAAAACTTTTCTTTAGCGGTAAGTTTAGCCAAAATGAAACGGGAAAACAACGCACCATCCAGCAACAGGTGAGCCATATGCTTAAATGGCTCGAAAATCAGAATCCTTATATGAATGAGGAGGATGAGGTAAATGCGCCAGATGCGGATTAACGATTTATTGAAATACCGTTTTCCTTCTCCTGAAGAGGTGTATTTTCTTGATGGGGTATTGTTCGAGTCTTTAACTTCTGATCAAATGCTTCAATTAGCTTCTCTTCCTTATAGAGATGATTATTTTATTAGATTGGCGTATTCTGTTTCGTATCGCTCACTTCGTCATTTTATTGATGATGATTTTATTGAATTGATCAAGAAGATTCCACACGATTCAAGCAACTTTACGAGTTCAGTTACCGAGACACCAATTCGTTGCCTGACCATACTTACAAGCCTAAAATCTCCTCTTTATCAAGTACGGGAAATGAAATGGGTCAAAGGAACGTACTTTCTTGGTTGTTATGGAATGTATACTATTCAATGGGAGTTTGACTATAGTGAAGAATTATTGCTGATGGTGGCGACTCGAATTGTCCAGTATAGTTTGGAGTCTTGTAACCCTTACAAGCGACTGTTTATCGGTTTGATCGAACCCGATAACAGATGGCAGCTAATGTTAGTCAACATGCATATTTCCCCATTTCTTATGAAAGATGGTGGTAGTCCCGTGAGTGCGTTAATTCGGGTTTATGACCCAACCTCTTTTGTGAAGATGATTTCTGGTGAGTTAAATCCGAACGATGTTCCCTGTCAGGAGCTAAGGTTAATCACAAAAGTGGCAGTAAGTTTACAGCACTTTAAGTAGATGATCTAAGTTGAGTAAGAGTGGTTGATAATGCAAGAGTCTTGGTAAAACGGATTGGGGTGAAACAGTTGTCGAAACCGACGCTAACTTGGATGAACAGAATGGTGATTTTCTAATGGAGTTTTTCATAAAAGATTGGAAAATACTTGATGGTTCGATACGAATAGAGAGAAGTTATCGTATTATAATACATCTTCCTTTGGGAAGGTGTCATCCTTTCTCTTCTCTTGTCCACTCTTGCAGTTAAATCCGCGAGAGTGGATTTTTTTATGAGTAAAAACTATCAGGTTTCAATCAATTAGGGCACAGGAGGTATGAGTTTTGAATTTAAAAATTGATTTTTACTCACCTTCTAAAGATGTTCCGAAATTTTCAATCTATTATTTTTGATTAGGAGTTTTAATCAAGTGCGAAGTCTATTCATGTCATTTTTATTAGGATTTTGTACTTATCAGGTGTTTAGGTCACATCAGTAACAATCGTATGAATCGGTTTCTGTTAAAAATTAAGGACTTGTCATTAAAGTATCGAATTTTCGATAATGCAAATTGTTTTCAGCAAAGTGCTTTTCCTTAATGGGGGTAAAGGCACTTTGTCTTTTTTGGGTGACCGGATTTCAATTTGCTGTAACAATTTTTGTTCAGGGGATATTTTTTAACTTTTTGAGTTTATGACTAAGAAATTTTATAAGGTGTGAGTAAAAAGCAAGCTGTTCCTCCCTTGCTTTTTTACTCCCTCCTTTATATTCGTTTCACTTGCGGTTGACCTAACTCCAATCGCAAGTGAAACGTCATTATTTTGTTGGTTAACCGCCTTATTTAGGGCGGCTTTCTTTTTGGAAATTTTCGACTTTCAGTAAAAGGCACTTTTAGTTCTTGATGTATTTTTATATATCAATTTAAGTTTTGGACATTTTTGCGGATCGAATTTATAAGTATCAAAAAGAATTAGTCTGGTATTCACGCATTCAGGTTACGTAAAAGGTCATAAATTTTGAGGAGGGGTGAGGATGAGTGGTTAAAGAGAAAGTCGAAGTGTTTGTGACGATTATTGTAAACTATGAACAAGATGATACATCTAATGATCTGACTGAGTTCGAAGATTTGAAATTATGTAATGATCAGTTTAAGTTCGATGCTTTTAAATCAAGTAATGATCAGACTGAGTACGAAGCTTTGAAACCAAGCAATGATCAGACTAAGTTCGGTACTTTGAAAACAAGTAATGAACTAACTTGGTGGCAAAAGAAATCAGGGGTTATGAGATTCGAAGAATTGACTAGATATCAACAGTGTGTAGTTAGAATTATTGATTACTTGAATGAGTTATTAGACTCTTGGTCTGATAAATGTGAACAAATGGCGGCATGGGCAAATGAGAAATTGGAGCAACAGAGAAGAAAAAATGGTTACTGAGAATCTATAACTGTTTCTGAATCACTCAGAGGGGTTGGTAAAATGAAACGAATAAAGTGGACAAAGTGCATGATCATTGGTCTGCTCATGTTATTAATATTTTTAACAGTAGTGCCTTCTCCAGAAGTGCATGCAGTTGAATCAGGCAACTCAGTCAATTCAATGACCAGTTCGATGATAGAGTTCTTCCGGAAGGAACAGACTGAAATAGACGTTGAGCGAGTCTCAAGAGATGACTTTATGGTTTACGGTGTCTTTCTATCTAATTTCTTTATACCAGGGAAGACAAAACTGAAAGATCTGGTTGATCCTTCAGAAGATAAGGAAGATACCTTACCTAAGAAAATTAGCACGAAGTTTTTTGGTTCTTCAGGTAACTATAAGCAGATCATTGCCATAAACGATAAGCTGTATAAAGCCATCACTGAGGAATTGAAAACGTCAAGATCTTCCTTTAGTTTGTATGCTTCTCTCCCATCGGAAGATTCAAAGGTGATGTCAGGGACGGATTTATATAATAAGCTTGCAGGTGTTGATGAGGATAGAAAGATCTATGGGAATATTTCATCTCCAGATAGGGTCGTAATGGATTTAAATGATAACGCCACACGAGCATCGATGCAAGTCTTGTTTTCCTTCGCTCCAGAACTCATTTTAGATAAGGAGAAAGGGCTTAGAGCTTTTCATTCTTTGTATATTGATGGGTTAGGTAATATTTGGGGTGCATACGATAACGTTTCGGTTGAAGAGTACGTATTAATACTTCCTGCCGCGTTAAATCCAATTGTATTTTCTAAAACCACGAATGGAGGTAAGTTTCCAGTTGCCAATGTTTTTGTCATGGGGGGTATCGTGAAGATTACTGAGGATTTTCTAGCTAACAGGCATTTTATGACCCCATATTACAATATCAAGGACTACTTTACGACAGGAACGACAAGTGCAGCAATTATGAATACTAAGAACATGTTGAATATTTTTGGGTTACAATCCCCTTCCTCAAATGCTTCTATTGGGATTACTGATGTCATTATCGAATTAAGTAAATCTCTTTTATCTAACCCTTATGAAGACGTGAAGAGTTTTCTTTCAGAGAACACCATGTCCACTTCTGGGGATAGTAATTCAATGATCATATTGACGATTGATGCCAGTAAGTTTACTGATGGCAAGAAATACTTTGAAGATGAATCATCATTAACTGTCGAACAGAAAGCTACCTTATTTGAATATCTATTTAATGGAAGTATTTTCCCTTTATCTGAGTTAGCAGATGACATGTATTACTTTGATGTCATTAACGGGGCGAGTGGTTTAGATGAAGGAAATTGGAATGATGACAATTATGATGATTTGATTAAACGACAAAAATTGTTTTCTAAAGAGGTTGATGGAAACTTCCATTTTTATAACAACTCCTACTTTTCTTCACCGTTTAATCGCTTCTTAAAGCGCTACTTTGAAGAGAGCAGTAAAGGGGCACAAGAAGGTACTGAGTTTTTAATTAATTATTTGAGAAATCATACGTTAAGCAAAGACATTGATCCCACTTCAGATGAGTTTCAAGCATTGAAAAGCTTCCTTGATTCGGGAAATTTCGGAACAGGTAATCCAGAAGTCATTAACAAGGCGATGAAGCTCTTAAAGTTTGATGAGCATAACTTTGTATACAATATTTTACCTTCTTCCACATCGGTCAATCTGAACACTTTAGAGTCAGGTTTTCCTTTTTTTAAAGCTACCAAGGTTGCTCCGGCTGGTTTCGGACTATTGGAATTTGATAATCGTCTAGCTTATATATCATCGGCAATTCGAGAGAGTAGCTTTTGGAAGAAGTTCACAAAGGGCTTCCCTACCAGCGGTTATTTTGAGTTCGAAGGCACAGGTATGTTTAGTGCAGGTAATGGCGGAAAAATCATCGGTTATGACGATAATGGCAAGACGGTTGGTGAACATGGACAAAATGCCATTTCCACTTTATTTTACAGTGCGATGGTTTACAGAATTTTTGGGATGAATAGTGCTTTTGCTTCACAAATTGATAGTGACAAACTGTATGCAGGTGATAAAGTCTCAGGTGCATTAGGTGAATATACTGTTAAGACATCTGTGGTAAATGGAGTCAATAACTACCCGGGTATCTATTGGGGGTATATGGTACAGTTATTGAACATCCGTAAAGACGGAGATGTCTGGAAAACTGAACCTTTTTCGAATCCTTTGCTTCCTTATATGGCTATTAACAATTTAGGAGGCAGTTTTAATTTGAATGAAGCCTTGAATGGCTCTACGGGTGTAGTTGCATCTGAAGAGAAGACACTGGAAGAGATGCAGAAAGACATTGTCAAGAAGGTTTACGGGTTATTAGCAGATGGACCGAGTAATTACCGTGATAAATTGGTAAAAGCAACCCAAGACAGTTGGATCATACAAACTCATAGAGCAATCACAGGATCATGGGTTGGTAATTTCCTAAGTGTAAGTGCAGGGGGTAATAACTCCTATGCTTCGATTGTGGGTTATATTAATTCTCCAAGTTTACATGATATACCGTTGACTTCATGGCTGTTGGATGATTACATGTATGTTTATTTATTCTTCTATCTTCTTATTCTCATCATGGTCATTTTGATGCTTATATCTCATATAAGGTCTTTGAGAGAAGGCGTTTTAATTCTGATCTTAATGGCTTTCATTCTAGTTCTTCCTCAATTCCTTGTAGGTAATGTTATAAATATTTCGAATTCATTTGGAGATAGGATCTATTCTTCGAGATTTGATTATTGGGCTATAACTCAGCATCAGCAGTCTTTTGAGACTTTGTTGAATGCTCAAAGCAGTGGAGATGAATTGAACTATATTATTGCCAAAAATGCTATGAGTTTGGAAAATGTTTATACGACAGATGTAGGTGTTAGGGTCAAATGGATGGCTCCCAAGCGTGATGGGGTATTTGATAGTTTGTTCACTAAAGGAAGTCCGACTTCGAGTTTGACTTCTAATTTGACAATATTCCGTTGGTTGTTTAATTCTTTCTTAAATCAACAGGAGTATGTCTATAATGATCCTTTGGCTACTTATCTTTATAGACCGTATAATGCGATAGCGGAGGAAGCAAGAACTTCTTATGAATCTTTGGAAGCATTTGATGAGAGTGTAATTTCACTCAGTACGGTATCTTCTAGTATTTCAACTCATTCTAAAAAGGTATTAGGATTGCCAAGCTATCGTTTTATGCTATTCAATAATCCCGAGGGGTTAGTGCCTTACAGTGATGAGCAAAAGGAGTTAATAACTCGAGCCTCAGTGTTTCCTTATTCGTTCTCAGGGGTCTTTGATGATAAGCTTAGTAGATACAGATTTTGGGCTTTAGGGAATGAGAACGTTACAAAGGCAATCTTTAATAGTGAGTTTACGTTAGATCCAACTGTAAGCGGTATTTCAGGTGATTTGAGTAATCCCTTTTATAAGGCGTATGTTTTATCTACAGAGAGCCCATTTTATTACTTCTATAATGTCTTTAAGATGCGGTACTCTTCAGGGGTATCGGGAGTACCTGACTTTAAGTCGGCTTTGTTGAAGAGAGAGGTTTTTAAGGTAGAAAATAGTGGTGATCCAAGAGTAGATGGTAAGCTTAGAGATTTTTTGGATTTAGAAGGTTTGTTTAAGTATGTCATACCGTATTTACATCAAGGTAATGAGTATGTTGATGGATGGACAACTCGTTATGGGGCGGATGTTCAGGGGTTTGATTTTGATAATGCAAATAATAGTGCTTCTCTTGGGCAATCTTCGGATTTCCAGTTTCAACAGAAGAAGAAACAAACGCTTAAGAATGTTTGGAATCTGTATGCTCCTTGGGTGGATCAGTTATATGGTTTAGATTCAGTCTCGGAGGAGATTGAAATTGCGGGTAAAAAGGTATATCTGGATGATACGTTAAATCCCGGTGCTTATGAGCTTTTGGGTCGTTCTATGATTTTTTCCCCTGCGGATATGATAGCTAAGAGTTATAACTATGGAGATTTGACTGATGTTGAGAGAAGAATTCAAGCTACTTTGGAGTCTACCTATAAGGATCTTCTTTATTTAACAAATTATCGAGATTTTGATGATGAGGTCTTGGTAACGGCAGCGGCTATGGCAGCTACATTTAATTTTAATAGGGAATTTTCGGAGTATAAGTTTTTGGGTGAGAGTTCAATTCTCTATCCGCAAAATTTCGAGTTGAAGAATTTCAACTATGATGCTTTCATGCGCCTGCTTTTGCTCAATGCAACTGGGGAGCCTTTGATGGCGGATAAGGATTTGTATGTGCGTATTTTGGATAAGACGTCTTTCTTTACAGGTTTGGTGTTACTTGCTGATGATATAATGGCGGTTTATGTGATACCAGCGTTTAAGGTTGTGGTATTACTTCTGTTGTTATTACTTAGCTTTGTTATTGTGGTATCGTGTGTATTATCCCCACCACCTAAGATAGTAAGTGTTATTTTGAAGAATCTAGGGCTTCCATCGATATTGTTTATGGTAGCAAGCACGATTTTTGCTTTTGTAATTTCGTTGTTCATGGGGGAAGGTCAGACAGCCTATGTTGGAGGAAGGGTTCCAAGTTTAGGGTTGACTGATCCGACAATAATGATGTCGTTAATGCTTATAGTAGATGGGGTTTACCTATATGTTCTTTGGAGAATTGTCAAGCTTTTACTTGATTCCTTTAAGGCTCATTTGAGTACCACTTTTGTAAGTTCATGGGCTTTGCTAACAAGTGCAGGAGCAATGTTAAAGCAAATGAGTGGAAGGGTATTAGGAACCTTAGGTAACGGTGCGTTTGGACTCGCAAAATTTGGTTATAAGAGAGGTAAGTTTAATCAGATGTTGGACGCAGTAGAGAATCTAGGTACTGGAGGGGTATCTAGTTCTTCTACTGTGGGTAGTTCAGGTAGTTCGAGTGGAGCAGGTAGTTCAGGAGGTCCAGGAGGAGGTTTCAAATCTCGACCTACGAAACCTTCTAAATCTTCCGGTGGTTTCGGGCAAGAGGATATCGATGCTTTGGCTTCAAAACCTGTTTATAATGAGAGCAAACCTTTTTCTTCAATACAAAAGCGTTCTATTGGTGAACGTGTAGTTGATTTCAAGTATGGGTTAAGGAATAAGTATCGTGATGTAAGAGACTCTGTTTCGGAGTTTGGTGGAAGCGTAAAAAGCACGATGGGATATATTCGTTCCAAAGATGGTCTTAGAAGATATGTTAGTGAGAGCTTAAAGACTTCTGTAGATAATGTAAAAATGGGTGCGCGTGATACGGCAAACTCTCTCAAATATGGAATTAATGACAGGATCTCTAAGTGGAGAGAGCATTCTGCTTTGAAAGCGGCTGAAAGTGCAGATCGTGAGAGAGCGAAATTAGCGGAGAATCCATTTATGTCTGCTCGTCAACGTGAGCGGATTGAGAGACGTATCAAAAAGGATGATTTGCGTTTTAGTAGTTTAGCTGAAAAAGTGGCTGAACATGATAAAAAGGCGAAGTTATTGAGAAGTAAATCAAGATTAGATACTGAATCTCGGGGTTAAAGGAATAAGATATGTCAGTAAACTTTATGGTGATGTAGTGAAGGAATCTAACGAAAAGCGTAAACTTGTCAGTAAAAAGATAGTGAAAAGAAATCGGATAAGTGATTGTGTCAATATCATTATTTTGTTGGTTAACCGCCTTATTTAGGGCGGTTTTTTATTGTTTTTTTTTCCGCCATTACCATTTCTCTAACTTGATCTCTATTCTGTTTCAACGAAGAATCCTCTATTTCTTCAGATATTTTTTCAAAATCCTCTTGAGATGGCTTAAAAAAGGCATATGAAATCAGAGCTTTTTTACAACATATAGGAAGGAATTTTCTATGAAAGGAGCTTTGAAATGTGCCAGTTGATCTCTCGAGTCTTACGTTTGGCTTGGAGATCGAGTTCACTCGTATCCAAAGATATTTTGCCGCTAGAGTTATCGCGGACTTTTTTGACACCAGTCCGATCTCTCGAATGATGTGGGGATATGAGGTCTATGATATTCAAGATCGGTCAGGACGAATATGGAAAATCATTCGTGATGCTTCAATTGAACCCGAGAGAACGAGCGGAGGTGAAATTGTTATCGCTGATGACAACTATCAATGTGAGCTAGTTTCACCCATATTGAATTATTCTGATCTTCCAATGGTTCAAGAGCTTATTCGTCAACTTAGAACAGCTGGAGCCAGAGTAAATCGATCATGTGGATTGCATGTTCATATTGGAGCGGAGATGTTCACACCGAATCAACTTCGAATCTTATGCAATATCGTATACGCTAAGCAAGATTTATTGATCAAAGCCTTACAAGTCAGAAGTGAACGTCAGCGGTATTGCCAGAAACTATCTGAAGATTTCATTCGAAGGCTAAATAAGAAGAAGCCAAAGACGATGAATCATCTCTCCGATTGTTGGTATCACGGGGTTAGCGGAAGCAGATCTGACCGCTATAACCAAAGCCGGTATAAAGTATTGAATTTACACCAATTGTTAAGCGGAAGACTCAAGACCGTAGAATTTAGACTTTTCAACAGTACATTGCATGCCGGTAAAGTCAAGTCCTATATCCAATTGAGTTTGCTTATTGTTAATCAAGCCTTGAATCAAAGAAAGGCTACCAGTCGAGTGACTGTTTCAGGTTATGGGAATGACAAGTATACCATGAGAGTTTGGTTATTGCGGATGGGAGCGATATCGGATGAGTTCAAAACCATGCGGCTCCATCTACTTAAGTTCCTCCAAGGTGATTCGGCTTGGAGAGATCCATTAAGACGTGCGGAATTAGAAGATCCGGAATTAGAGGCGAGTTTAACCTGAATTGGGACTATACTTTTTTGCGAAGAGTACGGTAAAGTAACATATCAAGCCAGAAAGGGTGTTGGAAATGAGAAGGAAGATCTATGCAGCTTACGGTTCGAATTTACATATCCATCAAATGAGGCGGAGATGTCCCGATGCTTACGTTATCGGACAAGGTTACATTGATGATTATGAGTTGGAATTTCGAGACTTTGCCACCATTAAACCTAGCCCAGGTCAAAAAGTTCCGGTAGTTTTATGGAGTATCTCCCAAAAGGACGAAGTAGCATTGGATCGCTATGAAGGGGTTGCCAGCGGTTTATATCGGAAAGAGACGCTTGAGGTGATTAAGGAACTTGGAAAGAAAGGGTCAAGTCAACAGTTTAAGAAAGTAGCGGCGATGGTTTATATCATGAATGTTGATGAATCGAGACCCATCGCACCACCGAGTCCATTTTACTACGAGGTCATCCGAGAAGGTTACATGCATCACGGAATACATCCTCGTCCACTTGCAGTTGCAGCGATCTTGTCGGGAGCTAAATTCATCGATGAAGCAAATCCTAGTACCTAGTGTCCATTTGAGAGAAATTTTTGAGTTTATATGTTTCGGATGGATTACTTTTCTTTTCCGAATATTACAAATGTCTAAATTTATGAGTTGTATGGTGCAGTATAATACTCATCTTGGATATGTTCAGTATGAGAGGAGATAAGAAGTTGAGTTTTAGAATCTTTATGACCCAAGGGGTCAACGAAATCGGGTGTAACGATTGGGACTTGGTGATATTTCTTATTTTTCAATTATATAAGCAAGGTAATGAATTCATCTCTTTCAAAAATGTTGATGGCAACACGGTCATCACAGATGGGGACGACAACCATTTGGTTACTGTCGATAACAAGCAATTATTTTCTGAGAAAGTATGGGCGATCTACGGTGACGATGGGAAGACCAAATACTTCACCATCATGCTTCCGAGTGAGTATTAAATCTTTATGTGGGGGTAATGAATTTGACAAAACCTGTTGCTCGTTTAATTGGAGAGAATGGGAACATCTACAACTTACTCGGTATCGCTTCTAAAGCTTTAAGAAGTGCCGGACTAGATGAGCAAGCAATCGAGATGCAGAAAAAGGTCTTTACCGAAGCACGCAGTTACGATGAAGCATTACGGATCATCATGGAATACGTTGAAGTTGAGTAGCATGGACAACCTAGTCTAACAATACATCCCTTTATAATGTTACAAAAGATCGACTTCGATTGTAAGCATCTCATATTATCATGAAAAGTAAAAATAATAGTAATGTGCTGTACTTCTTATTGGAGTTGCAGCACTTTTTTATTGTCTAAACCTCATCGAAAGATCCCCTTGATGCTCCGAGCTATACCAGAGAATAAGAACGTTTTTTGCAGTTATTAACTGATAAATTTCACACCTTTATAGACCAGTGAAATGTTTATTCTATCGTGAGGGGGATGATTGAAGTGTCAAAAAAGAGGAAGTTGTTTAGCGGTATTGCAATACTACTAGTCATTGCTTTAATGACATCTTTATTCCCGCTTGGGGTATTCGCTGATGGAGCAACCGTAACGGATGCTGTATATGGCGACAGCAGCGTGGCGGATGCTGTATATGGTGATAGTAGTGTCACCGATAGTGTCTATGGAGGAGTTTCGGTCACCAGCGCAGTATACGATTCCGATCCGAGTCATTTCACATATCGCATTTCTGGTTCCGGTGCTACCATTACCGGATATACAGGTCCAGGTGGAGATGTAATTATTCCAGATTCCATTGACGGGTATCAAGTAACAGCTATAGAAGATGGAAGTGCAACAATTAGTGGGGATACCATTATAAGTCTCGATAGTGCTTTTGGTGGCAAAGGAATTACGAGTGTAATTATTCCGAATAGCATTACTTATATTGGTAACTATGCGTTTGCTGATAATATGTTAACAACCGTTGTGATTCCAGACAGCGTAGAGTATATTGGAGAATGGGCATTTGCTGATAATCAGTTAACTGCCATCAGCTTACCCAGTATAAACTCCTCTGATTATGCCTTTCGTATAGGTGACTACGCTTTTACGCGAAATCGAATTACGACCGTTTCTTTTCCTGATATCAGTACAGAAATAGGAAAATCAGCATTTTCAGATAACCAGCTGACATCTGTGAGTTTTCCACAAAATGCGGACTACCTTCATATTGGAGAGAGTTCATTTGCACGTAATCAAATAACAAGTATTGATTTACCTAATATAAGTTTGGATATAGGAAATTGGGCGTTTGCTGACAATGAGTTAACCGAAATAGATATTCCTTTTGGGGTCGATATGCTTAAGATGGGCGTTTTTCAAAATAACAAGCTAGTCAGCGTTACAATACCTGAAACTGTTGTCTATATAGAGGAGTACTTTGATCCTAAAACTGATCCATTTTATAGCCCGTTTCTTGGAAATCAGGTAAATCCAAGTGACCTAACCATCTACGGTTATAAAGGAACGTGGGCAGAGCGTCATGCCAATCTATACAACTATTCGTTTGTCGCACTTCCTCCAAGGGAAATAAAGGTTTATGTGAATTATGAGTTGGTTGAATTTCCAGATGTACAACCCTTCTTAAGTACAACAGGAAGAGCCATGATCCCAATCAGGTTTGTTAATGAAAAATTGGGTGCAGAAGTTTGGTGGGATCAGGACAGTAAAAAAGCGACAATTGATCGTCTTGCAAACCCAGGTCAGGAATCGGAGATGAAAGTAAGGATAGAAATGGTCGTTGGCGCAGATCATTTTACAGTCAACGGGGTTGATTATCCTGTTGATACATCAATCCAGCTTGTTGAAGGTGATCGAATTGTTTTACCGGGTGCGTATATTGCTCAACCATATCCTGATGTTTATTACGAGTTCAGGGATAGAGGGGCATATGCAGAAGCCCACTTTTTTATTAATAGGATGCCGAATGATTCAGATCCAAGTGATAAATATGATCTTCCATTAACACCGATAACACCTGTACCTATAACAGACTTCCCAGAACCAGATGGCGAGTTAGTTAGTTTTCCAACAGTTCCTACACCGGAAGAGCCTGATTCAAAATATAGATTGACCATTCTTGAGCCACTTGGACAAGGCTCCGTCTTTCCAACTGTTGGCACACATGAATATCTTGCCGGAGAGACAGTTTCGTTATCAGCCATCAATTCAGCCATCGATTCCGTTCCAGGATACGCATTTGAAAAATGGGTCATTGATGGAGAGGATGTATTTTATCCTAATCCAGATGTTGTGATGGATCGTGACCATGTGGCTCAAGCGGTTTTTAAGCCGATTTTAACTGCTCAGTATACGCTGACTGTTAATCAGATCGGAAATGGTAATGTCTCTCCTACAGGGGTATCTTATCATAACCCTGCTGATCTGGTAACATTAACAGCCAATCCTGCAGCCGGTAACAAATTTGTTAAATGGGTGGTCAATGGTGTTGAGTTCTACAATCCAGTACTGACGATTACCATGAATACCGATACGGTTGCAACTGCTTACTTCGAGCTGCTGACTCAGCTCACCTTAAGTGTTAATCAGGTCGGTGAAGGAAACGTCTCCCCCGCAGGGGTATCAAAATTTTATGAGTTTGAAACAGTTGAGTTGACTGCTAACCCTGCGGACGGATATAAATTCGTAAAATGGGTCGTTAATGGGAAAGATGTTTTGAACGCTAACTTTACTCTCACGATGGTGGAGGATACTACGGCGATTGCTTATTTTGAACCGCTACCTCCGAAAGAACCTCGCCTGTTTACGTTGACAGTAAACCAGGTCGGAGAAGGGACGATCACACCAAGTTCGAGTGATGGAAAATTGGTGTATAAAGAAAACGAGAAAGTTGTGTTAAACGCTGAACCGGCTGATGGATATCAATTTGTGAAGTGGGTTGTTGATGGTCAAGAATATACGGACGCTGAAATCACCATTAAAATGGACAAGGATAAAACCGCGACCGCTTATTTTGAAAAGGTAACACCACCACCAGTTATTAAGGGCAAAATAACGGTCGAGTTCAGAGATTCGGTAACCAATGAGAAGATTAAGGAAGATGAAGTCTTAACTGATTTAGATCTTGGCGAGCATTCGTATATTGCCGAAACACAAATCGGGGTATACGAACTTGTGGGTGAAGCTTTGAAAAAGGTTGTGCTGACCGTAGCCGAGCCAATCCAAAAGATTACTTACTTCTACAAAGAAAAGGTTATTACTCCACCTGCAGATGATGATCCAGTTGAACCACCTGCAGTTCAGGAACCACCTACACCACCAGTGGTTGAAAAACCTGCTGATCCGCCCGTAGTTCAGGAACCACCTACACCACCAGTGGTTAAAAAACCTGCTGATCCGCCCGTAGTTCAGGAACCACCTACACCACCAGTGGTTGAAGAACCTCCTGTTGTTAAGCAGCTGAAGGAACCTATTGGCAATGAAAAGCCGGTTGTCGAAGCTCCAGTTGCTGACCAACCTGTAGAAAAGGCTCCAGAATTGGATCAGGTTCGTATTGTTGCGATTGACGTTGAAACGGATGAAGTCTTGACAGAAGAGATTCTGCGGGATTTACCACTCGGCAAGCATGAGATTTCTGCTCCAGCTGTAGAGGGGTATGAAGCTCTAGATCCTTCAATGCAAAATGTAACAGTTGAAGCTCAAGGTCGCCAGTTGGTTGTCGAGTTCAGGTATCATAAGTTGAATCAGTTTGGAACGGTTTATGGGGTTGTTTTGGACAAAGACGGCAATCCAATGGAAGGTATTCAAGTTGAACTGCATTCTGACCCGCGTGTCACGTATACGAATGCCAATGGGGAGTATAAATTTGAGAATGTGGAACTTGGTCAGCATACCGTCATCTTGAAGAATCCTTTCACCAAAGAAGAAATTGGAAAAGTGGAAATTGTTGTTTATCAGGACATTGAACAAAAGAATTCCCGGACCGTATCGTTAAAGGATGCAAGCGAGATAAGAACGGTAATTGAATTAAATGAATTGGAAAATACGAGACGGGTCGACTTTATTATTGAACCTATCAAATCAGAAGACTCTGTTCCACAAATCCCTCAACAACCAGAGCCGATTGAACCGAAAAGTAAGTTGCCAATCATCCCGATAGCAGTTACGAGCTTACCTTTCATCGTTGCAGTGATCGTATATTTTAGACGGAAGAACGTTGTGATTATGAATGAAGATGGACTCGTAATTAAGAAGTTAAGATTGAAAGCCAAGCCGGAAACTGTCATTGATCTTACGAGCTTAGAAGCATCAACCTTTATCATCCAGTTCAAAAATCCAGCCCCCTTCAGAGAAGTGAAGTTGTTTGTCAAACACAGGGATGATTTAACACCTGTTAAAATGCAGGATGGTCAAAGTCATATCGAATTTGAATTATAATGAAAAATAAAGACTAAGAAGCATCTCGTACATTACGAGGTGCTTCTGTCATGAGGTTAATACTGGATATGTTAATGAGAAGTTCGATAAAATGGCACTTTAAACTTCCAATGATGAGTTTTTCTTGGCTCTAAAATTTTGATGAAGTATTTTTTGGAGTACGAAGGATTCTGTTGAATGATGTCGAATTTATGAATATCAGAGTAGGAGTCGAGAGTTTCAATATCTTTTGTATGATGTATTAAGCACAATTACCTTTAATCAGGGTAATTGTGCTTTTTTGATTTTAGCTAAGAAGGGATAATTTTTACTGTCGTTAGGGAGTTGGAAATTCTTTTGCAGTTTGAATTTGAGATTTAATACATATACCAAGAGAGGTGGGTGAAGAGTTAATGAGTACAACAGCTAAACCTGTAACAAAAAAGAGAGAAACGAACGTACCTAGTCAATCACTAGAAGTTGATGATATCTCCATTTCCTTCTTCAATGATGGTAATGGCGACACCATTAATATTGGCATCGGCACGGAGATTAGCCCAAGTGTCGTGATTGAGTCCTCAGCAGCACACAATGATGACCAGGAGCAACCTGAGCCAGTTGCACCACTTGAACCCGTTGCAGATGATGAGCCGATTGAAGCCGATTGTACCGATGAGCCTGATATTGCTATTGATTCAGGGATTTTTTCTGATGAGGACAATACCGATTCCGAAACAAATAAGGAGGATACCAACCTCGATATTCCTCTCTCAGAACCGATGCTTCAAATCGAGGATGGTCAATCCAATACTGAACCTGAACCTCCGCTCACTGACAATATAGATGCTGACATAATCGAAAGAAGTGCTAAGCTACTCGAGGAAACAAAATCTTGGATGAAGAATCACCAAGTAAACCTGCCGGAGATCAATTTCAATACTCATCCTCAGAGTCAGAAGTCTGGTTTATTGACCTTACCTGATGTCGAAGCAGACATTCCAATAATCGATGATGCGGACAAGTTGGATGAGCAGTACCGAGACCTTGCCACGCCAGTCAAAGAGAAGATCGTTACAGTTGAAGTCGATAAGGTAACAGCAGCCGACCGAGCCGGTAAAGCAGTCAATTGGTTGACCGATACCTTCATCGTTTCGCCAGTGAAGGGGTTATTCCGAGCCTTGCATAACGGGATAGTTAACTTCATTGGCTTCATCGGCAGTTTACTGAAATTCGTTTTAATCAGTACTGTTGCCACAGTAGGTATTTACATCATAATTGCGCATTATTCCGACTCTGGTCTTTCACCCTACGAGATGGCGATACAACATTATGAGGCGATCAAGAAGATCATAGTAACCCTGTATAATGACATTTTCTCCGAAGTCAGGGGTAAAGATAATTGAATTGCTCAAGTAAGCTTTTATCAGCCCGCATGTGTAATTCGATAAATTAAAAGAGGAAAACCCTTCTTATTGTCGAATTATTAATGTGTGGGAGGCGATATTGAATGGATATAAACCACCATGAAAATATAATTTATAAGCTTAGTAATATGCCCGATGATGCTTTAACCGAGGTAGATTTATCATTTCACCTTGTAAGGATACAAAAGGAATCTGATTCGTACTACCAATCGACACGTATTCAACTTGCACCTGATGTTATTAAGTGGCTCAAGAAAAGTATTGTTAATTCCTTGCGAGAGTTGAAGGAAGTTGATGATGCTGAAAGACAAGTGTTTCTTGTTGGTGACTATAATCATGAAATAAAAATAAATGACCGCATTGCGAAGTTTGCTTTAGATGATGACGATCAAGGTCTTATAGATAAAGTGACTAAACTTATCAAAGCCTTGCGAAGTCCTGATCCTGAGTATCCAGAGAAGCATACTAAGTTTCAAATTGTAAAGTTAACTTTGGGCGAAAAAAATGCATATTTCTGCTATTATCGAGGGGTTAAGAAAAATAGTATGCGATCCTCCAAGAAGTTGATGGTAATAAAGAATGCCAATCAATTTGTGTTTGCTGAGGATACTGTAATTGATCTTGGGGGTAACATTGATTTCTTTATAATTGAAAACTGCATCTTTATCATCAATGTTCGGAGTTTTGAATACGCATTTGAATATAAAGATCATATTACCGAGCGTCGAGATCAAAACATTGCACGAATTATTTCGATGCCGTTCTTTCATGGTAAAGATTCCAATAGAGAAGCTTTTGAAAAGTCATGTAAGAAGCATATTTATTCGAGAACATTGGCGCAAATTAAACCTGAAACAATGGCGGCTATTCAGGATAATTTTGATGCAAGATGTGATGAGTTATCTCAAATTAAAGCTAATGAACCACAAGATCAAGATGCGAAAGAACAGTACATGGCGAAGTACAGTTCACTGTGGGGTTTATTTGAATATATTGATTTGGAGAATCGAAAAATTATTTTTACTGAGGATTCATCTCCCAAACCGCTAATACATTTCTTTGCGGACAAGATCGTAAAGTCCTTCGTGACCGAGAACTACAAGGTAGCGATTGCTTATGAACAATAATTGTTAGGGGGTATGATTGTCCTCTCTGGGAGGGAGAGTAAAATGTGGGGCAAGCGAGAACAGGTCATTTTATGGGCGACAGCATACCTTCCCTTAGTCCTTATCATGGTCTATAGATTTGTTGACAGTAACGACTTTTTCAAGAAAGCTGAATGGGCGAAATGGTTAGCCATGCATATTGATAAGACGGTCTTTGACGTAATCGTTATTGCAGGGATAATCGTCTTATCACTGCTCATCTATCGCTTGGTTGCCATGTGGTTTTTCAGTGACTATGATCGACAATTAAAGGATAAGGAAATAGGTAAGAGTGTCTCGGTCAGGAAGTATGAACGTTTAAGTGTAAATGACTATTCATTTTTTTTAATGACCTTGCTGTTGCCATTGATATCTATAGATCAAGCTTCAGCGATAAATTTGATGGTGACATTGACTATTGTAGTGATCGTGATTGTCATATACGTTAAGACGGATTTTATAAGTGTTTGTCCTGTGTTCTTTATGTCTGGT
Organism: Thermicanus aegyptius DSM 12793; assembly: GCF_000510645.1. NCBI lineage: Bacteria > Bacillati > Bacillota > Bacilli > Thermicanales > Thermicanaceae > Thermicanus > Thermicanus aegyptius. Next base: position 1,977,503 of record NZ_KI783301.1, on the reverse strand, counting down.
CGACAAGTTTATAAGGCAACTATTTCAGACCAGAGTAAAGAGGCGGAAGCAACTGATCCATCGATAAGGAAAGATGTTATAATCATAACCCGAGAGAAGTCGCTAAATTTGAACAATAAGTTTAGGACAGTGAATCTAATAAGCAACATTTATTATTTGTCAAGTAACAGCAAAAATGAGGACTCTATAGACGAGTAATAATTAGGTAATCGTCAACCATTTGAACGTTTCACCCATTCAACCAAATGTTTTTTGAATGAAATCTCCCCTATACTATAGTAGAAACTCGGTAAGGCTCCCCCTATCTTGTAGCCCTTGGGGGTCGCCTTTTTTTATTACCTCAGGACTGGAACTCCTTATTCAGTTACGCTAAAATAATAACAACCCTTTGGAAAAGGCAGGATTAATGAGGTTTTTGTCGAATTTTTATAATCGAATGAAAGGTCAGGTGTTGCTTTTGCGGGTAAAACTGCATACCAACGATGTGACTGATAATCGATAGACAATCAAAGTAATTGTTTGCTAATATTAAGTTAATTTGAAGATGGTTTAGTCTGTAGAGGGATATAGGAGGAATTTCGATGCGTAAGTTTTTTCTTTTTGCTTTCGCTCTCACGTTGGTATTAGGGAGCATGTCATTTGTTCCAGTCCAAGCAAGTGCCGAGTCGGATAAGGTGATGGTGGATGGATTTGAGTACCCGAAGACGCATCTTGAGGCGTTAGAGTATTACAATGAAATTCGCAGGAATGTAGGGGTTCAGGAGGTCAAGCTTGATCCTTACTTAACTAAGGCGGCTGAGAATCATGCTAATTATCTTTATAAGAATAAGGGTAAGTACAAATTAATAGATGGACATTTTGAAGACTCCAAAAGAGATGGATTTACTGGTGAGCGTTCTTGGGATCGGGCTTATTCGGCTGGTTTGGATAAGAAACATTCTATTATGGAGGCAATACATTTTGGTGCATCTTCTATTAAGAATGGTATAGATTATTTAATTAATGCCCCAGGGCATAGAAATTTATTGTTAAATTATTCTTTAGAAAAAATAGGTTTTGCTATTGTAGGTGATATTGTTGTAATTGATGTAGCTTATATATTTAAGCCAACTGATCCTCCAGCATACACTTATCCTTATGATGGTCAGACTGACGTTGATATATCCTATTGGGGTCGTGAAATTCCGAATCCTGTGGAAGAGTTTGGTCTAAAGACTTCAGGTTTTATTATTACTTTTAATCCTGATCAAGAGTTGGGCGAACCTTATATAGATTCTGAGGATATGGAGCCTTCATTGGTTGATAGTAAGGGTAATGCTGTACCTTTTTATTTTAATAAGTATGCATATATTATTCCAAAGGAACCTTTGAAATATGGTGAAACGTACACGGTAAATGTTAAGTATACGAAGGGTCGTAGTCTTACGTGGTCTTTCACCACTAAGAAAGCTCCTGTAGGTTCCAATCCTGATAACCCTAAGAATGATCCCGTTGATTTAACTATAGCTAAGGGGTATGCTGATTTCCAAGAAAATAAGTACTGGTCGGAGAATATGGCTTGGGCAATCAAAGAGGGGTTAATTGCGGGGTATGAGGAGAAGAACCCTAAGACGGGCAAGGTCGAGAAGTTGTTGAAACCGCAAGGACAACTCAGCGAGGCGCAATTTTTAACGATCTTGTTTCGATATAGTGAGTCAAGCGAAATGTTGATTACTACGCCTAAAGATCCGAAATGGTGGGCTTCAGTTCCTTATCAGATTGCAGAGAAATTGGGGGTTCCAACCAAGGGTTCTTTGAAGGATAAAAATAAAGCTAATGCTCCTATGACAAGGGGCGAGATGGCGGTTATCTTGGCTTCCTACTATAATATTAAGTATAATGGTGGAAAAGCCTTAAATGAGCGTGAAGCTGTCCAAATGATGTACGATATGGGGCTATCCAATGGATACCCCGATGCTAATGGTAACACGCCGAAGACTTATGAGTCATATGGTACAAAAAATATTCTTTTGAGGGAGCATGTTGTAACCTTCATGCGCAACTATGATAATTACTTGAAAAACAAATTTGGTATGTAAATGGGGTATTAAGCCGGGTGTTTAGGCATCCGGCTTTTTTGTTTCTTAGAAGAGTCAGGCACTTTGGGCTACCCGAGGAGAGTTGGAGCCATTGAGAAGTGAAACCTGAAAATGCAAGGTAACTGGAATCAGCAGAGATATCCTAAAAATCGGCAGTATAGAACTTGTGCATCGAGTTTTTATACTGCCTTTAATGTTTGAAATTGAAATTATTCATCGTTTCAATACACAATGATTTGCAGTTGCCGAGGTCGATTATCTTGATTAATTTTCCGAATGGTAGATTGTCTAAACCGATAGGGGATATATTCTCCATAACCAGAGTTGATTTTACTATTGCACTTTGTAGGTGAGAAAAAACACCTTTATTGTAAGATTTTATTCTCCAAAAGTGAGGCGAACCGCATGAGTACAAGAGCAGTTGTCATCGATAGTAGAGTTGATGGTAAAGGATTTTGGGTTTATGAAGATGGTTATCCTGCTGATCTTGGGGTAACCTTGAGGAATTTATTCTCTAAAGACAAGAGCATTGAGCAGATCTTTAATGAACTTGTCCAAATGCGGACAGAGCGTACCCGTCAACTTGTAGCACAGACGGGTTATCCGATGCCGAATATGAACAATAAGTTTGGTATCCTTACACCCGAGCAAGTCGAAGTTGCTAAGAAATCCGGAATCAAGGCTTTGTGGGATCAGTTTAGAATTGGAGCGGAATACATTTATCGTATTCGCCAAGATGGGGTTTATGTATCTGGTATTGAAATTCCGAAATTACGAAGAGTACAGGCGAGAGAAACATTTCGGGGGTGACGGGGGTTTGCCTGCCCCACCCACTCCCCCATCCTTTTCGCTCTTACGTGGCTCTACAATCGATTTTATTGTATCAGTTGTTCGGTCTGCAGGGAAAAATCGATTACAAGCCGTTTCACACTTAAATGGGGTAAGCTCTCTTTCATCTTGAACGAAAATGCTCTGCCGGTAACGTGTCCCAAAAACTCCCCATTGGCGCGTTAAAAGCACACTTCCAATGCTGGCTATTTTGCTTACATTAGTAGAAACTCGTTTTAGGCGATACCACCGAAAGCCGCGATGGGTCGCCTTTTTTTCTTTGTGATTTCTCTGGGCTTCATAATTACTCAATCGACTAAGTTCATATCAAATTTGGCAGTCGGTTTTAGACAAAGAATACATAAATAAGGATACGGTATTGCTGTAACAGTATACGCCTGATGTTCATCCCCATCGGGGGTAATACTTCTTCATCATCCCTTCTAAATGAAGTAAGCATACCGTATCCTTTTCAAATTGGTAGCGTGAACGCATTTGATCAAATGAGGTTCTTTTTCAAATTACAGAGGTGTTTAAATCATTGTCATGCTGAAAGAAGAGAACGATATAAAACCATTGAAACCCTTTATGACCGATATGACTTAGAGGTTGCAGAAGCAAGATTACGCACAATAGATTATATCTTCGCCTTTATGGGGTCTGCGATTGATCTCAAATATCCTTTTTTGGAGGGTGGTTTCAAGAATAATTTGCCTGATCAAATAGCAGCTTAATTTTGGCAGTATCGAATTCGCTGATCGAGTTCTTTACTACCCGCTTTTTTTATCCCGATTATTTATTATTTTGAAAAATAGTTACTCGAATGTAGGTGATCTTATTCTACTTTGGCAGTCAGTTTTGGATTAATAATACACCAAGTAAGGATGCGGTATGGTGGCTGGTAATAATCCCCCTTATTGGGGGTATAGCTTTCAAATCAATCTCCTTCTCCTTTCGATATTAGAACCATACTGCATCCCCACATGGCAACACGATTGAAGCATCTGCAAACAGGAGGTGTAAAGCACACTTATCCTTCTTTTCAGCTGAGTCGGTTCTGAAACGGTTGTCCAAGGGTTCATATCTCTTAAGTATTGCCCCTCTCAAGTCCGTTCGATTTCGGAACGGTAGAATGCGGGTTTGCCCAGTGTCAAAACTGGGGGTCATAAGTGAATCCGAAAATTGTAGGTGGTGGTCTAATAAATGCCTAAATATGGCTATGCCCGAGTAAGTACGGTTGGACAGTCTAAGCACGGTAATAGCCTTGAACATCAGGTCAATTTACTGCTCGCTGAAGGGGTTGACCAATCCTTTATATTTGTCGATAGTTTCACTGGTTCAAAAATGGATCGCCCTGAATTCTCCAAACTGTTTCGTTTGCTGAAAGCTGGCGATACCTTGGTCGTAACGAAGCTGGATCGGTTTGCTCGTTCGATGATCGAGGGAGTAAAGATCGTCAATCAGTTAATCGAACGTGGTGTTCGGATTCATATCTTGAACATCGGTATTTTGGATAACACACCAACGAGCAAATTGATCAGAAATATTTTCTTTGCCTTTGCGGAGTTCGAGCGCGATTTGATTATTGAGCGTACCGCTGAAGGTAAAGCCATCGCTAAGCAGAAATCCGGTTTTCGAGAAGGACGCCCACCTAAGTTTACAAAGTTACAACTGGATCATGCGATTAGCTTGCTCCAAACCCACAGTATGAAGGAAGTCGTAAGTATTACTCGCATCAGTGAAAGTACCATTAAACGCGAGATTCGCAAGAGAAGATACGGAAGTTCATAAGGGAGCAAGTCTGATAAATCGGAGTTGATTGAAGTGGATGTTTACGAGGAACTTGAAAAATACGGAGATATCTTCGCCGCGGCGGTCTATCTGTGTTCTGCTTCAACCAATAAAGCTGATTCTGACCGAGAAATCGCGATGATGCTCAACAAGGTGTTCGAGTTCAAGTACTCCACAAGTAACATCGTAATCATCGATTCCTATATTGACCGAGCCGGATCAAGATTAGAATGGGGTCACCTAATTCATGACGCTGATTCAGGTCGTTTTCAAGGGGTGATGCATTACGGAGATCTGGAGTCATCAATTGATCTCCGAAGTAAGGGGTTACTACTCATCGATGTTAGGCGGTGAAGTAGATGTGTCCTTAAGGGTGGTGTAGACATTGGCAAGGGGTAACATGGAAATTAAGGAAGTAAGGCAATCCTTTCAAAAGGCATTAGCGAAAGTGGAGTCATTACAAGCCATCGGGGTTGAGCATGGCTTATGCGCTCCCCAGGATTTATCGGAGCTTAAAACAGAGATCGATAAGATTCATAAATCACTTGATCTTATGACCTTCAAAGCTAACGGTCATTTTCATAAATTATCGGAACTAATGCGTTCCTGTGGCTCAATTTGTTGTAAGAAGGTTGTTCAGCCCAATTCGCTGATGATGTTTTTTCAATGTAGCTCATGCCCGATTTTGGAGTATGAAGAAGCTTTTCTAAATGATGATGAATAGGAGATGAGTATTATGTCGACTGCATCAACAACTCTGCGCAGTCCTGATCATTTCTTGGTGGCACTTATCATTGATCTTCGGAATAAGGTGCATATTCGAACGCTTGTTGGTCATTATAGTGAGCTTCTTCCTGAAATCAATACATTAGATCCAAGGAATATAGCTCAGAACTATATGGATTTAGGCGGACATCGGTTGGTATTTTTGCAAAATTGCTTAAGGACATTGAAAGATTTCAAACAGTTTTACAACTTCTGTGTAGATGAAAAGATCATCATCAATATGGAGTCGATCTTTTTTGATCTGTACCAACTCTGTGAGACCTACACCCGTATTAACGAATACGGTAAATTGAAGTATGCAGACGTCTATCATCGGATTAGATGGGAGGCGTTAAAAATAAAGTGTCAGCTATCGGAATTTGAACGTAAGTTCGATATAAAGCGTATTACTTCACCCAATCATTATGTTCCTATCGAGTTAGGACGGTTCTTAAAAAGTGTTTGGGGTCGCTGAGCACTCTGATTCTTTTTACAAGATTAAGTAATTTACAGTTAATTTTCATTGGATGGACAATTTACCGGTTGCAACGGCGAAAAACGTTATTTCTATTAGGTCAATTGGGAGTTGAATTTATGTTTTGCAGCCAACATGAAACACCTAAGTTGGAGTTCTGTATCCAGCTTAGGTGTTTCTGTTTAGCTCGGGATTGAACTGCTGATGGTCAAATAGATATTTTTGCTCTAAGGGTGAATAAGAAATCATTTTTGGAGTAGGTAAAAGAGCAAATACATAATAAAGGAGAAGAAGTCTAATCACTGACGATAACATCTAGTACTCATATATAGTTAACGGATAGACGAAATCAATCAGGTAGTTGCAGTAATGTGGCTCTGTGACCAATTTTGATATGAAGTCACCCCATCGAGATTTTTCCACCCCCGACCACTCTACCCACTCATCCCACTCTCAAGTGGTCGACTGCAGTAATCAAACTTATCGGTTACGGAGGTTTTGAATAATGGAGACATCTTCACTTCTATCAACTCCCAACCTATTTCCAGTTTACCAACCAATCGTGGATCGAGATTTATCAGTGATTGGATACGAGTCCTTTATCAGAGGTAACGATGCAAAACAGGTGTTAGAAGGCTTCACTTCTCCTTCATTGGATAAGATGAATCAGATCGTTTCAATGGACACGCTATGTAAGCAGTTGGCATTAGAGCAATACACGAGCGATACTCCCCTGTTTCTCAATTCGCACCCGTACTCAGTTAATCCGTTCCCACCTACATTGCCATTCCCAAAACAGCATGATCTGGTCATTGAAATTACCGAGCAAGCTTTTCTGCACGATGAACCGAGTTTGTCGATCCATGTCGAACAACTAGTAGCCAGAGGTGTCCATTTCGCCATTGATGATTTTGGATTTGGCCATTTCTCCTTACCATTTATCCTTAACATTCAACCAACCTATATTAAACTGGCTAAAGAAATTGTTCATTCCTGCAATAATGAGAAATCCTTGGATGTGTTGAAAAGACTCACCGAACCATTCAGGGAGATGGGTGTTAATATCATCGCAGAAGGTATCGAAACCGGGGAACAGTTTGAACAGATGCAGTCCATTGCCGATGCCTTCCAGGGGTATTGGATTGCTCACCCAAGGAGATTGGCGACCTCTAAGCTTAAATAATGAGGTTTTTTATCAAAGGAGATGGTGTCCAATGGCACCATCTTTTTATTTGCCTTCATTCGGGGTATCGATTGGAGATGGAAATATTTTTTGCACTTACAGAAGATCGGATGATTATTTCATGATCGGTTCATTGTTTATGGTCTGTTTATTTGAAATGAACGGCAGATTTTTGAACCGTGATGGAGTTGAAAACCACTTACGGATCTGAATTAAGAGATGCTGAAAAATATATGTAGATTCAAAATACAACAACCAATTTCAAGGAGGAAGATCAGTATGAAAAATCAGTAGAACGAAGAGGCGCGGCGATATAGGAAAATTTCAAATTGGAGGTATGACAATGGTAAAGATTGAGGTTATGCAAGGCGAAGGTACTAACATGATTGACTTGTACAAGCAAGTGCCGCCCGGCTCAATGGGGTTGGACATGGTATCGACTGATGGAGGCATCAATTGGAGACCAGCCGCCTTTGTTAAGACTACGAAGAGCATGCGTGACAGCTTTGGTTCAAACCCACAAATCGGTATTCGAGTAGCTACCTTTGCCCTGAATGATGTGTATCTCTTTTCCCTGATGGTGAAGATTGGACGCAATTCTTATTTAGAATCATGGTTGAATTACCATGCAGAAGGGGGTATCGGAAAAGATTTCTTTGAAGGTTTAGCAAGCCACCTGTACATCCCGGTAATATTACTCGATGAAGGAACCGATATTGCAGCAGCCTATGAAGCCAAGAATTCAGTTCGGTATGGTTTTAAGGACTATCTAAAAGTTCTTGCAAACGTCAAGCCTTGGACGATGGCTGAGTTTGATGGAGCGAAGGCTATTGCCATGAACATCCTCCCTCCCCTACCGGAAATGTGGGGTATGTATGCAAAGCCGCCTTCCTTGAAGATTGGACTGGAGGTAACGCTTGGCAAGTAACTAGGGTTAGGGGCTAACTGCCTTTTTCGAGGCAGTTAGCTCACCTGAAAGTGCCGGATTGAGTTGTTTTAAGAGGTCGAGATATAAAGATGTGCCTGTAACGGCAACTACTATCCCGAGGAGGAAAACAAATGGAAGCTATTTTTAACGATTTGAGAAATATCAATGCCGAGAAGTTACAGCCAGAGTACAAGCGGATGTATCAAGTGTTACTTAATCTGATCGACTATCTGGACACTGTACCACAATACCCGTCCAAGGCACAGTTAAAGAAAATTGGAGAAAATCTTAGTAAAGAACTGGCAGTAGGCATTATGAAGGTCATGGGTCTGGATGACTTTTTCGTTGAAGGTTTTAAGAAAGGTATGCCGGGCAAATTGCATGTTGATGAATATGGGGTTGATCATGACTTTCTTTCTGAACAAGATAAAATGGTGGTTGAGAAATTTTCAAAATCAGGTTGTCGGGTATACTTTGTTTCCAGCAGCACTCTTTTCCAGATTAATGATGTCTATTTCGATATGTTGACCTATTATTACCTTCCGACCAACATTATGCAGTTTGAAAATCCGAAAGGTAAGTTTCGGATAAATAGTCAGCAAATCATCGCTTACTTTTATAAGATCCTAACCGATGCTTGCAAGGGTAAGATCCTTAAACATTCAGTGATGAGTTCAAATTTGATGGATTTCCTTAAAGACTCCAAGCGTTAAATGACGGAAATTTAGCACCTAACTTACTTTGTTATCATTGTCTAATTGTCGGTAAAGCTTAAACAAGAAAATATCGGTAAATAACGTGAGTAGAAATTGATCGAAGTCAACAATCACACACTATTCTGAGGTGTGATTGTTGACTAAGGTGTAACCGGATTTGGTTGTTTTGATGGAATTTGAGACATTCACGCGAAGTTGATGCAATTGAGGGACTTGAATTAATCGATATAGCAATAGAAATAGCACCTCAATCCAATAATTCATTTCGGGGAGGAAGAACAGTAAGACTAATCAGCAGTATTTTTCCAATTCGACTGTTCAGTTTAGGGAAGGCTTAACGGTCATCAAGCAACTCCAGATCAACGAGTTCGGATTTGGTCAGGATTTCTTCGGACTGATCGATGATCAAGGAAAAGAGATCGCCCCCTGCGAGTGTCAGTACTTCATCCCAATCGAACATGGTCTAATTCGTACCGAGAACAAGTTCGGTTTAGTCGGTATCCTCGATCAAGCTGGTAATCTCGTTGTTCCCTTCTCAAGGGGGTATTAATCGATTAGCTTTTTCCAAGACGGTCGTGCATTGGTCAGAGGGGCATACCTGCCGTTGAGATATGGCTTCATCGACCGCCAAGGGAACGAGGTCATCCCACTCCAGTACGTCAATGCAGGTTACTTTCGTAATGGTATAGCGGCGGTGCAGAATTTCGATGGAAAGTGGGGGGTTCATTGACCGAACGGGCAAGCAATTGACTCCCTTCAAGTATGGTGAGGAGATAACGGATTTGAGAAAGAGTGGTTATGTACTGGTTAGAAATAAAAGAGTATTTGGTACGGGATACAGAGAGTATGTTAGGCTGGAGCCGACAAAGAGATTTATGAGAATGTAATATTTTTCATTGATAGTATTGGGGGGTTAGGGCTTTAAACTTTGGGTCTGCAAATAATCCTCTTTTGCAGACCCAATTCCATTGTACAGAGTTTCTAACTTGCAGATTTACGCTTTTCTGAAGATTTCTTTTTCCTTTTTTCAAGATCAGCCTTCAAGTCTTCTACAACTTCTGAGATTGATAGACTGTAGCTCCTTATTGCGAAATCGACCACTAACATCAATTCCTCGTAAGTCCACATTACGATTTTCTTTCTGTACCTTCCGGCAAGATCTTGCAATATGGCGGAAAAGTCCTGCTCGAGTTCCCCTGCTACCACAATTCCTAAAACATTGACCGTAGAATCTTTGCACTTATAAACAAACTGTTGAAGTATTTCATGACCTTTATTATCTGTTGACTTTATCGGTCTTTTCTCAAAACTTTTGGCGATGCCAACAAAGACTGCATCGTCCATACCAAGCATTTGAATTGTAAAGCTGATATCGCCATATTCTTGTCCATGATGTGGATGTAACTTATGATCTGTAAAAGTTACAAATGGCTTCATGATGCAGCGGACACTTTTTTCGTGCTGACAGGCTTGGCAAGCATCCACACTATGTCTAGAACATTTTTCAGTAAGCAGACTAAGTACTTCATGTAGTTCTTCGCGGCGCTTTTGGGTAATTCTCCGATCCCAAACTGGCTTAAACTGTTGCAGTTCTCTAACTTTGAACATGACTTTTGATGCGACTTTGGAAGAATAGTGAACGACATTGTTTTGAAGATAGAAGGATTCTTCTTCATGTGAAAATCCTTCATCCGGAAAATATTTGTTAATTATCTTTTCAGCTAGCGCGACTAATGCTAATTTTGGGTTGATCACTACTCCATCATACCAGGAATCGATTCTAATCTTATGATTCATAATGCAGCGGACGTTATCTTTTTGAAGTTCAGTGTAACAGAATGAACATACGACCTGCGGAGCTTGTCCTCTCTTTACAGAAACCATTAACAAATCGGTGTTTCCGCAGTGATTACAGGTAATATCTGCATAGTGGTCGCAGCTTTCGCAATAGGGGTAAAACCGAGCAATAGTATGTTTCTTCAGAGAGCCTACGATTTTATCTACATTTAAGTCGTGGAGTTTGAAGCTCTCGATCTTTTTGACCTTACAGGTAACGACTGCCTTAATCACTTCCAAAATGACTTTTTTCTCGTCATTTGAGGTGGTGAAGGCGACAAGATCCGGGTCTTCATTAAGATCAAAAGATTCAAACTTTTCGTCGATCTCACCATTGTCCTGTATGGAGTTAAGGTGGTTCATAATTTGACCAATCCGCCAAATTCCCCAATGTCTCATTTCGGAGGCTTTCAAATGACGGGTTAAATAAATTTTACCTTTGTCGTTATTGACCCCAAGAGTTGAGAAGAAGTCACCGTCTTTGTTGATGGCTTCCTGATAAACTGAACTTGGTGAATCATACCCGTCAAATTCAGTCAATTGCCTAACTTTAATGCCCAGATTACTATCTGCCAAGGTAACTTTGCTTGGCTTACTTGAATCGGGGTTAGGGTTGCTTAAAGTGGTTCGTTTCATAGCTTCTTTACTAAATACACTGTCGACAATCTTTTTGGTAATATTCACTGCTGATACATAGCAGTTAAAAGCTTCTTGAATGGTTCTGGATATTATCCCAACTAGGGATTCGGTAGGTATACTTATGCTTACAAAGCGTTGGTCAAAGTTAATCCAGAAGAAACCGAACTTCAATTCGTAAATAAAATCGGACTGTTCTGTTTCGGGGTTGATATAATTGTATCTCTCTTGATATTGTAATGCGATTTCCAGGGTTTCATGATTGATAACGTTTTGATCAATCGCGACAAGTCCAAATACGTTATCATTGGGATATACGATTGGCTTAAGCAATTCATTCATTTTGGAAACGCCTAAATTATTTTTATGATCGGAGATAAAAGATGCTGAGTTTACTTGAGGGTTATGCGGACGCAGAATAAACAGCCGAAAATTTGGTCGACGGCTATATCTATTATCTTCAAAACAGGTTTCGATATCTGATGCAGATATTTCAGGGGAGATGTTTATGAGCTCCACCAGTTTTTGTTTATCTAATCGCTCAATGGCAGCTTTCAGATCTTTTTTAACTTCCCGCTTTACAACTGTGCGGTAGCGATTGATCAAGTCTTTTTCGTCTACTTTAGAATATAGCAGATGGCGAATTGCCCCGTTTTGAACATGAAGTAGTTTATCCGCATGTTTATCAGACATTGTTATCACCCTCAAAATAACTTTGAATAGTAAGACCATTGTATCACATTTTCAGAAAAGTGGAGACTGGTGTCATGAAAGGTCGATTTGAACGCGATTTTTTGCTTGCGAGGATACTGATATAACCTTTAATCTTGGGCTTTTGAAGGATACCGGGAAGCGTTTGTAGAATAATGTAAGAAACCTGTGTAAGAGGGACATAGATCATATAAGGAGGTTCTGTAATTGTCCTATCAATCGGAAGCCCAACTGGAGAAGAATTTAATTGAGCAACTTGTTCGTCAAGGATACGAGCGAGTGACCCTAAATGACTATGATTCGATTCTCGAAAACTTTAAACAGCAATTGAACAGGTTCAATGAGAAAAAACTGAATGGACAACCGTTAACCGACTCGGAGTTTAGCCGGTTCCTAACACAGATTGACGGTAAGAGTATTTTTGAGTCCGCGAAGATTCTTAGGGATAAGCAAGTATTCCAAAGAGATGATGGAACTGAAGTTTATCTCGAGTTAATGAATACTCGTGAATGGTGTAAGAATATTTTTCAGGTCACTAATCAGACCACTGTTGAAGGCAAATATAAAAATCGTTATGATGTGACTATCCTTATAAACGGCTTACCTGTGGTTCAAATTGAATTAAAGCGCCGCGGCTTAGACTTTAAAGAAGCGTTCAATCAGATCCAACGGTATCGAAAACATTCCTTTAAGGGGTTATATCGTTATCTCCAGATATTTGTTGTCAGTAATGGGGTTGATACAAAATATTTTGCCAACTCGGATGGTGACATCCTGTTTTCGCATACCTTCTTTTGGTCGGATGCAGAAAACAATCGCATCACGAATCTAAGTGATTTTGCAGCCAGCTTTTTGGAAAGATGTCACATCGCGAAGATGATCGCTCGATACATGGTATTGAATGAGACCGAAAAGTTGTTAATGGTTATGCGCCCCTACCAGGTTTATGCTGTTGAAGCACTTATTAAGCGGGCTTTAGAAACCAAGAACAACGGTTATATCTGGCACACCACTGGTAGCGGTAAGACGTTAACTTCATTTAAGGCGAGTCAGATTCTTGCTAATGAACCGCATATCAAGAAGGTTTTCTTCCTCGTTGACCGCAAGGACTTGGACAGCCAAACCCTTGCTGAATTTAACAAGTTTGAACCCGGTTCAGTAGATATGACGGATGATACGGACAAACTGGTGGCACAAATTTCGGACTTAACGAAGCCGTTGATCGTTACTACGATTCAAAAGATGGCGAACGCTATTAAAAATCCACGTTATGAGCACATCATGAAGCCGTATCAGCATGAACGGGTTGTTTTTATCATTGATGAATGTCACCGTAGTCAATTCGGTAAGATGCATACTTTGATCAATAAGCATTTCAAAGAAGCTCAATACTTTGGTTTCACGGGGACACCTCTGTTCGAAGTGAATAAAAGTCAAGATGGTCGGGTAACTGCCGATATTTTCGAGAAGTGCTTACATACGTATTTGATTAAGGATGCTATTCATGATGGTAATGTCTTGGGGTTTTCGGTGGAGTATATCCAAACGGTTGATGTCTCGATTGATGAAAGGGATCAAACCCGTGTAAAAGGCATTTTGACCGATGAAGTTTGGATGCACGATGATCGTATCCGTATGATTGCCGAACATATCATCACCCACCATGATCGGAAGTCTCGAAGTAAGGGGTATACGGGGTTATTTACTGTTGACAGCATTCCAATGCTGATCAAGTATTACGACACTTTCAAATCGTTGTCTCATAATTTCAAGATTGCTGCTATTTTCACTTATGGTCAGAATGAAGATAGTGAGGGTGACGGACAAGACGAGCATTCGCGGGATAGTCTTGAACGTATTATCAAGGACTACAATGCTATGTTCGGTACCAATTTCTCTACAGATAAGTTTCAGGGGTATTTTGCCGATGTTTCGAAGCGAGTCAAAACTGCTCAAATCGATATTCTGTTGGTGGTCAACATCTTTTTGACAGGATTCGACAGCAAAACCTTGAATATTCTCTACATTGATCGTTTCTTGAAGTATCATAATTTGATTCAAGCCTTCTCCCGTACCAATCGGACGGAGAAAGCGACTAAGCCTTATGGTAATATCGTCTGTTTCCGTAACTTGAAGGAAGATACGGATGAAGCGATTAAATTATTCTCGAAGACAGACAATGTTGATGACGTTTTAATGAAAAGTTATGAAGAGTACCTTCAAATGTTTAGAGCAGCGTTGGCGAAAGTAAAAGCTCTCGCTTCTACACCTGCAATAGTAGATACTTTGGAGCGAGAGGAAGAAAAACAGGAGTTTGTTATTAGCTTTCGAGATCTAACCAAACTGTTGACCCGATTACAAACGTTTACCGAGTTTGAATTCGATCCAGCGCGACTGGGTATTACCGAACAGGAGTACCAGGACTACAGGAGCAAGTATCTTCGTATTTATGACGAAGTTAAGCGCGGCGGGGGTAAAGAATCAATCTTAGCGAATGTGGACTTCCTGATCGAGTTGATGCATACCGACCGGATCAATGTAAGCTATATTATGAATTTGATCCGCAATATCGATTTCGATAATCAGGAAGAGCGAGACAAGTCGATAAAGGACATTGAGGCTGAGATTGATCGGGCGGATAATGAGCAACTCCGTCTCAAGGCAAACTTGCTGAAGGACTTCTTGAGGAAAGTTGTACCGACCTTAACCAATGCTGATTCAGTCGATGATAACTATAATGCTTTTGAGCAGGAAGAACGTATGAAGGAAATTGAGGCATTCGCTGATGAAGTGGGGTTATCACCTGAAGAGATCCAAGGCTTTGTGCAGGAATATGAGTATTGTGGGATTGTGAATCAACAAGAGATCAGTGATGCAGTCAAGCTCCCCTTCCTTCAAAAGCGAGCGATGATTCAACGGATTATTGAATTCATCACTGAACATACCAAACGATTTTCATGATGCTATTTGGAGAAATAGCAGAAAAGGAATTGCCTTTTCTACTGTTTTTTATTATAATGGAGATGTTTGAATTGATGCTATTTACTTAAATAGCAAAGGGGAGGGCTGGTTTGAATTTAGAACAATGTGCATCGGTAGTGCAAGGGGTGTTTCTATCTCGTATCCAGACATCGCCTTCAATGGAAGCAGTCAAGCTTCCAGTCTACACGTTGAAGGAAATGAATGAGTGGTTGAGTCCTGATCCAATATCGTCAGAATACCAGCAAGATATTCATGTTGCTAAGGATCGTTTAGGGTCTTTACCGCTTGCCAAAGAGGGGTTAGTCTTAATCAGTTTGACTGGACAAAGGGCAGTGGCGTTACAACAGGAGCATGTTGGCAAACTGATTCCATCAAACTTTGCGATTATTGAACCTTCAAGCGAGTTGCACCCTGATTATCTGGAGTGGTTTATTAACGAGCATCCAGATTGTCGCAGGCAATTAAAGATCGCCACGCAAGGCTCGAGTGTAACAGCCTTATCAATTCAAATGCTTAGGACTTTAGATATTATTTTGCCACCTATGGACGTTCAAATGAAGATTGGTATTATCCACAGATTATTACACCGAAAAAATCGACTACTTCAGGAGAGAATGGTATGGGAACAGCAGTATATCAAACAGTTACTAATGGGGTATCTAGAGGAGGAAAGCAGATGACAACGACTGAGTTGCAGCGTCATCAACAAGCCGAATTACATAAGAAGCTTTGGGATATGGCGAATGATCTTCGAGGTCAACTTGAAGCTTATGAGTTCAAAAACTATATTCTCGGGTTGATCTTTTATCGTTACTTATCGGACAAAACTGAGGATCGGGTTAACATGCTGCTTGAAAAAGATAATATTTCTTTCAGGGATGCTTGGAAGGATCAAACTTACCGTGACGCCTTAAAAGATCAACTCATTCAGGAAATAGGTTACGTCATCGAGCCCGATTACCTGTTTTCGAGTATGATTGAAGAAATTCGTAAAGGTGAGCAAGGTAAGTTTGACATTGAAATGTTACAGAAAGCAATTAACAAAGTAACCGAATCAACCCTTGGAGCGGCGAGTCAGGAAGACTTCCAAAATCTGTTCGATGATATGGATTTGAGTTCCTCAAAATTGGGTCGTGATGTTAAGTCTCGTTCCAAGCTGATCGCTAAGGTCATGGTTAATATTAATGACATTCCTTTCATGCATAATGATGCGGACATAGATGTTTTGGGAGACGCATATGAGTATTTGATTGGGCAATTTGCAGCTAATGCGGGTAAAAAAGCTGGTGAGTTCTATACTCCACCACAGGTTTCAAAAATCATTGCCAAGATAGTGACATTGGGGAAGAAGGATTTGAGAAATGTGTATGACCCGACTTGTGGTTCGGGGTCATTGCTCTTGAGGGTTGCCAAAGAAGCGAATGTACGGAAGTTTTACGGGCAAGAGAAAACCTCAACTACTTATAACTTGGCTCGAATGAACATGCTTTTGCATGGTGTGTCTTACCATAATTTTGACATCCAGAATGCTGATAGTTTAGAGGAGCCGCGACATCTTGGTATGCGCTTCGAAGCTGTAGTAGCGAATCCCCCCTACTCTGCTAAATGGAGTGCGGATGAGAAGTTCCTGCAAGACGAGCGTTTCAGTGCTTATGGTAAGCTAGCTCCCAAGTCCAAAGCTGATTTCGCCTTTGTTCAACATATGATTCACCACCTTGACGATAATGGAACAATGGCAGTTGTCCTTCCTCACGGGGTATTGTTTCGCGGCGCGGCTGAAGGGGTTATTCGCAAATACTTGATTGAAGAGAAGAACTACTTGGATGCGGTGATTGGTTTACCTGCCAATATCTTCTTCGGGACAACGATTCCAACATGCATTTTGGTGTTCAAAAAATGCCGAGAAGCGAATGATAATATTCTGTTCATTGATGCTTCCAACGATTTTGAGAAAGGGAAGAACCAGAACCGCTTGCGTGACGAAGATGTTGAGAAGATTGTAGAAACCTATAAGACACGTCAGACCATTGAAAAGTACTCCAATGCAGTATCGCTAGCGGATATTCGACAAAACAATTATAACCTCAATATCCCACGTTATGTAGATACCTTCGAAAAAGAAGAGCCAGTTGATCTGGATTTGATTCAGGCTCGTCTAAAAGAAATCGACGCCGAGATTACTAAAATCGATATTGAGCTTGAAAAGTACCTCAGGGAATTGGGGGAATAGAGGATGGCTTGTGTTCCAAAGTTAAGATTTAAAGGGTTTGAAGATGAATGGGATAATGCTACACTTGGAGATCTAGGGACGGTTTTAATGTGTAGACGGATATTTGAACACCAAACAAGTAGTACTGGAGAGGTTCCATTTTATAAAATAGGGACGTTTGGTAGAACTCCGGACGCTTTTATTTCTAGAAAGTTATTTTCTGAGTACAAAGAAAAGTATCCTTATCCCAAAAAAGGGGATATTCTGATATCGGCAGCTGGAACAATCGGGAGAATTGTTGAATATAAGGGTGAGGATGCCTATTACCAAGATTCAAATATTGTTTGGTTAAACGTTACAAGTGATAGATTATTAAACAAATATCTCTATTATTACTACCAGACGATTGTTTGGAGTAAATTGGAAGGCGGAACTGTTAAGAGGTTGTATAACAAAGATTTGTTGGATACAAAAATACATTTACCAAGCATCGAAGAACAACAAAAAATCGCTTCTTTCTTCTCCCTCCTCGATCAAAAGATCGAGAAGCAACAGGAGAAGATCGAGCAGTTGGAGTTGTTCAAGAAAGGTATGCTCCAGAAGATTTTCTCGCAGGAAATTCGGTTCAAAGATGAGAATGGACAGGATTTTCCTGAATGGGACAGTGAATTGTTCGAGCAAGTTGCCACAAACAATTCTAATAAGATCATTCCACAAAGTAAGACGAACGCGCCATGTATTGAACTGGAGAATATTGTCGGTAATAGGGGGCGAATCAACGGTTTTTACTTATCACAGGAGCAACAAAGTACTAAAAATGAGTTTGCTAAAGGCTCCGTTTTATTTGGGAAATTACGACCGTACCTTAAGAAGTATTGGTATGCAACATTTGATGGGATTTGCTCATCAGAAATTTGGGTTTTGACATCAAAAAGTCCTAGAATTACTAATGAATTTTTGTATTTTATAATTCAAAGTGATACTTTTCAACAGGCAGCGAATATATCGTCAGGTTCCAAGATGCCGAGAACTGAGTGGGATTCCATCAGAAGTCTTGAGATCCCTCTGCCTTCGATTGAGGAACAGAAGAAGATTGCTTCGTTTCTGTTTACCTTAGAAGAAAAAATCTCCAAGGAAGAATCGAAATTCGAATCCCTCATACAGTTGAAAAATGGTTTGTTGCAGCAGATGTTCGTTTGATATCAGGAAACGGTATTGGTGGAAGTCAAACGTTTTTAAAGAAAGATCGATCTCAATAGGGGTCGATCTTTTTTAACTATACTACGACTCACAACACTCCAGTCACAAACCCCAATTACTTACAGGAAATTTGCTTCTCTTGTATAATGGTCTTAATTTGATCATTGGGGGTTGTTATTCATGAGCCAGCCATATAATCGGGAAACCGAACTGAAAGAAGGCTTCAACCGATTCATCGCGGACAAAATAACCGGCAGTAACAACGATTACTATTCCAGGCTATCAGTTGAGGATTTCGAGGACATCAAGACCACTCTGAAAGACATACATAACATCCTTACTTACAAGACAACGATTCGCTTCCTTGACTGGCTTAGCGACGGATTCCCTTTCGTTAAGGAGAAATATCAGGTTTACTTGGATCAGGTGCTTAACACCAAGCCAAGCAATAATGGTTATGATCTAATGGTCATCGGAGATATAAAGATCGTAGCCGAGATCAAATGTAATAAACCGATTAATAACGGTTACGTATTTGGTTCCAACCAGAAAAGGGGTATCATTGATGATATTAAGGGGTTGCTTACAGGCAAAACCAAAATGAAGTCGCTTGATCCGACCGAAGCTTATAAATTTTTGGTGATCTATGACTTTGGCGACCATACTTTATCCGCCGCGCAGCACTTAATTAAGAATTTACCTGCAGACTTGAAAGACACGGTAACGATTTACGAGAAAGATCAGCCGCTGACGTTGGACAAGGTCTATATCGTATTTATAAAATAGCTCGTAAATACCTTTATGAGGTAACTCTTTTCGAAGGTAATTGAGTTGGTGATCACAATGCGTCCTCAAATTTACATTCTTTTGGGGGTATACCCACAAAGCTTTGAACGGAGCCTATTATATTTTTCTTCATAAATTAATATATTTAGTGATTAAAGTCCTTCTTTTATAAAGAGGTGGGAGTTTTATGCAGACAAACGATGCAGTCTTTGCGAAAGAGTTTAGAGATATGATGAATGGTCGTAGAAGTATGGCACATTCATTTAAGATTACGGATTTGCCATTACCTCGATTGGATACTATGATTAACGGCATTCCGAAGGGTCGTATGGCTCTCGTTAAAGGGGTAACGGAGATGTTTTTTGATCGTTTGAATGAGCAAGAAGTTCAGTTAGTGGGTCGAACGACTCTGAAGAAGCGTCAAGTTCTTTCGGATGGATCATTTCGTCGGGATAGTTCGGGTAATTATGTTTATGATCAAATTCCAGTTAGTCATGATTGTGTAGCGGTGGTCAGTAAGATTTCGATTGGTTTGAGAAGATTTGTGGATGGAAGGGAGCATAAGCCCTCCGAGGGGTTTAAGTACGTGGATTACGTTGATACCAGTTTTGGACGTAAGTACATCTATATTCTTCCGAGAAAATATGTTTACCGTCTAAACATGTGTGCCTTAATTTTAACTCCAAATAAGCGTAGAGTTTATTTTAAGGGTTGTAAGTTAGCCTTACAAAACGGGAACTACGTGTATCTTTATGTAATTCCCTACACGTATAGGGAAAACCTCGATGTTCGAGTCCTTGGGGTGAAGTCCTCTTATAATTTTGATAAAGAGGTCACAGCAATCTTGAATTATTGGGTGGAGCAAGGGGTTATTTTCCACCCGAGTTTAACGGCTCTCGAAAATCAAGTGAATGGTCAAACGAACCTTGGTATTATTGATCTAGAGGGAACCGTTATTTATGATGAATATCGTCGTTATGGGGTATCAATGGCGGAAGAGCGAGAGGAAGAGTTTATGGAGTAGCTCGCTAAAATCAGTACAACTTGATTCTGTTGGATTGGTTAGTAATTGAAGAGTAACCAAGGTTCTTCATGTCTTATCCCCCATATGGGGTCGACTTCGTATTTAGGGGTTGACCTTTTTACTTTTTGGAGCCGGATCGCCATCAGATTTACATAGGCATAGCAAAAATCAGGAGGCGATCTAATGCTTCAGCTTTCAACGGAAGATATGATTTTGTTGGTAAACAAGTGGGTATCTGACTTGGCTAGGGAGAACCATATTACGCCTGTTTTCAAAGGGTATCACAATGGTCAATACGGCAGCTACACGCAGAGTTCTGGATTCTACAAGAGCATTCGATTTCAAAAGGATGACCTTGATGTCTACATCGATTACGATGATGAAGATGAAGGTGGGCTGTTTAAAGTCACTATTCTAAATGATCTTGTTGGCGAGCAATTGAAGTGGGCTAATCCGACTTCCCTATCTAAATTGAAAGAGCTTCTTGGGATGATGAAGCAACCGCCTGCCGCGTTTATTAATTACATCAACGAGCAAGCATCTTGAGCATCTTTGGTAAACCGCTAATCCCAATTTAAAGCCGTTCCCTCCCTTCAGGGGTATCGAACGGCTTTTTCTATTCCCCTCCCCTATCCATCAATCATAAAACTCCTTGCAATTACTAAATATTTACGGTAAAGTACAAGCACAATTTGCAAAGGAGGGATGAAATTGCAAGGAAATGGTGTCTCACATGCCGGCAAGATTTTGGCTTTGGACAGCTTTAAGCCATTGCCTTGGTCACCATCTAAAGAAGCTCAAAATCAGGACGAATTACCTGCTTTAATAAGGCAGTCTCTCGAGGATAGTCGGGTTATTGAGCTTGATGCAAAATCCACCGATGATTTTTCGCTTTTGGAAGACCAGTTTTCGAAGATCATGAAGCAGCTGAAGGATAGCCTGACCGTTTCCCAATACGAGCAGTTGCAGATCTGGTGTAAAGTGAACCAAGACAACATGTCTCGAAGGTATGAAGGGATCTATCTGGCTGGAGCCAGGATCGGGATCAAGTTTGCCAAACAATGCGAAAGCATTAGTTAAAAGGAGGGTATTCTTCTTGAACTGTCACTATCGGAATGTATCTCAAAAGACCTTGACGGAGGACATTGGTTTACCTGCTTGTATTGGAACTGCACTTTTAAATGAGATGAGATTGATCGTTTTAGACAATCGGGATAAAGATGTACCTGAGGAAGATCAACATCGTGAGCAGCAGCTTATAGCAGATCTGAAAAAATCCTTGTTTGATGACCAGCTTGAACTGGTAACTGCCCTGCAGGAAGTGATGGACAGGAAGTCATTATTCGTTAAGGAGTTTATGTTTTTTAGCGGGGTCAAGCAAGGGATCAGCTTCTACAAAGCGTATCATTCTACTTAATTTTTCGATTTCCTGTTTGGATGGCTAAACGCAATATACGATTGCTCGGATAAGTGGTAAAATAATAAGTAGTTTTTTTAATTAAAGTTCCTCTCAAAGGTGGGATAATTTTGGCAAGATCAACAGTTCAGTGGACTACGTATAATTTACTCAAATTGAAAGATCGAATTAATTTTGATCTTCCGTTTCAGCGTCGATACGTTCGTCGAAAGGATCGCAGTTGGCAAAGCCTCTTAATGCACACGGTCTTGACCGATGGTTACATTCCGAACTTATTGGTTTGGAAAAACGGTGACGTTCTGGATAGCAATGCAAGTAAGCCCGATTACATCTATTATGTAGTTGATTGTCTCCAACGTTTGAACACTTTGTTTTTATTCGTTGATGACGGTTTTGCTTTGTCCGATGACACTCCGATGGTCGGAGACATATCCGTTTCAGGTTTGAAGTTTAGCGAGTTGCCTGAAGACCTCAAGCAAGCAGTGATGGGGTATAGCTTCTCCGTAACGATTTTCGATGAATCGTATTCCCTTGAGGAAGTAGAGGAGATTTTCTACCGCGTTAATCAAACCAAGCCGTTATCGGATATTGAACAGTCTCAAGTCCTACTTGGTGAGGATAACCGTTCAATTCTGAAACGCATCACGGAATCCGAGCTTTTCCAAAGAATCAATTTTACCAAAGCCGATATCGAGAGGTATGTTGATCGGAAAACGGTTGTCCAAGTTATCGCCCTTCTTTCTGGACGAGATATGTCTTTTTCCGGCAAGGATATGAAGTTGTATATGCGTGAGATTGGGAAGACGCCAATTGATCCAGTGATTGTTAGCGAGATTGAAAAAAGTGCTGAATACATGATTGAGGGCTTCCAAGATTGGACATTGCAAATGTTCAAAAGACTAAAGAAATCGGTTGTTCCCTCCCTCTTTGTTGCAGCACGAAAAGCGCAGGAAAAGAATTTATCAGCGGCAGAGTTCGGACAGTGGGCGCAAAAATTCCTGATTGATGAATACGACAAGGATTCTGAATTTGGTGAGACCTTAAGCAGAAAAACGGCTAACAAAGAAGTTATACAAAGACGAACGGATCTTATGGTTCAAGATTTAGAAGCCTTTGCCAATTCCTTAGCGCAAGGAAAATGATTTTTTGAGTCATACGACAGTATGGGAACGGTTTGACCATATTTGCTAAAGGGACATTGCGACTGGAGGTCAGCAATATCCCTTTTTTATTTGGAGTTACCCAGATGCAAGGCGATTGGTAAACCTCTGTTGAATCAAGAAGTGGTATTTTTTCGTTTGGATTTGCAAGCCCTTCTTGGGGGTAACTCGTTGAGCTTTGGTTTTGATTAATTCATTATCGTGGATACCCAGAAGCTCATAAGCCGTATCGACCATTTCTTTATCTTGCCCATAGAGATGAGTAGCTTTATAGATAATCCCACTTTGTGTAGCTACATGGTTCAAACCCTGAACCATGTATCCCGAATTGCATAAAGCAACGACTCATTTACTGTTTTTTAAAAGTTCCTGTTGGAATACAACTGCACGTTCTGCAATCTCTGGAGAATAAACGGCAATTTCACCGTCAGGTGTTTTCATATCCCGATGATCGACTAAGAAGTTCAATTCTTCTGTCTCAAACGCAGTGCAAACACCGATGATAACTGAAGATAGATAATCAACATCACGTTGATCTGAAAATAACCCTTTCACCTGAAATGCAAGTAGTTTCTTTTCGCTGTCAATATGATATTTAAATCTTTGTTTGAACCGTATATCAAAAATCCTTGGGTTGATATGTAGAGGTTGTCGAAAATCTTTCGTTGAAGAACAGATATTCGACTGATACACAGAGTGCTGACGCGATCTTCTCGATATTGACGATACTGATATTTCGTTCCCCGCGTTCCACCCCGCTGATGTATGTTCGATCCAGCCCCGCTCGATGAGCCAGCATTTCTTGTGACATTCCGCATCTGGCTCGAAGTTCCCTAACCCTTTGACCAAATTCTGTTCGAATGTCCACTTAAATATAACCTCCTACCTTACAAAAACATATCTATTTAATTTTATCGGAATAAGGAGTCAAAAATTGTACAATTTCAGTTGATAATGTGACTTAAAGTCAATAGACAAATGTATCGGTAATCATTAAAATACGGGTTGAGAATTTTGTCGTGAGAGTGTGGTTCAAAAGTCATGTATCCATTGGGGGGGGGGTGTAGTTTAGTTGTTTCAATAATAATTTGAAGTATTTTTGAAAATCAGGACTGTTGTTAACAATGGAGAAAAGGAGTCGATAAAAGATGAAGAGAATTTCTATTATTCTAGTTTTCACCTTGATGATTTCTTTATTCGCATCGGTATCTGCTTTTGCAGCAAGTGAGACCAAGATTGAAACTGAACAAGGTGGATATGTGACTTTATCTAATATTGTTAAAGAAGTTGAACTGATTAGAGAAGATCCTGAAGGAAGTGATAAGGCTTATATTTCTGATGGTGCAGTCACCTTAAAAATCGTAGGTGATGACCCGCATCCTACTATTAATTATTATGCAGATGCGGAAATAAAGGATGGTTTCTTCGTACCTGCAGGCGAAAGAAAATCTGTTGAGATAACCGGCAACAGTGTTACCTTAACTGAGCCAGGATATTATTCCGGATTTGTTTACTTTGGTGGTGACTTCTCTTTTTCCAGTACTGCAACCTTCGTTATTCAAGTAGTTGGAGGATCGGCAGATAAACCGGCTTCTTCATCTGAGAAAATCCCGGCGACTGCGACTGCAAAACCAACCAATTCCAAAGTGCTGGTCAATGGCAAGGAAATTTCCTTCCAAGCCTACAACATCAATGGTAACAACTACTTCAAACTTCGTGACCTTGCAATGGTTCTGAATGGAACCGAAAAAAGCTTTGAAGTGGGATGGGACGGGAAGAAGAATGCGATCTCTCTCGAATCGGGTAAAGCGTATACGGCAGTTGGAGGCGAGTTGGTAGTTACCGAAAAACCTGCAACGGCGGAAGCGAAACTTTCCACTTCGACCATTTATCTTGATGGTAAGGAAGTCAAACTGACAGCTTATCTGATCAACGGTAACAATTATTTCAAGTTGCGTGATGTAGCGGCGGTCATCAATTTTGGAGTAACGTGGGATGGAGTTACTAACACCGTTGGGATTGATTCCTCGTCTGGATATGTTGAAGAGTAATCAGGTGGTATTGAAGAGCCGCGAGGGTTTTTCCTTTGAGGATTTTCTTTTTGAGATGGTTGAGTCAGTAAAAGATTGATTAAAAAATCACAGTTATGAATAACCCTGCGGTAAAAAACTGGCACCGTCAGTAGGTATCGTCAAATTTTTCGGCATTAGTGTGCTTTGGTAGGAGTCCTTAACTCTTGGGGTTGTTTTCTTTATATCGCTTGGAAGCGTAACAACGCCGATTTCTGTTGCTCTTTGAAGTAGCAGTTCCGTTGAGGGTCATAAAGGTTATTAATGAAGCTCAAATAGGCACTTTGGATGATTTCAAAACTGCTAGATTATAGAAAAAAGGATTATTAGGATTAATAATCGAACAATATTTATTGCGATCAAACAAGTTTTAAATTGAATGAAATGCATTTAAGGTATACGAGGAGCGTGAAAAGATTGACCGAAATTGAAAAAAAGCCTATTAGTCTTGGGAAGTCAACCTCAATAAAGATCAAAAAAGATAAATACGGAAGATCACAAGGAAGATATTATGGTGAAACCGAAGCTAATAAAGTAATTACTGCATTCGGAACAGAGATTTATAATAATCTAACCGATGTCGAGCGGGAAAAGCTTGGTAATATGTCAGGCACCTTACATTTTGTTCGTTTATTAGGTTTGGCATCTAAAAAGAGTTACAGATCACTTAAAGGGTATAAGATTGATGGTGACAACAATGATCGTGATCAAGAGGTATCAACACCTGTTGGAATTGAGTTAATATCCGATGTGGACATAACTGTTCCAGTAATTAAAATGGAACTGGTAAAAGAATTAATGAGAAAGAAAAGATCAGATGAGCCCCCTACATATATTGATCCAAAGAGAGATGTTGGCAGTAGAGAAATAAAAGCCAACGAATACTTTAGTTTGTCCTTGTATGAGTTTCTATTTCTTATCATAAGGGACGAATATGCGGGGCTATTGAGACGTGATGATTACGATGATGACTGGGGAGTAAATATCACCTTCAAGTGGGTGAATTCAATTCAATTTTATTCCGATGGTACTTGGGAATTGAAGTCTAAAATTGACGAATCAGGAAATAAGAGTTTTGTTCTTCCCACACCATCGGTAAATTACTTTGCAAGAGGAACGGGCGGACCCAAAGCGAGTATGGTGGATATAGATCATAAAGGTGAAAATGGTTGGGTGATCAAACCTGAATATCAGCGATTTGAACCGTTATTAAAGCGTAAGACGAGATCAGATAAGGGCAGGAAACGGAAAGCCAGGGGAGTCAGTAATGCAGAGACGGATACTGTGAAGGTCATCAAGAAACAGAGTAGCTTAGCTCGTAAGAAAGTTTAGTGGTTTCACAACAACCGTAAAAGTGGTGTAGATCCTTGAGTGGGGTCTACACCACTTTTTTTTTGACATTTTTTCATCTTGGGTGAGTTGAATTATTTTTTTCGAGAATTTCAAGAGATGAAATATTAGTTATAAGTCGATCAGTTGCACCCGACAAAGGTGCATATGAGTCCGACCGGAAGATTGCTCTTGGACAATTGAATAAGGAATTTCAAATTAGGCAAGAAACGAGGTGGTTAACTACAGTTAAAAATGATGCGGATGACGACAAGAAGGTTCTAGGCGGTAATAAATACCAATAAGAAGGAAGGCGAACCATTTTGGTAACAAATTACGGTTAGACGGAAAGTCGGGCAGGGGAAGGTTGGACAACCGGTGTATGCATATATACCTGCCCGAAAAGATTCCATGCTAAATCTAGCATTTTCTGAGCACCGCCAATATGGTGGAAGTCCAAAAAACAGTTATGGGAGGTTATTTTAATGTTGAATATTCAAATCAAATCTAGTAGTGACTTCACAAGACCTGCGATTAACGAGACCATCGATTATAATTTGAAGAAAGAACCATTTTATATTTGGGTATTAGAGAATGTCGCTAAGTTGGATGAGAAATTGACTGAAGCGTTGGTTTCGAATCTGAAGCCATTTGGTGAGGCTGGTCAAAAATTTATGAACGATGTTGAATCGGCGTTAGGTTCGAACGAACATACCAAACATTTAGTTGATCTTGCACGCGATTTATGGAATAGCCCCAAGCTATCGCAACCAGCCACTTACGATAAACTTATAAAGTTAGGTTATACGGGTGAGGTATCGAATGGTGGATTTGATAGTCCGGTTAAATCTGTTTTAGATGGTATTAAACGGACAATGCTTAAAAACCGTGGGCTAACAACGAGAACAAGGGGGAAGCTTGAACTAAATCCCAATGTGTTCGCATCATATATGTTAAAGAGAATGACACTTGTACAGTTAGATAATGAACAGATATTTGCTTATCGTAAAGATGGGGTATTTGAGGAGATCAAGGAAGGTGTTCTGAAAAGCTTCTGCTACAATATCCTTCACGAAGCCAAACCTAATTCTTGGGAGGGCAGTTGGGAAGGAGAATATTTCAAAGCATTGAAAAGGCAGATTCCTTATGTCGAAACCATGAATCCGCGTAGGGATTACATTAATTTCAAGAACGGTATGCTTAACCTTTATACGATGGAGTTCACGGAACATAGCCCTAATTTTTTATCGACTATTCAAGTTCCTTACGAATACGATGTGAATGCTACTTGCCCCATTTTTGAAGCCTTTTTACACGACGTGTTTGAGGGTGATGAGGAACGTGTGAACTTGATTCAAGAAATTATGGGTTATTGCTTCTTACCTGAAATTAAGATTCAGATGGCGTTCTTCTTCTTTGGTGTTGGGTCGAATGGAAAGAGTGTTTTAGCCGAAGTGATTAGACAAATGCTTGGCACCCAGAACGTATCAAATGTCGCTTTAAATAATTTGAGTGGTAGTTTTGGTATGCAGAGTCTACTGAACAAGTTGGCAAACATCTCAACTGAAAACGAATTTGACCGTAAATTCGGGACTCAAAATTTTAAAGTTATAACAAGCGGTGATGCAGTGGAAGTGAATATCAAGTACCATGCTCCAGTAAATACGGTTCTGTTCGCTAAGTCAATAGTTTTATTGAATCAAATGATGGATTCGAATGATTTATCGAATGGTTATTTCCGTAGATTTCTAATCATTCCTTTCAATAAGATTTATAAAGAGTTGAAAGCCGGTCAAGAGCCAGAAGAAGGTGTAAGTTACATGGATAAGTCGCTGATAACTAAACTACTGCAAGAATTGCCGGGAATTGCGATGTTTGCTTTGCGTGGCTTGACCCGATTAATTAATAACTCAACTTTCGCACCCCGGAATTACGAATAAACGCTTGATATAACCGGGCAATTCGCTAATCCACTTCTGTAATTGACATAGCAGAGCGGTGCTTTCCTTCGGTTGATTCTTGAGCAACTCTTGAACAAAAGCCATTAACTGACGTAATGCCGTTTTTAAGTCTATATTCGTTACTTCATCAGCAAAAAGATAAAACATCCCTCCGAAGGATCGCTCATCTGTATTTTGCCTTCGTTCCCACTCAAGAACGAGATAACGGGAAAAAACAATGGTTGTATGGCTTATCATCAGGTCAAAAGAGCGGCCTTGGAATTCAGAACCTAATTTCAAATACGATTTTGCCATTTTAAAGAAAGTCTCAATGCTCCAGCGCATGCCATAAATCCTTACGATTTCAGCATTCTCTAGGGAGAGGTCTGTTGTCAAAATCGCGAGCCATTCTCTCCGGTTGTTCCGATTCTGGACGAAGACGATCTTAAGCGATAAGCCTTGAGGCGTCTTAACCATAACAGAGCCTTGAATCTCTGCTTTTGGATTTTTAGGAATCATCTCAAAAAGTTCATGCAAACCTACTTTCTTCCCTTTGAATATATACCGCTGTTTAAGCGCTTTAACCATTCCAATGACGTGAAGACCTTTGCTCATGATCTCCTGAAGAAGAGGTTCGTGGGTAAACCAACTGTCCATGAGTACGTAGTCCGCTGTAAATCCGGCTTTGAGTGCTCGGTCAAGCATTTGTATAGCCGCATCCGGTTTGTGCATCACGGCTTCTTTCCGCCGCTTATAGCCACTGGAGCGCTTGTCTAAGTCCTCACGCATTTCCATAAGGCGGTTTGAAGCTTTTGCAGAACTCATCAAGGTAAAATCGATCGGCGCAAAACTATACCCATCAGACCAGCCCAGCGTTAATAGGTTATATCCCCGAACGAAATGTCCCGAAACATGATCAAAGACTTTTGCCAACAGTTCTACCTTTTTGCTCCGTTCCCGGCGCAAGACAGAGTCATCGATGATAAAAACGCGGATGCGATGGGAGGAGATGAGTTTCTCAAAGCCAGATACAATCCTAAGACTTAAGGATTGCAAAAAGCGTCTCCAGTTAAAACGGGTTTCATTAAGGAATCGATAAACCACATCTTTTCCGGGGAGAGATTCCGTTCTCCCGCTTCCTAGTAACCGAAATAGATTGCGTCCTTGGAAGACCAGCAGAAAGATGATTTGAAAAACAGCAAAACTGGAAATGCCAGAGGCCTTGCGGATACCGGCCTTTCGCAAAAGTTCGCCCACTTTAAGATGTGAAAAAACAGAGGAAAGTTGCTGCTTATACTGTTCAGTACCGAAGAGTTTTTTGTAACAATTGATATGAATGATTTTCGATGTTTGGCCGTGATTTCAATTCATTCTTTCAATTTTATAAAAGTTGAAAGGTGCTAAGAGCCAGAAGAAGGGTAAGTTACTGGATAAGTCGCTGAAACTAAACTACTGCAAGATTGCCGGGAATTGCGTAGTTTGCTTTGCGTGGCTTGACCCGATTAATTAATAATAATTTTAATCTTACGGAGAGCAAGGCTTGTAGGCGGGCGTTGGAAGAATATGAGGGAAGGTTAAACCCGATAGCTGAATATTTTAACGAACAAGTGATTATCGATCCAACGATATACCCTACCCTTCGATCCAGCTTTAGAAAAGATTTTTGTAAATGGGCAGAAGCAAATGGCTTCGATAACATGAAATCGATTGGCGCAACAAGATTTTGGGATTTATTTAAGAAAGTTCTTAAGGATAATGGAATCACTGACCTTGAGGAAGTAAAGATTGACGGGAATTACCATGTAAAAGGGATCGGAATTCGTCCCTAGCTAGTTGTGCGATGGTGTGGTTGAGCCCATACCATCGCACCTACCAAGTCAAAGTTTTACACTGTTAATTGAGGTCATTGGAGGTGCCGATTCATGAATAGATCATGCCTGTTCGTTCTCAGTATATTCGTGATGAAGATGTTATGTTAGTTTAAGAGATTGAGATATTAAACGAGAGCCTACAAAGGTAAATAAATTTCTCAGGAGGTAAGTAGAAATGATTTATGAGTTGGAGAATTTCGAAGAGTTGCATGAAGGATTGAGTCCGGAGAATAAAAGAAGGGCAAAAGCGCATCTTGAAGCTTTAGTGGCATTTATTGAATTGTTTAAGAAAAATCCCAATGTGGATAAATCGACTTGTAGTAAGGAACTAGCAAAAGCTTTAATGAAGATAATCGGTATTAACGAAGATTTGATTAAGTGGTTTGATAATGGAAATATTCCGAAGAGTGTTGTAACAGATTGCAATATTATGGAAGTCCCCTTTTTGACAGAAGAAGATAAGGAGATTATTGCAGAGTTACGAAGTAAAGGTTATGAGGTTTATCAAGTTTTATTAAGTAAGGTGTACCACGAAACGGGAACTGATAGTAAACTTACTTATCTCTATGTTACAACTGATTTCACTGAGGAATGCGGATTTTATGAAGAAGAGACTGATGTTTCTCCAGTGTTGAATAATATGATTGAGGTTATAAATGATGCTCATGACTTTGGAGTAAATGGATATGAGGTTATAATTGACGAGAAAAGTATTGTTAAAAGCCAAAGATTTATTAAAGCGATTTGTATAGCATCCGATGGACTTCCAGTAAGAATCAATTAATTGTCCCATGAACCAAGCACTTATCCCTATCGAGATGAAGGATGATTGATAAGTGCTTTTTCTTTATCAGAACAAAAGGGTAATCTTAGTGAATGTCGAAGTATATTCGGTAGAAACGAAGCAGGAAGCAATAATATGAAATTAGACCTAATGAAGCTGTTTGAAGGCTGCGTTCGTAATTATCATACTTTCAACATGACCGTCCATCACGGTAAGCATTCTTTCACAATGACCGAGATGGAGTATTTTTCAAGGCTTGACTCCTTGTTGGGGTATCATCCCTTCAAGTTATGTTCGGGAGGTTTCAAAATAATGAAGAGAAGAGTATGCACTAATGATGCAGATTTTCAACGAGCGAATATATTCCAACGAAAATTAGAAGTTTGGGTCGCTGGAGAATTGAGTACTGTTGGCAAAATCGAATCGTTCACTGCTGATTCTGTAAAAATGATTGATGGTAGTTATTACTTGAGAATGAATTGTAAATTTTTCATGGTGTGAGTTATGAATGATTTGGATGCGCCGCGGCACTATCAATAGTTATTTTTAATTGAGATCAGATAATCTGATTTTCGGTCGGATATTGAAATCCGACTTTTTTCATTTGTGTAATTTGAAGGCTTTGTATATGAGGATTATGTTCATTTACAGGCACTTCGTAAAATTTCTACAGATAAATTTTTGAAAAGAATCGAGAAACCCTCCGAATTTGGAGTGTAAAGCAGAGCTTTTTTATATAGTATAACCAACCATTATCCTTGCTTTCAGGCAATTTTAATGTGTATCGGATTTTGAGTTGGAATCTATATGAAGGAGCTGATTTTTTATGGCGGACGATAATGGAAAAGTTGAACCGAGGGTAGTCAGAAGCAGGAAAATAATACCTTTTGTCACGAGAAGTCAAAGACTGGCTGAGGATATCATGAGAATTTTCGGGATAAAAGAGAGTATCATTGAATTCTTCAAAGAAGGTCGTGTTCTTAGGACGAACTACATTCATTACAATAAGATTTTTCAATCCGAACCAACTGAACAGGATTTTGAGGTAATTTCTGATTTGCTGGAACAAGGACAACTTGTGTATCACATCTTGCTTTCAATTGATATGGACGGAAAGGAAATCGACATTTCGAGTGAGTATCCTACATATGTTTTTGATAAGTTAATCTCGAAGAAATGTTATCTTTGCGTTCCGACAAATATTTATGAAGAAGCACTTTATGAAGAGGGATATGAAGGAAGTACTCGTCAAGAAACAATTCAAAATTATATTGATCAAACACTTTTTGAGGCTCAACAAGGCATCCTTAATGCATATGTAACGGATGACTCCCATGAAAAATATTCTTTCTGCAAAATTGAGGTAACTGTTATCAGAGATAATTTAGTGTTGGTGACTTGATGCTTTATCACTTTATTTGAATTATGTTGAAGCAGCCCGATCTTTCGTCCTTGTGACGAAGGGTTGGGCTATTTTTGTTTTGATGAACATTTGTTATCGATGTAAGTTAAAAAATCTGATGTAATTGTTCACCAATGCATATTTGTATTGCACTTGTGATCTTAATCCGTAAAAATTTGAGGTTTACCTATGATTGAAATTGTTTGAATGCCGGGGTATTACTAGCTACTTGGCTAATCTGATTTCTGACGATGGAGTTGGTAAATGCGGGAGGGGTATTTTCAGCTTTATGGGGGTCTGAAATTCTTCTTCTTACGGAGTTGGAACAAGAGATTTTTTACATAGACATGGGGTTATCGCTCCAAATATTGATGAGGAGTCGTGAATCACATGTCTAGTTCATTGTCTGTCGGAATCAGCCAATTGAAAGTTAAAGTGGATAGCGAAAATAAGTTGGTTTTCGTTTGGATGACTGAAAGTCAAAAGGATTCTGAGGAGTTTGTCAAATTGAAGCAAAATGCGAATTCGAAGAAGTTTAAGATCGTTACTTTTATCTCTGGAGATGAGGATGTGAGATTTGGTCTTGAAAAGCTAATTCTTGAAAATGCTCTCCAACAACACAGTGTTGAACCGACATGGTTAGTTAAGTTATAATAAGCACTACTTAATTTGGAATGAGGTGTATAGAACAATGGTTCAAAATATTGGAAGCAGGACTCTATATTTCGGTTATTCACGCATCAGCCGAGATGAAGATAGGTCGAACTATGCGACAATTATTGCGCAGAAGAAATTGATAAAAAATTACTTTGCAGAAGTGTTTAAGGACTCTTCTTCGAATATTGTAATGTTTGAAGATGATAACGTAAGTGGATATACCTTTGATAGACCTGATTTTAATCGTATGTTAAAGGAAATTAATATAGCTATTGAGAATGGGTATAAAGTTATTCTGGCAACCAAGGACTTATCTCGTATTGGTAGACATAATGCATTGACCTTGCTTTTTCTTGAAGACATGAAACGTCTAGGTGTCCGGTTAATATTGATTAGTGACAATTATGATTCAGAGAAAGACGATGATTCGATTCTTGGTATAAAAACGTGGTATAATGAAAGGTATGTTAAGGATATAAGTAAAAAGATCAAAGACAATATTAGGACAAAAATGAAAGATGGCGTATTTTTAGCTCCAGTCCCATATGGTTATAAGCGAGATCCAATGGATCGTAAGAAGATTATTATTGATGAAGAAACAGCTTGGGTTGTTAGAAAAATTTTTGATATGTATTTGCAAGGGTATGGTTATAGGAAGATATGTATTTACCTGACTGAAAATGAGATTCCAACTCCTTCAATGATAATACAGCGTGAGAAGATTGAAGCGGGTAAAGTATATAAGAAGAGTGTTACAAATGTTTGGGTTCAAAGAATGGTTCAACGAATCATCAGAAATGATTTTTATATCGGAACACTTAGACAAGGAAAGTTCCTACTTAGTGAGATTAATGGTAGAGCGTCAAAAGTTGATCCAGCTAAGCAATATGTCTTTGAAAACAATCATGAAGCGATTATAAGTAAAGAAGATTTTGAGTTAGCTCAAACAATAGCCAATAAGCGTTTAGATGGAAACTATAGAGGTACTGGTCATAAACATATAAATCTTTTCTCGGGGTTTCTGAAATGCGCTGATTGTGGTCATGGTATGGTTGCTCTTAACAAGGAGGGCAAACATAAGTCCTACATCTGTGGGACTTATAGGAGAGTCGGTAAAATTGCTTGTTCAACGCACTACATCTTAGATCGTACTCTTGTGCTTGCAATTAAAGCCCATCTTACTGTGCTTCGAGAAAAGTTATCAAGTGCAATCGCGGCGTTTGATGCTAAATTGAAAGATCGTGTTGAACGAGAAGATAATTTTGAGGTATCCTTAAAGAGGTTAAATAAAGAACTTCAGCAACTTTCAGATGAACTCAAAGTTACATTGTCGCAAAAAATTAAGGACATTGCCAAAAATCCTGACATGGAGGATATGATCTCTGAAACCTACGCTGAGCTAGAAGCAGAAAAACGCCAACATATTAGTACTGTTTCAAAGCAGATTGAGGAATTGACCGCTGTTAGAGAGAAGTCGAGTATGTTCAAGGAAGGCGCAAGAACGGCACTTCAAGTATTTGATGATATCATAGCAAAGGATACACTAAATCGTAAAGACCTTGAGATCCTTATTGACAAAATAATCGTTAGTAAAGATGGGGAACCTACAATATACTTGAAAGCCAATATTGAGCAATTACTTCATTACGATGGAGGTGATGATCCAGATGGTTCCGGTGGTGGGGACAACAAAGCCACCGTTACCTACAAGGCAGGGGCTGTGACGAAATCATTCGTATCAATTGTAGCTATGGAGAATAAAGCGGGACATTCTGCTTTGGTAATGTCAATAAATGGTGGTTTTCACCCCTTAAAAGAACCATTTAGCACTACAAAGCAGGATCCTATGCCATTCAAGGGTTGGGAGCGACGCTGATTGAATGGATCCATGGCGACTATTATACCGTCGTAGGACTCCCCCTCCCACTGTTTGCCCGGATGCTGCGGGAATTTGGAATCGATGTGCTGAAAAGAGATCGTGTGAAGTGAGATTCGAGGCGAGAGGAGAAATCGGCCGGATAACCGAGAGAAAAGAAAATAAAACAAAGAATGTAAGAACGAGCGATCGCTTTAAAAGGGATGAGGTAGAGGGGAGAGGTACGATGGATGAAGAGTACCGTCTGATGATTCGGGATGTTCCGGAGGAGGAACGTCCCAGGGAGAGAATGAAGCGTTTTGGGGCCGAAAGCCTCTCTAATGCAGAATTATTGGCCATTCTTCTTCGCACCGGCGTGAAGGGACAATCGGTCATGCACCTCTCCGATCAGGTGCTCAATCGTGCCGGTTCCCTACGGGCGCTTTTGGAGATGGATTTGGAAGAACTGAAAAGCATCAAAGGGGTGGGAGAGGCGAAGGCGATCCAAATCAAGGCGGGGCTGGAATTGGGACGCCGCCTTTCCCGGGGAAACCTCCTGGAGAAAGTCCGGATCCACAGCCCCCAAGATGCGGCGGAATATATGATGGATAGCCTTCGTTACCTTCACCAAGAGCACTTTGTCGCTCTCTTTCTCAATACGAAGAACCAAGTGATCGGGCAGGAGACCCTCTTTGTGGGAACCTTAAACTCTTCGTTGGTTCATCCTCGGGAAATCTTCCGGGAAGCGATCCGGAAAAGCGCCGCCAGCCTCATCCTTCTCCATAATCATCCCAGTGGGGATCCCACGCCAAGCCGGGAAGATCTCGAGGTGACAAAGCGTATGGTGGAAAGCGGCAAGCTCCTCGGCATTGAGGTCTTGGACCACCTGGTGATCGGTGACGGGACCTTCATCAGCTTTAAGGAACGAGGCCTGATCTAACCCCAAACCCTCTCTTTCATTCGGGGCTATGAGGAATCCATAGGACTCCAATGAAAATCCATGAAATATACGATAATTTCCTGTAATTGATTCGATACATCTTCATTAATCCGTGGTACAATAGAAAAGTTGTATCACATCAATCTATGCGGCGAATGACCGGAAAGGGGTTATCATAGATGTTTTTTAGCATGACGCGGGATATGGGAATCGACCTGGGAACCGCAAATACCCTGGTTTACGTAAAGGGAAAAGGGATCGTTGTGCGGGAGCCCTCCGTCGTAGCGGTAAACACCAAAACCGGAACGGTAGAGGCGGTGGGAATCGAAGCGAAGAACATGATCGGACGCACCCCTGGAAATATCGTGGCGAAACGTCCTATGCGGGACGGGGTGATCGCCGACTTTGAAACGACCGAGACGATGCTCCGCTATTTCATCCAGAAGGCCCAAAAGACAAAGGGCATCATCCACCGTCGTCCCAACGTGATGGTAGGCATTCCTTCAGGAATAACGGCGGTGGAAAAGAGGGCGGTCGAAGATGCCACCCGCCAGGCAGGGGCCAAAGAGGCGATGACCATCGAAGAGCCCTTTGCCGCCGCCATCGGGGCCGATCTGCCGGTTTGGGAGCCGACCGGAAGCATGGTGGTGGATATTGGCGGAGGGACCTCAGAAGTGGCAATTATTTCTCTGGGAGGGATCGTGACGAGCCGATCCATTCGTGTTGCCGGAGACGAACTGGATGATGCCATCATTCAATATATAAAACGAAATTATAACCTCCTCATCGGAGAGCGGACCGCTGAAATCCTGAAGATGGAGATCGGCTCGGCCATCGCTCCTGAAAAAGAAGAGACGATGCAGGTCAGGGGACGGGATCTGGTCTCCGGACTTCCTAAAACCTTGGAAATCACCTCCACCGAAATCGCCAAAGCCCTCTCCGATACGGTGATCACCATCGTCGACGCAGTAAAAGTGACCTTGGAAAAGAGCCCTCCTGAATTAGCCGCCGACATCATGGATCGGGGAATCGTTCTTACGGGGGGAGGAGCGCTCCTCCGAAATCTGGACCGGCTCTTAAGCAACGAGACAGGGATGCCCGTCTTCGTGGCGGAAAACGCTTTGGACTGCGTGGCCATCGGTACAGGCCGTGCCTTGGAGCATATTCATTTGTTTAAGAAAAACAACGATAAACGAGTGGGGAGAATGTAGAAACCGCCCTATTCGGGGGGCTTACCGATGAATCAAATTTACCGTCGTTTTATCTTGATTTTAATCGCCCTCATCCTCCTCATTATCGTGGCCGGACTCACGCTGGGGGGGAGAGGTTCGCTAAATTGGCCGGAACGCTTCGTGAAGGATAGCCTGGCCCTCATGCAGGAGGCGGTCTCCATACCGGTCAAAAAAGTGATGGGAATCGTTACCGATGCGGGGAAGATCTTTAATCTTTATGGGGAAAACAAGGCATTAAAAGGGGCGCTCAACCAATTCGCCCAGCTTGAGGCAGAGTATGAGCTGTTAAAGAAGGAGAATGAGCGGCTAAGGCAGATGTTGAACCTCCCCACCACCTTAAAGGCGTATCGCCTGGCTGCGGCGGAGGTGATCGCCCGTCAACATGATACTTGGTACAACGTCCTCACCGTGAATAAGGGAGAGAAGGACGGCATCAAACCGGACATGGCCGTCATCACGCCTCAGGGGTTGGTGGGGATGGTGGAGAATGTCTCCTATTTTACCTCCAACGTCCGGCTGATTTCCGATATCGAAAGAACTCGGCACATCTCCGTCTTAAGCGTGGGGAAATCGGAGACCTTCGGGATTGTCGAGTCGTATGATGCAGAGCGGAAAGAACTCATCATGAGGAAGATTCCCCTGGAATCAAACCTGTTGGTGGGGGATTCCATTGTCACTTCCGGGTTGGGAGGGGTATTTCCAAAGGGGTTGCTCATCGGTAAGGTGACGGAGATTCTCCCCGGAGAGGATGGCCTGACCAAGATGGCCTATGTAAAGCCGGCTGCCAATCTCTACCAATTGGATGAGGTATTTCTGGTGATGAGGGAAGACCAGTTGAAGGAAGGGGGAGAAAATCCATGAAGCGCTTCAAACTTTTTCTCCTCCTTCTTCTCCTTTTTCTGTTGGAAGGTACGGTCCTTCCCCTCCTTTTTCCCTCCCCCTTAAGAAACGATCTATGGATTCATCCCCACCTTGTCCTCATCCTGGTGGTTTATATCTCCCTCTATCTGGGGAGCAAGGATGGGCTTCTCTTCGGAGCCGTTTTCGGACTCTTTTACGATATTGCTTTTGGTAGCATTTTTGGCCTAAATCTATTCATTTATACCCTTCTTGGCAGCATGATTCATAATGTAACAGGGATCCTGCATCACAACCTGTGGCTTGCCCTTACCATGAGCGGTATAGCCTCTTTATCTCTCGATCTATGGCTCTATGGTTTCCATGCCTTATTTCTCCTGACCGACATTTCGCCATCCTACCTTTTTCTCCGGGAAGCTTTTCCCAATGTCCTTGTCAATATGGGGTTTGCGTTGGCCGTTTATCCATGGGTGACTCGTTCCTCTCTTTTTACGGTGGAAGAGTTACAAGATGAGGAGAGGGGGATTTAAATGGAGGAACAGAAACAACTGGAAGAGAGGCGCTTCATCCGGCGTTTTAATATCATCTTTTTAATCACCTTTTTTCTCTTCGTCATCTTGGTCCTGCGCCTTGCTTACATGCAACTTGTCGAAGGGGAGAAGTTCGTCCGCGCCTCGGAACAGCTGAGCATCCGTACCATCTCCACGCCGGCACCCAGGGGGTGGATCTATGATGCGAACGGTGAGGTTTTGGTCAATAATAAACCGGTTTATACCATTACCTTTCTGGATGAAAATCTTAAAAAGGATGAGATTCTCGCCGTTGCCGAACGGTTGGAGAAGATCCTCCTGCCCCTAAATCCTGCGTACAACCGGGTCTACCTGCTGGAAAAGATGGACAGCGGCTATGTGTATGAGCCGAAGAAAGAGTTCGCCGATAAGGTGAAGAAGGAACAGGAGAATGGGACCTTCACATTTCGCCCCGAGGAATGGGAAGTGAAAAGTTATACCCCCAACATGCCCCGTTATCTCCCCCGGAGTATCGTCTCAGACATCCCGAAAGAGATCATGTTTACCATCGAAGAGAACCGAGTTGACCTCCCCGGCGTGAATGTGATTGTCGATTCGATGCGCCAATATAAGAAAGGGGCGTTTGCCACCTATATTTTAGGCTACATGCGGCAAATTCCTTCCAATTTGGCAGACGAATACCTGGCGAAAGGATATAGCTTAAACGAACAGGTAGGCTATGCAGGGGTGGAAAAATCGTATGAATCGGTGCTCAGGGGGACGAATGGCTTACAGGAAGTGAGGGTAAATAATGTGGCCAAAACCCTGGAGACCAAAGAGGTGGTCGCCCAAAAGCCGGGGAATAATCTGGTTCTCACCATCGATGCGAAATATCAGCAGAAGGTGGAACAGATCCTGGCGGAAGAAGTGAAGAATCTTCAAACCCGGAAAGTAAATCCGCTGCCCCAAGTCAATTCCGCCATCGCCGTGGTGATGGATCCGAAAACCGGTGCCGTCAAAGCATTAACCAATTACCCGCAGTATGATCCGAACATTTATAACAGCCCCGATTTTGGAAAGCTGTATAAAACGCAAGTATTCGGTCGGGAACAAAACAAGGCGATCGCAGGCTATTTCGCCCCTGGTTCCACCATTAAGATGCTCTCCGTCATGATCGGGCTGCAGGAAGGCTTGGTCACCCCCAACGAGAAAATCCTCTCCACCGGTTCTTATAAAGTGGGAAATCTTATCAAACGAGATTATAAACCGGGGGGATTTGGCTGGGTGGACGCCCGGCAAGCTTTACAGAAGTCGGTCAACACCTACATGTACGAGCTGGCGATGCGCCTCGCCCGTTACCCCCAATCGAAGACCTTATATAAGCAAAAATTTGAAGTGATCGATCACTATCACGGGGAGTTCGGTTTAGGAAGATTAACAGGGATCGATCTCCCCGGAGAGAACATCGCGTGGAGAGCGGAGACGGAGGAGTTGGGCCGACTTGCAGATGCCATGATCGGCCAGTACGATAACTATACCCCGATCCAACTGGTACAATATGTAAGTACCATCGCCAACGGAGGGTACCGGATGCGCCCCTATGTGGTTCAAGAGATTCGGGAGCCGGACGACAATCTGGATGGGCCCGGAAAACTCCTCTGGAGAAAAGAACCGGAAGTGTTAAATCAGGTGGACATCAAACCGGAATGGATTAAATTGGTCCAGGAAGGGATGCGCATGGTGACCGAACCGGGTGGAACCGCCTATTCCACCTTCGCCGGGTTGCCCATCCATGTGGCCGCCAAAACGGGAACGGTACAGCGAACCGGCAATAATACCAATGGACTCATGGTGGGTTATGCTCCCTATGAAGATCCCCAGATGGCCTTCGTCGTTGTCGTTCCGGGAGGGGCAGGGGGATCGGACTCGGCGGGACCCATCGCCCGCCGCCTCGTTGAATCCTATTTTGGCTTGGACCGACCTGCATCGGGGAGCACAGGGCCAACCGCTGCCGAGAATCCTGCAGGAGGAAAGAAAACGCCGTAAGTCGCCCTGAATGAACAGGTAACTCTCCAGGAGGAAGTACGTCATGCATGCAAAGGGAGAAACTCTCCGTATTCGTAAGAAAACGATAGATCGTACGGCAGGAAAAAGGGGAGGTCTGCCGAATAGGTAAAGAGGGGGAGAGTTGCCCATGACCATGACCAGACAGCATATACTCATCAAAGGAAATAAAGAGGGGCTTCAATTCCTGATGGATGAACACTGCTCCTATCAGGAACTTCTTGAGGAATTGGAACAAAAGATCCGGGTGAGCCATGCCCGGTTCCTCCAGGGCCCTTTAACCCACGTATCCCTCTATTTTGGGAACCGCTATCTCGGACCGGAAGAGAAAGAGAGGATCATCCGTCTCATCGAACAGGCAGGAAACCTGATCGTGAAGGAGGTTTATACCGACGTCCTCTCTAAAGAGGAAGTGGAGGGGCTCCTGGAGAAAAAGTCCCTGAAGATCGAAGTGGGGATCGTCCGCTCCGGCCAAATCCTGGAGAGCGAACAGGACATTTTGGTCTTAGGGGATGTAAACCCGGGCGGTTGGGTGGTCTCCCATGGAAACATCTATGTGTTAGGCTCCCTAAAAGGAATCGCCCATGCCGGCAAAAACGGGGATAAAGGGAAGATCATCGCCGCAAGCCTCTTTAAGCCGATGCAGCTTCGCATCGCCGATGTGATCGTGGAGGAGTTTCCGATTCGGGAGGAAGGGGAGGAGATGAAGTTCGCCTACCTGGAGGATGGGCTGATCAAATTGGCGCGGATTCAATTACTAAAACAGTTACGACCTCATCATATAGAAGAAGCAAGGAGGAATCGGTGAATGGGGGAAGCGATCGTTATCACCTCAGGGAAAGGCGGAGTGGGAAAGACCACCTCTTCTGCCAATATTGGAACGGCCCTAGCCATGTTGGGAAAAAAAGTATGCATGATCGATACAGATATCGGCCTTAGAAACTTGGATGTTCTCATGGGACTGGAAAATCGGATCATCTTCGACCTTGTCGATGTGGTGGAAGGTCGTTGCCGCTTGGAACAAGCCATTGTCCGGGACAAACATTTTGAGGACCGGTTGGTGATGCTCCCCGCTGCCCAAACGAAAGATAAGAGTGCGGTGACTCCGGACCAGATGAAGAAACTGGTGGAGAAATTAAAGCCTTCCTATGATTATATCCTCCTAGATTCGCCGGCGGGAATTGAGCAAGGGTTTAATAATGCTGTCGCCGGCGCCGATCAGGCCATCGTCGTTACCACCCCGGAGGTCTCCTCCATTCGAGATGCCGACCGGGTGATCGGGATTTTAGAGAAGAGGGGGCTTTCTTCTCCCAAGCTGATCATTAACCGCATCCGCCCCCACATGACGAAAAAGCTGGAACAGGTTGGAGTCGATGAGATCGTCCAGATTTTAGGCATTGACCTTTTGGGCATTGTGCCCGATGATGAAGCGATCATCAAGATGACCAATGAAGGGGTGCCCACCGTCATGGATCCCCATTCCCGTGCTTCCCAGGCTTACCGAAACATCGCCCGCCGCATCCTGGGAGAGACCGTCCCCCTCATGCGACTTGAGGCGAAAGAGTCGGTCTTTGGGAAGATGAAGAAAATGTTCGGTCTGTGAACAACCCTTGACATCATGTCTTTGCGTGGAAAGGAAAGGAGGGTTAACTGATGAATCCGGATCGAATTCGTTTCATCCGTTATTTTGATTGGTCCATCCTTTTCATTCTGGGGGGATTGGCCCTTTTTAGCTATTTTGGCATCTCAGGGGCGAATCCGACCCATGGAGAAGCGAT
Organism: Thermicanus aegyptius DSM 12793; assembly: GCF_000510645.1. NCBI lineage: Bacteria > Bacillati > Bacillota > Bacilli > Thermicanales > Thermicanaceae > Thermicanus > Thermicanus aegyptius. The sequence continues at coordinate 1,935,490 of NZ_KI783301.1, read as the reverse complement.
GAAGCAACTTCTCTGGTATGGGATAAGCTTTGGGGTTCTCATCCTTTTCCAGTGGATCGATTACCGCTGGCTCACCTATCTTTCCTATCCACTCTGGGGGGTCGGGGTTTTATCCCTGCTCGCCCTTCTTCTTTTTGGGCCGATTACCAATAATACAACGGGCTGGTTTGAGTTCGGAGGGATTAAAATCCAGCCTGCCGAATTCATGAAATTATTCACGATCCTAGCCGTCTCCTACTGGTTCTCCCGGATGAAGGAAAAGGAAGTGGAAATTAGGGCCTTTTACCAGCTTTGGCCTGTTTTTCTCTTCTTCGGCCTCCCTTTCCTCCTCATCGTAAAACAGCCTGATCTGGGGAATGCCGTCATCCTGATCGGCATCCTCTTCGCCATGCTCATCGTCGCCGGAGTTCGCTGGCGCCACATTCTCTACGTCGCCATGATCGGTCTTAGCGGCATCGCCGTCCTCGCTTATATCTATCTGTTTCACAACGATTTCTTCTTCGATAAGATCATCAAGAAGTACCAGTGGAACCGGATTACCGTCTTCCTCAATCCGGATGCCGCTTCAACCGCGGATGCAGGGTACCAGGTAAGCAAATCCCTCATTGCCATCGGTTCAGGACTATTGCAGGGGAAAGGATTTACCCAAAAGACCTTGACGGAGACAAACTGGGTTCCGGAAGCCCAGACCGATTTCGTCTTCTCCGTCATTGGGGAAAAGTTTGGCTTCATCGGTTCTTCCATCCTGATCCTCCTCTTCTTCCTCCTCATCTATCGTTTGATTCGGATCGCCATGGAAACGGAGTATGATTATGGGAAATATGTGATCGGCGGTTTTGTCGGCATGTTTGTCTTCCAGATCTTTGAGAACATCGGCATGACCATCGGGATTATGCCGGTTACCGGGATTACCCTTCCCTTTATCAGTTATGGAGGCAGCTCACTCCTTACCAATATGATCGCGATCGCGATTGTCTTAAACATTGGGCTTCGGAGAAAGAAGCTTATGTTTTAGGAGAAGTGGAATACCCCCTTGGGACAGGTCATAGGAATGAAAAAGAGGCCTCTTCCGAGGAGGGGATTTTGATGCGGATCACGGGCGATGGGATCAAACGAAGGAGAAAGGCATGGCTTCGGTCCTACCGGAAACGAGGTGGAAGCCTTCATGGAAAACCATGGGCCTCCTGGACGAGGCGATTCCTTTTCCAAAGTGGGATCAGTTTCCTTCTCCTTCTTTTCATTATTTTTTCGATGCATACTCCCCTTCCTTGGTCAGAAACCGTACATTCCTTTTTAACCCAGCGATTTGCGGAAGAATTCCCATTTGAGGTCGTCAAAGGATGGGTGGAACGGGAGCTGGGTTCATCCTCTCTGACCCTCCTTCCCCTCCTGCAGAAAAAAGAAGAAGAGACGGTCACGGTTTTTTCCCTTCCCCTCAAGGGAACGATCGTCGAAGATTTTAAGAGCAACGGAAACGGGGTGATCCTGGAAACGGGGGTGAGGAGTCCCGTTCATCCCATCGGTACAGGCTGGGTACGATTTGTGGGAAAGACGAAAGGTTTGGGAAAAGCGATCGTGATTCAGCATGGCGATGGGAAGGTGAGCATTTACGGCTATTTAGGGGAGATCTACGTGAATACAGAGGATTGGGTCTATCCCGATATGGTCATCGCCCTCGTGGCGGAACAATCGCTCTATCTTTCCGTTCGGGAGAAGGATCAGGCGATCAATCCCATGGATGTGATCCCTTTTGAATAAGAGTTTACACCTTCTAACAATGAGGATGGAAATTCACCCTTTTTTTTTCGTCTTCTTGTTCTTAGCTCTGATGACCGGGCAATTTTTACAGGTCCTTACCCTCTTTGCCATCCTCTTGTTCCACGAATGGGGACATCTATTTTGGGCTCGCTATTTCGGGTGGCACGTGGAACGGATCCGCCTCCTCCCCTTTGGTGGCCTGATGGAGGTTTCTTCCCCTTTGCTTCCTGATGCGAGAGAAGAGGCGGTTGTCGTGCTGGGCGGACCTTGTAATAATTTCCTTTTGATCCTGTTGGCATCATTTTTAAATCATACAGGATGGATCAGCTCCGGTTGGAGCCGTTTCATGATCGAAGGCAATCTCGCCCTCGCCCTCTTTAATCTTCTCCCCCTCTATCCGTTGGACGGCGGCCGTCTTTTTCAACTTCTCGCCGCATTGCGCCTGCCTTATCGCGTAGCCATCCTCTTCACTCTTTACGCAGGGGGGGGACTGCTCCTCGTCATGCTCCTTCTCACGCAATTGGGATGGACCTTCTCCCTCTCCCTCTGGTTCATCTTTCCCTATCTCCTTTTCACCTTATACCGGGAATATCGTTACCTCCCTTACCGTCTTATGAAATTTCTCCTTATGAGATACCTCTATAGGAAAGAGCGAACTTATCCTCTCCAAATCCTTTCGGTTCCTGCGTCGAGGAGCCTGCGTAAAGCGGCAGAAGGGATGTATCGTTATCGGTATCACCTTTTTCAGGTGAAATTTTATGAAACAGGCTCTCCCTCCCGCTATCTTCGGGAGGAGCGCATCTTAGATGAGATCTTTGGGAAAAAGACTCCTTTCTTACCCATCGGGAAAGTGGAAGAAGAGAAGGAAATTCCCAGTTGACATCCTCCCTTTCCCTGTGGTAAAGTGGAATTTGTTGAATGTGCCCCCGCACTTCAACCGCTCCGAGCAGGTTATGAAGTAGTCTTTTCGGCTCACCTGCGGCGGCGAGTCTAAGTCTATGGGAGGTGCGAAGTTCATGTATGCCATTATTGAGACAGGCGGGAAGCAGTACCGCGTCCAGGAAGGGGACGTCCTCTTCATCGAGAAGCTTCCGGTGGAGGTGGGAGAGACCGTCACCTTTGATAAAGTTCTCTTTCTCTCCAAAGAGGATGGTGTCGTTGCAGGTACCCCTTATGTAGCGGGAGCCACCGTGACGGCCAAAGTGGATAAGCAGGGCAAAGGAGAGAAAATCATCGTCTATAAGTACAAGGCGAAGAAGAATTATCGCCGCAAGCAAGGCCATCGTCAGCCCTATACCAAAGTGACGATTGAGGCGATTCGGGCGTAACCATGGTGACGGTAAAGGTTTACCGCAAGGAAGAGGGGAAGATCGCCGAGATTGAGATCGAGGGACATGCCGGATACGCCCCTTCCGGGCAGGATCTGGTTTGTGCCGGGATTTCCGCTGTTACGATCGGCATGGCGAATGCGATTCATCAACTCTTCGGGGTAGATCCGGTGAGACGGATGGGGAAGAGCGGCTTTCTCCACTTTCATCTTCCGGAGGGAATCACGGCGGATGTGGAGGGAAAGATTCATCTTTTGTTGGAAGCCATGCTGCTCTCTCTTCGTTCCCTGGAAGATAGCTATGGAAAATATATTCGAGTCATTGAAGAAATGAGCGAGTGATGATTTCGTACCGTTAAAGGAGGTGTTCCGCATGAAATACACGCTTAATCTACAATTCTTCGCCTCAAAGAAAGGGGTAGGAAGCACCAAGAACGGACGTGACAGCATCGCAAAACGTCTTGGTGTCAAGAGGGCTGACGGTCAATTCGTTTTGGCCGGAAATATCCTGGTCCGTCAACGGGGAACCCGCATCTATCCCGGCCTTAATGTGGGACGTGGCGGTGACGATACCCTCTATGCGAAAGCAGACGGGATTGTCCGCTTTGAACGCTTAGGTCGTGACCGAAAACAGGTCTCCATCTATCCCGTCGAAAGAGCGGTGGAGACAGAAACTCTTCAAGCGTAAGTTCATGAGATGATCCTGGAAGACCCGACTCAGCCTGAGTCGGGTCTTTTGGCGCCGGGAGTAAAGTCCCGCTACCAAAACCAGTTTTGCCCCGGCGTTCCCCCCCCTCCAAAGGGAGAAAGAAGCGGGGTGATAAGCCCCGCCAAGGGAGAGGAGGGGGTGGCTGCAGAGGAAGAGGACGAGGGACTTCCGCCTAAACCGCCGAAAGGGGAAAGAAGCGGTGTGAAGAGCCCTCCCAAGGGAGAAGAAGGGGGCCCTGTAGAGGAAGAGGACGATGGATTTCCGCCTAAACCGCCGAAAAGAGGAGGTGGGGTTCCGCCGCTAAGAGGAGAAGGGGGAGGAAAGATGCCGCCGGAGCTCGGGAAAGGGCCCCCTCCTCCCGGAGGCACAAAAAGAGGTCCTCCTCCCAAGCCGGGCGACGGAGGGGACGGATCTGCCCAGGGAAGCCCCCCTTTGCCGATAGGAGGACCCGGATAAGGTGGAGTCCCTTTAGGCATGGCAGAGTAAACCAAGAGGGGATATAATACAAGGGGAAGGATGGGATCGAAGGGATAGGGCACTCCCCGTACGATATTTTTAGAGTCTGTAAAACGAAACGGATAATACATAAAATAAACCGGTATGGATCCGGTCCTTGAATGGGGAGAGAATCCGTTCATGGTTTTTTTCCTCACTTTATCCGGAATTTACTAGGCAGTATACCATATGAAGAGTATAATAAGAAAGTCAGCGTCGATCCGGAAAATAGGCTCTTAATGGGGGGAGTTTCGCGTGGACATGGTGAAGGCGGAAACCGTAGATCGTTTTTTCATGCATGACAGCCAAACGTTCCTGGATATCTTGACGTGGAAGCGCCATCTGCTGCTCAATCATCTGCAGATCGCCCTTGGTTACCTTTCCCTGGGAAAAGAGGAACAGGCTAAAGAAAGCCTTTATGGATTGGTGGAACATTTCAAGCAGGAACATCTCCTCTCCCGATTGGGTGACCCTGATCTGGTGATCTTCCTTTATCGATATCCCCTTCTCTATCCCAACATTCAGTTTGAGGTGGAAATCTCTGAATCGGTTTCCCTTCCCCGCTCTTTCCGCGAGCGAAAAGGAGGGGAACAAATCAGAGATCTCCTTCAATGGATCGGGAAAAATTATCTTCAAAACTGCGAGGAGGAGTGCAGCCTCATGCTCCGTTTCGAGAAAGGGTTGAATGATCTTCCCCGCATCACCATCGACCTTTTCTGTCCTCCCATCGGCGGGGACCGGATCGATGAGTATGAAAAGATAAAAGGGAGATTGGAAAAGGGTTTCGATGTGGAAGAGATGGGAAAAAACGAAAAAGAATGGGCTCTTTCCCTTAACTGGAAAGAAAACTAGAGAGCCCGGATGGGCGAGAAGCATCCATCGAATCGAAGAAAGAAAAGATTGGTTGAGATAAACGGGCAAACGTGTGGAGAAGAAGAGTGAGGTGAAGTTTGATGTTCGTGGATGAAGCGAAAATCTATGTGAAGGGGGGAGATGGAGGAAACGGCATCATTGCCTTCCGCCGGGAAAAATATGTGGACAGGGGTGGACCTTGGGGCGGAGACGGCGGCAAAGGGGGAGATGTCGTCTTTGTGGTGGATGAAGGGCTGCGCACCTTGATCGATTTTAAATATAGAAAGCATTTTAAAGCCCCCAAGGGGGAGAACGGCAGGACCAAAAACCAGCATGGGGCAGGTGCGGAAGATCTGGTGGTCAAGGTTCCTCCAGGCACCGTTCTTTATGATGACGATACGGGGGAAATGATAGCCGATATGGTTACTCCAGGTCAGCGTGTGGTTGTAGCCCGAGGAGGCCGGGGAGGTCGAGGGAATGTACGCTTTGCCACGCCGAAAAACCCAGCCCCCTATATTGCGGAAAAAGGAGAGCCCGGGGAAGAACGCTACATACGGATGGAGCTCAAGGTGATCGCCGATGTGGGTTTGGTCGGTTATCCCAGCGTGGGGAAGTCAACTCTCATTTCCGTCGTATCGGGGGCAAGGCCGAAGATCGCTTCCTATCCCTTTACCACCCTCTCCCCCAATTTGGGCGTTGTGGAGATCGAAGAGGGACGTGGGTTTGTGATGGCCGATCTGCCGGGGCTTATCGAAGGGGCCCATGAAGGGGTGGGCTTGGGCCACCAATTCCTCCGCCATGTGGAACGGACCCGACTCATCCTCCATGTGATCGACATGGCGGCCGTAGAAGGTCGGGATCCCTATCAGGATTATCTCGTGATCAAGGAAGAGCTTCGCCGGTATAACCCTCGCCTGGCGGAACGCCCCCAGATGATCGCCGCCAACAAAATGGACCTCCCCGAGGCGGAAGAGAACCTGGCTCGCTTCAAAGAGAAGATTCCTCCGGAGATTCCGGTCTATCCCATCTCCGCTGCGACCCGGCAAGGGATAAAAGAACTCATCTTTGCCATTGCCGAACGCCTCGAAACCTTACCGGCAGAAACCCCTGTCGAGGAAAAGAAAGAGGAGCCGGAACGGCGGATTTACCGGGCGAAAGAGGAGGAACCTGCCTTTACCGTCCAACGGGAGAATGAGATGTTTGTGGTGGTAAGCCCCAGGCTGGAGCAGATGGTAAGCCGCCTCGACCTCTCCTTTGAAGATGCGGCGGAACGATTCGCCTTCATCCTACGGCGCATGGGCGTCGATGATGCGCTCCGGGAGATGGGGGCGAAAGATGGAGATTCCGTCCGCATCGGTGAGCTCATTTTTGAATTTATCGACTAAGACATGTCTAATCTCCTTTCCTTCACATAGGGTAGTAGGGAAAGGAGTTTTTTCCATGAAACGAATTCTTCCCATCGGCGGTCATAAAACCGTTCCTTTTTTTCTCCTCAACGGCATACTCTTGACTCTCACCTTGCTTCCCCTCCTCCTCGTGAGCGGAACGGAACATTCCTCACCGGCATGGGAGCGGAACCCTCCTTTTACGGAATACCATTTTAAGCGGTTGGGAGTCCGTCTCTCCTTTCCCTCCACGTGGAGGGTGGATCTTCAACCCTATACCGGGGAAGAGGTTTACTACACGATCATGGCTGCGGGGGAAGGTACCACCATGCTGGTACAGGGGTGGAAGATCAAAGATCTGAAAGGCTTTATCGACACCAGCCTCCTTTCCGCCCCCTCCATCGATGCCGTCTCAGTCCTCCCCTATGCATCGGGAGGCTATTCCGGTTATTTCCTCGCCTATCGGCAGCATGTAACGGAGAAGAAGATTTTCGTCCGGGAGATTTTATTAAGGACGGGGCAAGGGAGAGTTACCCGTTTTGTCCTCATCATGGGAGAGGAACTTCACGAGGAGGAGGAACGCATTCTTCACCGGGTGGTGGAATCTTTTCGCCAGGCAGTCTCCTTCCGCCCGTTTCATGGACAAGAAGCCTGGGATTTTCATTTTTTGTAAGAAAGGGGGAGGAACGCATGTTGGAAGAAGATTTCATCTACGCCTCCTATATGGCGGCTCTCCCTCATCTTCGCTCCAAGCGGGATGAGGAGGTGCGAAAGCCGGAATTTGCCCGCATCCTCTTGGACAAGTTGGGAAGTCCGGATCGGGGAATCCCTGTCATCCTGGTAACAGGAAGCAAGGGAAAAGGTTCCGTATCCCGGATGATCTCCTTTCTTTTGGAAAGTATGGGGTTTCGGGTAGGGCTTTTTACCAGTCCCCATCTGCTCGATTTTCGGGAGAGAATTCGCGTTAACGGTCTGCCCATTCCGAAAGATGCCTTTCACCGCCACGGGGAGCGGGTAAAAGAGGAGCTGGAGAAAATTCCTGTCCGGCCCCTTCAAGGGGAATATATCGGCCCCATCGCCGTTAGTCTAGCCCTCGCCTTTCTCCACTTTCAAGAAGAGAAGGTGGAGGTCGCCGTACTGGAGGCAGGACGCGGGGGCCTCATGGATGAAACCAATCAAGTCCTCCATCAGGTGGCGGTCATCACCCCTCTCTTTGAGGAACATTTGGACCAATTGGGCTCTACTTTGACCGATGTGGTCCGCCATAAATTGGGCATCATCCGAGAGGGAGTGGAGCGGGTTTACATTGGCCGCCAAGGGGAAGAAGCGTTAAAAGAGATGAAGAATTGGAAAGAGAAGCGGGGGATTTCCCCTCCCTCCCTCATCCATTGGAGGGAGTACGGCAGGGACTTTTCCCTTGAAAAAGTGAATGTCACCCTGGCCGGGACGGAAGCGACGGTTCGTCTGGGGGAAGAACGCCTTCCTCCCATCCTTCTTCCCCTCTTAGGGGAATACCAAGGGGAAAACCTGGCTCTCGCCCTAAGGGTTGTGAAGGATTGGACTGGGGAGAAGGGAAAAAGAATCGTGGAGAAGAGCGATTTTGGCCGCTTTCGCTGGCCGGGAAGGGGTGAAATCCTGGGCAGGAACCCCCTCATCATCTTAGACGGGGGAATTCACCGTTCCTCCGCCGCATCCCTCTCCCGCCTCGTCGCCTCCCTTCCCCATTCCCGCCTTCACGTCCTCCTTTCCCTGCCGAAAGACAAGGATGTGGAAGGGGTCCTTCAGGTATGGGCTGAGACGGCCGACCTCATCGTCACCACGGAGACGACCAATCCTTCCCTTTCCTACGAAGCCCCTTACGAAGAGTTGCTGCAAAAGGCGGGCGGAAGGGGAGGCCATCTTCCGGATCCGCAGAGAGCACTCGTTAAAACAAAAGAGGGACTTGATGGGAACGGGATTTTGGTGCTGATGGGGACCCAATCCTTCGTCGCCGACATGTTGCGCGTTTTAGGTCGCTCACCCTAGCCCTAAGTTCATCTACACCGTTCCTCCTTCCATCCTTCAAAGAACCGTCACAAATCCCTCTGCTTTTCTTTTTTTTAAGGTGTATACTATAAGTAGTATAGGTATATAGGAGGTGTGATGATGAAAAATGTGGGTACGGTGGATCGGGTGATCCGGGTTGTGGTTGGCCTTATCCTTCTTGCATTCCTTTTCCTTCCTCCACAGACGCCCTGGGCTTGGCTGGGACTTATTCCTCTCTTGACGGGATTGTTCGGCTATTGTCCCCTGTATTCCCTGTTTCGAATCAATACGGCAGGAAAAAGGTAAGACGGCCCGATAGTCGGAATTCTTTCCAAATCAATTCTTTCCAAATCGATGAACTTTGGACTCTCTTGCCATCGGCAGGAGAGCTTTTTTTCTCCCTTTTGCCTGTGTCATTGTGGATAAACGGTTCATCCATAGGGTGTGAATAGGAAACGGAAATGTTACAAATTGGTGAAATGCCGCTTTCCCCGTGAAACGTATGATTTCTGTCACATTTTTGGGGAGAAAGAAATGATAAGATGAGGAAAAAGAGAATCGAGGGGGAATACCTATGGACTCTCCGACAACACCCCTTTCCGTAAAACCCCGGGATTATAACGTAAATCCCTTTATTGTCATCTGGGAAGTAACCCGGGCGTGCGCCTTAAAATGCCTGCATTGCCGGGCCGAAGCCCAGTACCAAGCGGATCCACGGCAGCTCACCTTCGAAGAAGGAAAGAGGCTCCTCGATCAGATCTTGGAACTGGATAAGCCGCTCCTCGTCTTCTCCGGGGGAGATCCTCTCATGCGGCCCGACCTCTTTGACCTCGCCGAGTATGCCGTCAACATCGGATTAAGCGTCTCCATGACGCCGAGTGCCACGCCGAAAGTGACGAAAGAAGCGATGAGAAAGGCGAAGGAGGTTGGCCTTTCCCGCTGGGCTTTTAGCCTGGACGGGTCCAATGCGGAGATACACGATGCCTTTCGCGGGGTACCCGGTTCCTTTGACCTCACCATGCGCTCCATCGATTACTTGCGCGAATTAGGAATGCCCCTCCAGATTAACACCACCGTCACCCGCTATAACCTGCAGGATTTGGACAACATCGCCGCCCTTCTGGAAAAAAAGGGGGTCGTCCTCTGGAGCGTATTCTTTCTCGTTCCCACCGGACGGGGGCAGGTGAAGGATATGATCACGGCGAAAGAGACGGAAGAGGTATTCGCCTGGCTCTATCGGAAGAATAAAGAGGTCCCGTTCCAGATCAAAACGACGGAAGCGCATCATTACCGCCGTTTCTATCTGCAACAATTGGAGAAGGAAAAGGGGACAGCGAGCTACGAGGATTACATCGCCCAGAAAGAGGGGGGCATCAAAGACCTCCTGGGCCGTGCTCCCCAGGGAGTACGGGATGGGAACGGTTTTCTCTTCATCTCCCACATTGGGGACGTCTATCCCAGCGGCTTTCTGCCCATTAAAGCAGGGAATGTGAGGGAACAGCCTTTGGCGGAAATTTACCGGGAATCTCCCATCTTTAAGAGCCTCCGGAATCCTTCCGGGTTTAAAGGAAAGTGCGGGGTCTGCGAATTTAATCAGATCTGCGGCGGCTCCAGGGCGAGGGCATATGGGGTGACCGGGGATTACCTGGCGAGTGAACCCACCTGCATCTATATCCCAAAAGCTCTTCGGGAGAAGGCCATATGAAGAGAGAAGCAAAAATCCCCTGTCCGAGTGAAACAGGGGATTTTTTTCGATTGTCTTTAACTCATCCCTAAGTGGTACTTTCCTTCTTCCGTCACCCCTTTCCGGACTAAAAGGAAGATTCCATACCACCTCTCGAGAAGTGGGGCAGTCCCCACCCAATTGAAAGATTTCCCCCCAAGAAAAGCCCGAGGAGAATCGTTCCTTCCAGGAAAGCACAGGTGGCGATGGCCATCCCCATTGGACGGTCCGCAATTTCACCTTGCCTAACATAAGAAACAAGTGAATAATAAAGAGGAGAACACCATTCCATAGAGGGAAAATAAGTGATGATAGAAAAAGATGATTCGGACCGGCTAAAAAAAATCGAATGGTTTCAAACCCTAAGCGATGAAGAGCTCGGAAAGTTCGCCGAGGTCTCCCAAAGAAGGCATTATCCGGCGCATACCCATCTCTTCTACGAGGGAGATCCCCTCGATCGGATCTTTTTCCTCCTCTCCGGAAAGGTAAGAATCTACCGCATTGGAGAAGATGGCCGGGAACAGATGGTAAACCTCATGGAGGAAGGGGACCTTTTTCCCCATATCGGCTTCTTTAAGCGGGGCAGCTATCCGGCCAATGCGGAAACGACGGAAGAAGCCGAGGCGATGGTTTTGTTTATCGCCGATTTTGAAGAAGTTCTCCTTCGCCATCCCAGCATTACCATTCGGTTATTCCGGGAGCTGTCCGATCGTCTCATGGATCTGCACCAACGCCTCGAAGAAAAATTGCTCCACGACACCCAGGAGCAGATTTACCTACTTCTGCTCCGTATGGCGAAAAACTACGGAGATCCGCTCCCGGATGGGCGGAGGAAAATACGCAACCGTTTTACCCATAAAGAATTGGCCAACATGATCGGGACCAGTCGGGAGACCATGAGTCGCTCCTTAAACCAGTTAAAACAGGAAGGGCTCCTTTCCTATAGCCAGGATGGGAGGATGATCATCGACATGGAGCGGCTCATTCACATCCTGTAAATCGGGTAACCGGTCTTATGCCTACGATTTGAACATAAAGGGGAAAGGAGTATCAACCCATGTTAAAAGCGGTGATCGATTTAGGTTCTAATTCGGTTAGGTTGGTGGTCTACCAGCAGGGCCCCCACGGAACCCAAAAAGAGGTAGATAACTTAAAGCAGGTGGTTCGCCTCAGCAACCACATCAACCGGGAAGGCCGGATTTCGGATGAAGGGATACGGATCACCGTTCATGTGTTGCGCCAGTTTAAACAACTTTGCGAAGCGTATGAGGTGGAAGAGGTGATCTGCGTTGCCACCCAGGCGGTGCGGATCGCGAAGAATCGGGAGGAATTGGTGGAGAGGATTTACCGGGAGACCGGTATTCCCGTCCGCATCTTAAGCGGGGAAGAAGAAGCCCGTTACGGATACCTGGCTGTGGTAAACACCATTCCCTTGGAGGAAGCCCTCACCGTCGATGTGGGCGGAGGAAGCACCGAAATCACCTATTTTAAAGATCGAAAGGTGTTGGAGAAAATCTCCATTCCCTATGGAGGCGTCAACGCAACGAAGGAATTCCTGCAGGGCGATCCCCCGACATCCAAAGAGATGAAGCGCCTGGAGCGGACCCTCCTTACCGAATTGGAGAAGTATCCATGGACGGCGGGAAGGCGTTGCCCCGTCATCGGCATGGGCGGAGCGGCCCGTACCATCGCCAAAATTCACCAAGCTCAGCGCCAGTATCCGTTAAGCATCCTGCATGCCTACCAGATGTGGCCCTATGAGGTAACCGGCATCCTTGAACTCCTGCTTTCCACCCCTCTGACGAAGCGAAAGGAGATGGGCGGCCTTTCCGCAGACCGGGCCGACATCATCATCGCCGGTGCCGCCATCCTGGATCTGGTGGTAAGGAGAGCGGAAGCCAACCAATTTATTTTGAGCAATAAGGGGCTGAGAGACGGAATCCTCATGGAAGAGGTCTTAAAAGCAAAGAATGAGGAACTCCTCTCCGACATGCTCCTCCACAGCATCGAGAATAACCTGGATCATTTTCATATGAATCGTGCGCATGCCTGGCGTGTAGCCTGTTTTTCAGAGCGACTTTTTACGGCGATGAAGGAAGCGGGGATTCACGCGTTTGGAAAAGAGGAGTTGAAGTGGCTAAAAACGGCCGCTCTCCTCCACGATGTAGGCCGGAGCATCAGCATCTACGACGCCAGCAAGCATACCTTTTACCTCCTTCTTCACGCTCCCTTGTACGGCGTCACCCATCGGGAGCGGGTCTTAATCGCCGCCATCGCCTCGTATAAGAGCACGAAACAAGTGAGCACGGAGCTATCCCGTTACGAAGAATTCCTCCATGAAGAAGATCTCCCTCTGGTGATCCAGTTGGGCGTCCTGCTTCGCTTTGTCCGCACGTTGGACCGGACAGAAACCGGAGATATAAAGGAAATTGAATTTATCGGAGGGGAGAAGGGGGGCACGATCCGCGTGAGAGCCGCGGAAGACTCCTTTTTGCAGATGGAACTGGCCTCTGAATGGGTGAAGAAGCTTTCGAAAGCCTATCACAGGGATTTTTCGTTGGAGGTGAATCGGGATGGGATTAGAGAATGAAACGAAAGATTTTGACCATCCATCCTACTACATCAATCGGGAGTTAAGCTGGCTCTCCTTTAACGAGAGGGTGCTGGAGGAAGCCCGGGATGAGAAGAATCCCCTCTTTGAGAGGTTAAAATTCCTGGCGATCACCGCCTCCAACCTGGACGAATTTTTCATGGTCCGCATCGCGGGCCTGAAGGATCAGGTGAAGTCAGGGAGAAACATCATTGACAATAAGACGAGAATGAGTGCCAGAGAGCAGTGGGAAGCGGCTTTGGAGCGGAGCAAGATCTTCATGGGGGAGATGATGTCTGCCTGGAACGATCAGCTCCTCCCCCTTCTGGCCCAAGAGGGGATCCTTTTTTTGAAATTTAAAGAATTAAACAAAGACCAGAAAGCCTACCTATCCGACCTCTTCGACCGGCTCATTTACCCGGTGCTCACCCCCATGGCGGTCGATGCAAGCCGCCCCTTCCCCATGCTCTTAAACCGCAGCTTAAACCTGGCCATCCTGATCGATCCGGAAGAGGCGGAGAAGGAGAAGCACCTATTTGCCTTCGTTCAGGTTCCGAGCGTTTTGCCCCGTTTCATCGAGGTTCCCAATCAGGAGGGAAAACGAACCTATATCCTCTTGGAAGAGTTGATCCGCAATCATCTGACCGATCTTTTCCGGGGAAAGAAGATCCTCTCCGCAGGCTCCTTCCGGATTACTCGGAATGCCGACCTCACATTGAATGAAGAGGGAGCGGAAGACCTCCTGGAAGAAATCGAGAAAGAACTGAAGAAGCGGAAGATGGGGGCCGCTGTCCGCATCGAGGTGGAGAAGGGAATGCACCCCTTCCTGAGGGGGGTGTTGGAAGAATGGGAAGAGATCAGCCCCCATGAGTTCGTAGAGATTGAAGGACCTCTTGATCTCACCTTCCTCTATCGGTTCGTGGGCCAGTCCGGTTTTCAATCCCTTCGGTATCCGGATCTTCCCCCCCTTCCCCCGGTGGATCTTAGGGGAGAACAGGACATCTTTGAAGCGATCCGCAACAAAGATCTTTTGATTCACCACCCCTATGAATCTTTTGAACCGGTCATCCATTTCGTTCGGCAGGCGGCCCAAGATCCCCACGTGTTGGCGATTAAACAAACCCTCTACCGGGTAGGAGGCGATTCCCCCATCGTAGCCGCTTTAGCGGAGGCGGCGGAAAGGGGAAAGCAGGTGACCGTTTTGGTCGAGCTTAAAGCTCGTTTTGATGAAGAAAAAAACATCGAATGGGCGAAAAAGCTGGAGCAGGCCGGCTGCCATGTGATCTACGGCTTGGTGGGACTAAAAACCCATGCGAAGATGATCCTGGTCGTCCGGCAAGAAAGGGATCGGCTCCGCCGTTATGTCCATTTGGGCACCGGCAATTATAACGAGAATACCGCCAAAATCTACAGCGACCTTAGCCTTTTTACCGTGAACGAAGCGATCGGGGAGGATGTCTCCTCGATTTTTAACCAACTCTCCGGCTACTCCTCCCTGCCTGAACTGCACCATCTGAGCGTGGCGCCGACGGGGCTTCGGGAAACCTTCATCGCCAATATTGAAGAGGTGATCTCCCATTCCACGCCGGAGCGGCCGGGGCATATCATCGCCAAGATGAACTCCCTCACCGATAAGGAGATGATCAAAGCCCTCTATCGCGCCTCTTCCTGTGGGGTAAAGATCGACCTCATCATCCGGGGCATTTGCTGTCTTCGCCCCGGTATACCCGGGATAAGCGAAAATATCCGGGTTTTTAGCATCGTAGGCCGGTTCCTGGAACATAGCCGCGTCTACTACTTTCAATACGGGAGGCGGGAGAAGGTCTTTGTCTCCAGTGCCGACTGGATGACCCGGAATCTGGACCGGCGGGTGGAAGCCCTCTTTCCCATCCTTAACCCCCGATTGAAGAAACGCATCATCCAATTTTTGGAGATCCAATTGATGGATAACGTGAAGCGGCGGGAGCTGATGACGGACGGCACTTATGTCCGGGTGAAGCCTGCGGAAGGGGAGGAACCCCTTTACACCCATGAATATCTCTACCGTTTGGCGGAAGAAGAACTGAGGCAGAGCGCGCGCCACCCTTTCCGCAAGTTTTAGGAAAACGGAAAAACCCCTCCGAAAATGAAGAGGTAGGGCGTACTGATAAAAGGGTCCCGTCCATAATAAAACCGATCCGGCAGGATGCAGCTTGCTGCAAGTGAGGTTTAAGAGAAACGCCCTAAACCGGAAGAGAAAAAGGGCGAAACCGCTCCTACGGGGAAGGGGGGAGAGGATGAACGAGGAAGAATTGCGTCAAATAATCAAAAAGGCGAAGAGTGGAGATCAGGTAAGCCGGGAAAAAGTGCTCAGCCATTTCCGCTCCTTTGTTTTAAATGTGGCCTCCAGAATTACCCATCGCTTTCTCACTTGGAGCGACGACGAAAGCAGCATCGGCTTAAACGCCTTAAACAAAGCCATCGATCATTACGACGAAAAGATGGGCAAGCATTTTCTAAGCTACAGCTATCTCCTCATCTCCAGGGAATTGATCGACTTCTTTCGCAAGGAGCGAAAGTTTAACCACCTGTCCCTGGAGGAGGGGCGCCCCATCGACGGGGAGGGAGAAGAAGGGGAAACCTCTCCCTATGAGTGGGAAGAAGCCTTGCGCCGGCATCAATGGGAAGAAGGGCGCGCGGAACTGATCCAAGAGATTCTCCTCTATGAGTCGGAATTGGAGAAATATCACCTCTCCTTCCATGAACTTCCCGACATCTCCCCCAAACATAAGGACACCCGGCAAAACTGTTTTAAACTGGCCCAAACCTTCGCCACCTCCCCTGAACTGGTGGAGAAATTGAGAAAAAAAAGGCGGCTTCCGATCGCCGATCTGGCCCGCTACTCCGGGACCCCCACCAAAACCATCGAGAAAAACCGTAAATATATATTAGCGGTCATTATCCTTCTTCTTCATCCTGATTTGGAACGCCTGAAAGAATACATACGAAAAGGAGGGGATGAAACATGAAAAAGGGAAAAGGGATCGTTTTAAAGCTGGAACAGGACGGGATGATCCTTCTGGGGCAAGATGGAGGATTTTACCGCCGCCCTCTTCCCCATCCCCTCCCCCTCCTCGGCGAGGAGTTGGAATATGAGATCGAAGAGGAGTTGGCTCCTTCGAACGAGGGCATCGCCGGCAAGAAGGGATTTCCTGGGATACAACGATTCCCCCTGCGCCGCCTCGCGGTGGCCGCCCTGATCCTCCTCATCATTGCAGGGTCCATATTGATTCGACCGATCACACCGGAGGCCGCCTATGTCGTTGCCCTGGACATCAATCCCAACCTGGAGCTTTATGTGGACCGCCAAGATCGGGTGCAAAAGGTGATTGCCTATGATGAGGAAACGAACCGTTTCTTAGAAGGGCTTCTGTTAAAAGGGGCGAACATAACGGAGGCGGTTGGCGAGATTACGGCCAGAGCGAAAGAGAAAGGGTATCTTCAAAAACCGGATGCCTGGGTCGTCGCTACCGTTGTTCCGCTAAAAAGTGAGGTCAAAAAAGAAGAAATCCTTGCGAAAATCGGCGAGGTCTTGACGGCAGGTGAAGAGAAAGGGAAAGTGATCCTCACTTCCGCCGATCCGAAAAATCTGGACGAGGCCCACAAAAAAAATCTTCCCGTTTATAAATATGCCGTTCTCCAATATTTAGAAAAAAGTGGGTCGAAGATTTCCGAGAAAGAGAAAAAAACGCCGACCGTACAACTGATGGAGGAATTCAAGATCAACCTGAACGATATCCTGAACGACGGGGAAATCTTGAGACAAGAACCCCAAAAAGGGGACAACGGCAAGGGGAAGAAGGACGAGAACACGGAGGATCAGGGAGTGAATGGGATCGACGGAGTGAAGCGGGCGGAAGGGGAGAAGAAGGGTCAGAAGAAAGATGATGCGGGGAAGAATGCGAGCGGCCGGACCGGGGAAGGCATAAAACAGAGCGGGGAGATAAAGCAAGTAGGAGAAAAGACGGGAGGAAAAGAAACGAACGAATCGGGAAATAACGAATCGGGAAATAACGAATCGGGAAATAAGGAATCGGGAAATAAGGAAGGGTCCGGCAAAAAGAACGAAGGGGGAAAGGATGTAAAGGCGGAACATGAGAAGAAAAAAGGTGGAGAGAAAGAAAAAGGGAACGAGCAAAACCAAGGAGATGGGAAGAGATGAGGAAGGAAAAAGATGAAAGAGAAGCTGTAACAGAATTGTAACAAGCGGCATTCAAATCTGTGATTTCCGTCACGCCTCCCTTTTTTCAAGCCTCGTACAATGAGGTCGTTAAATCAAAGAAAAAAGGGAGGATGTGTGATGGCGAAGGAACGGCCTGCCAGCCATTCGGCGATGAAAGAGGCGGGAACCACCCGGATTTCCTTTCTTAAATCGGTTCTCATTTTTACGCTCATTTTAAGTTTTTCGGTTCTCCTCATGGGGGGGTACTGGGTTTTTAAAGACCAAGCTCCCCGTCCCGAGAAGGTGGTTAATCAAGCGGGGGAAATTGTTTTTACCAAGGAGCAGCTCATCGGTGGACAGGCGGTTTTCCAAAAGTATGGGTTGATGGATTATGGAACGGTGCTCGGGGATGGTTCCTATTTGGGCCCGGATTACACGGCGGAAACCCTCCGAGTGTATACGGAAGCGATGCAGGAATTCTACGCAAGAGTCGATTATAAGAAAGCATTTACCGCCTTATCCTCTACAGAACAGGCGGCGATCCGTGAAAAGGTGATTGCGGAGATCAAAGAAAACCGTTACGATGCGGCGAAAAAGCAATTGGTCTTGACAGATGCCCAGACCGCCGGATTGGAAGCTGTGAGGGTGTATTACAAGAAAGCCTTTACCCAAGGGGATGAGAATGGGATTCTACCCGCCTTCATCTCCGAAGCGCACATGCCTCGTGGGGATCGCGCCTACGTCGCATCAGGAGACCAAATTGATCAACTCTCCGATTTCTTCTTTTGGACCGCATGGCTTTCCAGTACCTTGCGGCCTGGAGAAACGATCACCTATACCAACAATTGGCCTTTTTATACGGAAGCGGGCAATCAACTTTCCTTTGGCGCCATTTTGTGGAGCGGCATCTCCGTCACAGTACTCATCCTCATGTTAGCCCTGATCATGTTTGTCTACTATCGCTACAAACTGGAGATGGAAGAGGCTTATCTCCCTGGGCATTTCCCCTCATTCAATCTGGCGGCAGATCCGCTAACTCCTTCCCAACGGAAGACGGGAAAATATTTTGCCGTGGTTGCAGCTCTCTTCTTTGTACAGGTCATGTTTGGAGGACTCCTGGCCCACTATTATTTGGAACCCGATTCTTTCTATGGATTGGATTGGATCGTTAATCTCTTTCCTTTTACGTTGGCGAAAACCTACCATCTTCAATTGGCCATTTTCTGGATCGCCACGGCTTGGCTGGGCATGGGGATCTATGTGGCTCCCCTCGTCGGCGGAAGGGAGCCGAAATATCAGGGGTTACTGGTAGACTTCCTCTTTTGGGCACTCGTTGTTTTGGTTGGCGGGAGCATGGTGGGAGAGTGGTTAGGAGCGAAAGGCTTCCTGGGAAATGTCTGGTTTCTTCTCGGTCATCAGGGATGGGAGTACTTGGAACTTGGAAGGATCTGGCAGATTATTTTGGCGATCGGAATGACCCTTTGGCTGATCATCGTCTATCGAGGCTTAAGAGATGGGCTAAAGCAGGAAAAAGACCGGGGCGGTCTGGTTCACCTTCTCTTCTATTCAGCCATCGCCGTTCCCTTCTTTTACCTCTTCGCCTTTCTCATAAATCCGGGAACCAGCTTTACTTTTGCCGACTACTGGCGCTGGTGGATCATCCATCTCTGGGTGGAGGGCATCTTCGAAGTATTTGCCGTCGTGGTCATCGGTTTTCTCATGGTGCAGATGAAACTTACCACCAAAGCTTCCACGATACGAGCCCTTTACTTTCAGATCATCCTTTTGCTAGGTTCCGGCGTGATCGGGATTGGACATCATTATTACTATAACGGTTCACCGGAGGTATGGGTTGCCCTGGGAGCGGTCTTCTCTGCCTTGGAAGTGATTCCACTCACCCTCCTTATTCTCGACGCTTACGGACACTACAGGATGTTGCGACATGGGGGAGTAAACTTCCCCTACCGTGCCTCATTCTGGTTCCTTATCTCCACCGCCATATGGAACCTTCTTGGAGCGGGCGTCTTGGGCTTTTTGATCAATCTACCGGCGGTCAACTATTTTGAACATGGGCAAATGTTGACTGCAGCCCATGGGCATGGCTCAATGATGGGGGTCTATGGGATGTTTGCCATCGCCGTCCTTCTCTTCTCCCTCCGGAATGTGGTGAAACCGGAGTGGTGGAACGACAAGTGGCTGAAGGTATCGGTGTGGGGGTTAAACTTAGGACTCGCGGGCATGATTCTCTTCACACTCCTTCCCGTGGGGTTGGTTCAATTAAAAATGGCCTACGATTCCGGGTACTGGTTTTCACGCTCCGCCGCATTTTTTCAAGATGGATCGGTTCGCTTCCTTCTCTGGATTCGGTTGATTCCCGATTCCGCCTTTATCCTCCTGGGAGTGGTTCCCCTCCTCATCTTCACGGTTCGCGCGCTCTTTAACCTGAGGAAACCGACGGTGAAAGAGGGAGAACTTCTGGAGATGTAAACGTTTCGGAGATCAACTGGAGAAGGGCTGTTTCAAAAGCGTATAGTCGAAAAAGCCGATCCCAAATTTGAAACTGAAAACATCCCGGACCACAATCGTCGTGGAACGGGATGTATGTTTTTGTGCAATGGAAGATGACGGTAGGGCCCCAATTTCAAACTACGAATGGTGAAACTTTTTCTCTTCTTATCCGTTTATAAGAGTGTAAAATAGATTCTGTCATTTTTACACGCACTCCTGAAGATATGGGAAGAAGGACGGAGAAAGGGGAAAAGGCAGATGAATGGGAAGATCCTGCGAAGGACAGAAAAAACGATTACGATACTTCTATTAGGAAGCCTGCTCGTACTCATCAGCGGTTGTGGGGAAGAAGCGGGCAATTCCGTCTCTCCGCCTCAAGTGGAAACTCCTCCTGCATCCGATCTTCCTACCACTCCCGAAGAGATCATCTCCCATTTTCATCGGAACGACTTTGCCTACATCTACGAACATGCCACGAAGAGCTTTCAGCAACAGCTCCCTTATCAAAGTCTGGCCGAGTTGGGAAAAGCCTTTAATGAAGGGGTTAAAGAATACCGATTAGAGACGAAATTTAAAACAAAGGATGGATGGAAATATATTTGGATCGACGACTCAAAGAGGAAATCGGTTACCGCGGTCTTAAATGAGAAAAATCGTTTGGAGGCCCTCCTCATTACTCCGCTCGAGACCTATTCGGCCAACGACGGAATATATAGCAAAACCATTTTTTCCCTTCCCTTCGAAGGGGTCTGGTTTGTCCTCTCGGGCGGCACCGATGAGGTGGTCAATTATCACTATAAATCGGAGCAGGAGCGGTATGCCGTGGACTTCGTCCAGATGGAGGAAGGGGTGGAATACGAAGGAACCGGGGCGACGAATGAAGAGTATTATTGCTATGGGGAGCCGGTATATGCCCCTGCCGAGGGAAGCGTTGTCGCTGTGGAGGAGGATGTGGAGGAAAATCAGCCGGGAATCCCCAATCTTGACGACCCGTTTGGAAACTATGTGATTTTAAAACATGGAAGCGGGGAATACAGCCTCCTGTCCCAATTGCAAAAGGGGAGCGTTGCGGTGGAGATAGGGGATAAGGTTTCCCGCGGGGATCTGCTGGGTTATGTGGGAAACTCCGGGGATTCCATGGAGCCCCACCTTCATTTCCAGGTGATGGACTCTCCTCATCTGGATGAGATGAAATCGATCAACATCCGTTTTCAGGGCTACGGTCAATTGGTGCAAGGAATGTGGGTAGAAAACAAGGGATGAACGAACGCCGGCCTTACTCATTCGGAGGGGAGTAAGCGCCGGTTTTTTTTCGGCAAAAAAGGGTTGATCGAAACAGAATTCTTCTTTATACTGTCTATATCGGATGCACATGTGTTTATTGAAGGGGGAATATGGACTTGAAGGGAAAACCGGAGGAGACCTTCTATTTAGTTCGCGGTGATCTCCTCCCAGAAGCGATTGTGAAAACCATCGAAGCAAAACAATTGTTGGCCAGCGGGAAAACGGAAACGGTGATGGAGGCCGTACAGAGAACGGGATTAAGCCGGAGTGCCTTTTATAAATATAAGGACGGTGTCTTTCCTTTTCAGGCGGTCGTGAAAGAGAAGATCATCGTGGTGAGCATGAATCTGGTTCACAAGACAGGGATTCTATCCCAAGTATTGCGCTATATTGCAGAAACGGGCTGTAACGTTCTCACCATCAATCAAGCCATTCCCCTGCAGGGGGTAGCCAATGTAACGCTTACCCTGGACACTTCTACCTTGGAGAGTAGTGTGAGTGAACTCATTGATGGATTGAATCAAATGGAGGGGGTTTCCAAAGCGAGCGTCGTCGGGAGGGGGTAAATCCCTTTTCCGCGACGTTCGGGGCGAAGAAATGATAAAGGGAAAAGAGGATTTAGAGAGGATGGTAGAACGATTAGGATGAGCAGAGTATGAAGAACGGCACGCCGCGTGAAGGGACGTCAAAAAGTGAGAGGAGTGGAGCAGATGGCCCAAGGCATATTACAAAGATATAAAGCATATCTCCCTGTGACGGAATCAACCCCTCTGTTAACCCTAAACGAGGGAAATACCCCCCTGGTCTTTCTCCCCCGTATGTCGGAGAGTCTGGGGGTTGAACTGCATGTAAAACTTGAAGGGCTAAACCCCACCGGTTCGTTTAAAGACCGGGGGATGGTGATGGCCGTCGCCAAAGCGATGGAGGAAGGGAGCCGGACCATCATCTGTGCTTCCACCGGAAATACCTCCGCCTCTGCAGCCGCTTATGCGGCCCGGGCCGGGCTCCGGGCGATCGTGATCATCCCGGAAGGAAAGGTGGCGCTGGGTAAACTGGCGCAAGCCTTTCTCTACGGAGCGGAGGTGTATCAGATCCGCGGCAATTTTGATCAAGGGCTCCGCCTTGTCCGGCAGCTCACCGAATCAGAACCCATCACCCTGGTCAATTCGGTTAACCCTTATCGGATCGAAGGGCAGAAAACGGCTGCCTTTGAGATCGTGGACGAGTTGGGAAGCGCTCCGGATATCCTGGCGATCCCGGTGGGTAACGCGGGAAACATCACCGCCTATTGGAAGGGTTTTGTCCAGTATCTTCCACATGGGAAACGGCCGCGCATGTTCGGTTTTGAAGCGGAGGGGGCTGCAGCGATCGTCCGAGGGGAACCCATCGCAGAGCCGGAGACCGTCGCAACGGCGATCCGCATCGGCAACCCTGCGAGTTGGACAGGGGCGGTAGAAGCGATGCGGCAATCCGGGGGGAAGATTGACTCCGTGACCGATCGAGAGATCGTATCCGCCTATCAGGATTTGGCACGGTTGGAAGGGATCTTCGTTGAACCCGCCTCCGCCGCCTCCGTGGCGGGAGTCCGCAAAGAGGTCATATCAGGGGAAATACGGAAAGGATCTCGAGTCGTCGCCGTTCTGACGGGAAATGGCTTAAAGGATCCGGGGACGGCCATGGAAGTTGCCCCGCCTGTGACCCAATCCATCGATGCGGATCTCACCTCTCTCATCAGAGCCCTGCGCCAAAGAGAGATGGAGGGGGAAAAGAGCCGTGCCTAAAGAGAGGAGAATCCGCGTTCAAGTTCCGGGAACCTCTGCCAATATAGGTCCCGGTTTCGATTCCTTAGGGATCGCCTTAAATCTCTACCTCACCGTGACGGCGAAGGAGAGTCTGGAGACGGTGATCCACCTCTCTCCGGCCTTAAAAGATCGCCTGCCCACCGATGAAACCAACCTGGTCTATCGTGCCTTTTCCTATATTTTTGAGAAAAAGGGGGAGACGGCACCTCCCCTTCACATCGAATTGGACAGCCAGATCCCCCTCTCCCGGGGATTGGGCAGCAGCGCCACCGCCATTGTGGCCGGCCTCCTCCTGGGGAATGAATGGAGCGGCTCTCCGTATACGAAGGAGGAACTCCTCCAATTCGCTTATGAGATGGAGGGACACCCGGATAACGTGGCGGCAGCCCTCTATGGAGGAATGACGGCGGCCTTTGTCGAGGAGGGGAGAGCCTTTGCCGTTCCGGTTCCGGTCGTACTTTCCCTCTCCTTTTTAGCCATCGTTCCGGAGACTCCCCTCTCCACCATCCAGGCTAGATCGGCTCTTCCGGAACACTATGAACGAAACGATGTCATTCATACGATCTCAAGGACCGCTCTCCTCATCGCCTCCTTAACGGGAGGAGATCCCTCCTACCTAAGGCAGGCTTTAACGGACAAGATTCATCAACCTTACCGTCTTCCCCTTATTCCTTTCGGAGAAGAGATCATGGCCTGGAGCGGTAAGGGGAACAAAGGGATTTATCTTAGCGGTGCCGGTCCCACCTTCATGGCCCTTTTTGAAGGACGGGGGGAGAGAGAGGCGTTTCAATCCCTGCTCCACGAAGAAGGGGTAAAATGGCTTCAAAAAGTCCGCTTCCTATCTCTGGAGATGGATCGGGTAGGAGCCCGGGCAGAACATCTCCCCATCACAGAACGGGTCTAACCGGAAAGATTTTTCCGCATGATTTATTCGCCTCTTCCGGCGGATGCTGCAGTGACTTATCTTGAACATCATACCATGGAGTGGAACCATTGATTGAGAAAGAGAGGAAAAACCATTGAAAGAAACGTTGGCATTCCTGGGGCCGTCCGGTTCTTTTTCAGAAGAGGCGGCCCTCTCCCTTCCGTATGAAGGGGAGCGCATCGGTTACCGAACCATCCCTGACTGTTTGGAAGCAGCCGACCGGGGAGAGGTAAACTATGCCATCGTCCCCATCGAAAACTCGATCGAAGGATCGGTGAATCAATCGATCGACTGGCTCATCCATGAAGTAAACCTAACCATCTGGGCGGAAGTGGTTTTACCCATACACCATGGCCTTTACGTTCATCCGAGGAACCAGGGGCTTCCTTTTTCCGAGATTGAGAAGATTTATTCCCATCCCCAGGCCATCGCCCAAACCCATCGCTATCTGCGAAAGGAATTGTCCCACGCGGAAGTCGAATTTATGCCCAGCACCAGTGAAGCCTGCCGTCTCGTTTATGAATCCCCGGACAAACCGTGGGCAGCCATCGGCAATCGACGTGCAGCTAACCTTTATCATCTCGTCTCTCGGGCGGAAGAAATTCAGGACTATGAGGAGAATCATACCCGTTTCCTCATGGTAGGGCGGGAGGAGCCTTCCCTTCCCCCTTCCCCCAAGAGGAAGACCACCATTCTCGTCACCTTGGGAGCCGATTTTCCGGGAGCCCTCCATCAGGTGCTCTCCTGTTTTAGCTGGCGTAAGATTAACCTTTCCCGCATCGAGTCCCGCCCCACGAAGAAGGGACTTGGGAGCTACCATTTTTTCATCGATATTGAACGGCCGATGGATGCGATTCTCCTCCCCTCCACCTTTGCGGAGATCGAAGCCCTGGGCTGCAAGGTCCGCTTTCTAGGAAGCTATCCGGTATATGAATCGAAAGAATAGGCATTCTTCTATAACACGTTGCCGATTTGGGTGCATAGGTTATAGTGACTAATGCATCCAGATAGGAGGCTATGCCTGTGCGCATTCATATGGTACGTCCTGGGGAAACCTTATCCCTGTTGGCGAAAATCTATGAAGTGGATGAGAAGGAGATCGTAAAGGCGAATGGTCTGATCGAAGGAACCCCCATTATCGCTGGGATGAAATTAGGCATACCGTCCCAGGGGGTCCGCATGTCTCTCTCACGAGACGGAATCCTCGCGGGGCGACCTGCGCGGCCTGCCGAGATTCCCGAAAACCAGGAGACAGGGGGAGGAAGGGGAGAAGCGGCGGAAGAAAAAGCTCCTTCCTACCCCCCGGCACCGATGGAAGAACTAGAACCGAAGGAAGAGATGAAGCCAAAGGTAGAACTAAAGCCGAAAGAAAAGATACAACCAAAGATTGAGCTGAAACCAAAGGAAGGATTAGAAAAACCCGCCGGTAAAGAAAAGGTCCCCGAGAACCTTTTTTCCAAGATGCCGAATGCGGTCGACGAATCAAGTCCGATGGATCCTCCTGCGGTGAAGGGCGGGAGCGCTGCCTGGGATTGGCCGCATACGTACTCGGAGTTCTTCACCCCGCCGGGCATTCACCGTCCGGAACCGATCGATTCCCCGCAAGCCGGTGCGTCCTGGATGGATGCCCCGCCACACGAACTCCCATCGGCGCACGGGCCGCAAATCTATGCATCGGCCTATGGATTTTCAGGGTTCCCTTCCCCAACCCCGGGGGTGTTCCCCAATCATCCGTTCGGTTCGTACGGCATTGGGACGCCCTATCCCATCCGCCCGGCATATGGTTCAGCTTATGATCGATTTCCTGGAATGGGGTTGCCCTTCTTCTCATACAGCATCGCCCCCATGGCTTATCCTCCGGCAGGGATGATGAGGCCGCCTTCCCCTTACGGTCTCTGGCAGGGAACCCAGGAGAAATTTTTCGATTTGGAGCACTGGGCAGAAAAATGGGAGGAGGAAGAAGAGGCGGGATATAAGTAATGGGGATACGCATGATCCACTTCCTCATGAAAAAAAAAGAACGGTGATGAACGGTTTCGCTCAGCGGGTCCGGGCGCCGTTGTAGAGTTTCCTTTCATTTTTTGTTATAATGATTAACAAAGAAAAGAAAGGAGCGGACGTCATGGACCGTTTTCTTCAATTTATCCAAGAATACAGGGAGAACCTGGAGGAGGATCTGGAGAGACGATTACACTTTATCCGGGAACAGGTTTTGGGGAACGGGTTAAATGGAGCGGTGGTGGGAATTTCCGGAGGCATCGACAGTGCCGTAACGGCGGCGCTATGTATCCGTGCCCTGGGACGAGACCGGGTGGTTGGGGTTTGGATGCCCGCCTACTCCCAAGAGGTGCACGGGGAGGATGCGGCGAAGCTAAAGGAGGCCATCGGGTTAAACCTCGTTACCGTGAATTTGAATAAAGCGTATGATGCGATCATCCAAAGCATCGAGGAAGCCGTACTCCCCCTGAACGATATGGCAAGGGGGAACACCAAGGCCAGGCTGCGCATGACGACCCTGTATGCCATCGCCAATCAGAAGGGGTATCTTGTGGCGGACACCTGTAACGCCAGCGAAATTTATGTGGGTTATATGACCAAAGGGGGGGATGGATTGGCCGATTTCAACGCCATCGCCACGCTGACCAAAACCCAGATTCGCATCCTAGCCGAATACCTGGGAATTCCGGAATCGATCCGCAAAAAACCCCCCACCGCCGACCTGTGGGCGGATCAGACCGATGAAGGGGAGATGGGCTTTACGTATGAAGATTTAGACCGCTACATCATCACCGGCGAGGCGGATCCCAGGGTGAAGGAGAGGATTGATACCCTGCACCGCATTTCGGAACATAAACGAAGCTTGATGCCGGGGATTTAAATCCAGGCATAGAGGCTCCAAAAGAGAGGGTTTCCTGCCGTGCGGAGAGCCGGGGGAAATCTTCTCTTTGTTTTTTCTTCCACATCCGGTGTGAACAACCATTCCCCCTCTCCCCTTTATGGGCTCATTCCTTCGCTGCTCCTCCATGCACTCATCCATAACGGATCCATTATCTCAACAGGCTCCCCGATTAAATTTGGCGTTTTATCCCTTCTTTTTGGTTGAATCGACTTTTGACATAGGAGTTCATGAACTTGTGAATAAAGTACCGGAAAAAGTGATTTTACGAGGTGATATAGCTTGCTTTTTACAACTCAATTTATGTTCAAATTGGTTTTTTGAATTCCGTATTGCGGTGATAGCATCAGTGCGATGTTTGCGTTATCTTACACGATAATAAAAACAACAATGTCAGAGATGATGTGTAAAATGTAATTGCGAGTATTTATGAATTTTGTGAGGAAGAAGGGAGAAGTGTTGTATCCATTTACGAAAGAGTTAGCGCAAGAAATCGTCGAACGGACCATGAAGATTTTAGGAAGAAACATTAATGTGATGGATCGGGAAGGAGTTATTATTGGCTCCGGCGATAAAGAGAGAATCGGTGATGTTCATGAAGGGGCATTGCTAGTACTAAAGGAAAATAAGACTGTTGAAATTGACGAACGGTCCGTATGGCGGCTAAACGGAGTCAAAATGGGGATTAATTTGCCAATTCATTTTCTAGGGGAAACGGTAGGAGTAATTGGCATTACTGGGCATCCTGACGACATTCGGGAGTATGCGCACTTAGTGAAAATGGCGGCTGAACTTGTGTTGCAGCAATCATTTTTTTTAGAACAAGGACAGTGGAAGCAGCGCCTCACGGAAGAGCTGATCAACCAGCTCATTTTTGATGACCATATTGAAGAGGAGCGTTTTCTCAAACGGGCAAAGACGCTCGGCATCGACTTATCTCTTCCACGGTTTATGGTGGTAATCGAAACTCCCGAACAGCAAATACGTTTTTTTCGAGTGCTTACGTACGAATTAGAGCAGGAAGATGTGGCTGCATTTACATACGCTTCCGAAATCGCCGTGTTGAAATGGGCGCCTCACAAGGAAAAAAGCATTGGAGACGTAATCCATGCGGCGGAAAGATGGGCTCGAAAGATGCCTGGAGGAAAAATTGGTATTGGTCCTTACGGTGCCAATATTGGCGAATTCAGATATTCATACACATTGGCAAAGCAAGCGGTGAAGATAGGAAGGAAAATCTACCCCAATGAACGTGTCTATTATTATGAAAACATTGCCTTGGAAATGGTTTTGTCACATATCGGGGAGCTACCGTTGGCAAAACAATTTTTTTCATTTTACGAAGAACTTCTTTGTCAAGATGAAACAGGGGAACTACAAGAAACGCTCAGTACGTATATCGAGGAAAAAGGAGAATTGAACAAGACGGCGAACAAATTATTCATTCACCGCAATACGCTGCGCTATCGTTTAGAAAAGATTCGCCGCATTACAGGAAAAGACCCTTATAACGCAAAAGATTTATTGCAGCTTTATGCAGCTTTGATCATCTATCGTTTGCGTTGATTGTTCATTTGCACAATGGCAGGAAAGCTAGGCAATCGGAAATTTTAAATTCTACCACAATGAAACGGAACCTGGCAGCGCTTACAATAAAGTGCATAAAGGAGGGCTGATTATGGATATTCAAGTAAGCGCGTTAGGGGCAACCATAGCACTAGTTGTTGCCATTGTGCTGATTTTGCGGAAAGTTTCCCCTGCTTACGGAATGATTGCAGGAGCTTTCATTGGTGGAATTGTTGGCGGAGTGAACGTGGCAGATACGGTTACGCTTATGATGGATGGAGCGAAAGGCATGATTCCTGCCGTGTTGCGTATTTTGGCGGCGGGGGTATTAGCGGGAGTATTAATTGAATCAGGGGCAGCGTCATCGATTGCCGAAACAATCGTTCAAAAACTTGGGGAAACGC
Organism: Thermicanus aegyptius DSM 12793; assembly: GCF_000510645.1. Classification (NCBI taxonomy): domain Bacteria; kingdom Bacillati; phylum Bacillota; class Bacilli; order Thermicanales; family Thermicanaceae; genus Thermicanus; species Thermicanus aegyptius. The sequence goes on along the minus strand of NZ_KI783301.1, from coordinate 1,907,040 downwards.
GTGCTTTGCTCGCGCTTGCGGTGGCGACACTGCTGCTGACGGCAGTCGGCGTATTTATTGATGTTGCGGTCATTACTGTTGCTCCGATTGGGTTGGCGATCGCAAGCCGCGCCAACTTATCGAAAACGGCGATTTTGCTGGCGATGATAGGCGGCGGGAAGGCGGGAAACATTATGTCGCCGAATCCGAATGCCATCGCCGCAGCGGATGCGTTTCATGTTCCGCTGACGTCATTAATGGCTGCTGGTATCATCCCGGCGGCATTTGGCCTGATCGTTACATACGTGATCGCAAAAAAACTCGTGCGGAAAGGAACACTTGTTTATGGTGTACAGGAAAGAGAAAGCGGCGGGGAGGGGCCTTCGATATTAACGGCTATCGTTGGTCCGCTCGTTGCGATAGTGTTGCTTGCGTTACGACCGTTGTTTAATCTTGCGATTGATCCAATAATTGCCCTTCCAGTCGGCGGCATTGTTGGCGCGATCGTAATGCAAAAAAGGAAGAAGTTGAATGATTACGCGATATCTGGACTATCGAAAATGTCCGGCGTCGCGATTATGTTAGTCGGAACAGGGACATTAGCGGGCATTGTGGCCAATTCTTCTCTCAAAGATACGATCATTAGCGGTTTGGATCATTTCGGGTTGCCGGCGTTCGTTTTGGCGCCGATCTCGGGAATTTTGATGTCTGGTGCGACGGCTTCAACGACGGCGGGAACGGCCGTTGCCAGCAATGTGTTTGGTGAAACGATTATGAGTTTGGGGATTTCCGCATTAGCCGGAGCCGCGATGGTTCATTCCGGCGCGACCGTGCTGGATCATTTGCCGCATGGAAGCTTCTTCCACGCTACTGCCGGTAGTGTCCATATGGAGATCAAGGAACGGCTTAAGCTAATTCCATATGAGTCGCTCATTGGATTGATGATGGCTGTCATGTCGACGCTTATTTTTGGGGTCTTTCGTTTGTTTTCATGATCGCAATGGGGGATGGTGAATGAGATGAAAGTCATTATCGCGCCTGATTCGTTTAAAGAAAGTTTGTCGGCGCTTGCGGTCGCGAATGCGATCGAAAAAGGGTTTCGCGATATATTTCCCGAAGCGGAATATGTGAAAATACCGATGGCGGACGGCGGGGAAGGAACCGTTCAATCTTTAGTCGACGCGACAAATGGGAGAATTGTGACCACGGAAGTGACAGGACCGCTCGGGGACCGTGTCCAAGCTTTTTTCGGCATGCTTGGTGACGGGAAAACGGCAGTCATTGAAATGGCTGCTGCCTCTGGGTTGCACCTCGTTCCCCGAGAAAAGCGAAATCCGCTTGTGACGACAACGAGAGGAACAGGGGAATTGATTCTCGCCGCGCTAAACGAAGGGGCCGAGCGCATTATTATCGGTATCGGAGGAAGCGCGACGAATGACGGTGGAGCCGGCATGATTCAGGCGCTGGGCGGCCGCCTTTTAGACCGGTATGGAAAGGAGATCGGTCCTGGAGGAGGATGTTTGTCCGAATTGGCCGACATGGACTTGTCAGGGCTCGATGCGCGGCTAAACCGCGTAAAAATTGAGGTTGCGTGCGATGTTGATAATCCGTTGACAGGTGCAAACGGCGCCTCAGCAATTTTTGGCCCGCAAAAAGGCGCGACGCAGGAGATGGTTGAAACGCTAGATCGAAATTTACAACACTATGCCGATGTCATTGAACGGGTGCTTGGAAAGCAAGTGAAAGATATTCCCGGTGCCGGTGCGGCCGGAGGACTCGGCGCCGGATTGCTAACCTTTTCACAGGCGGAGCTGAAGCGAGGTGTTGAGATTGTATTGGAAACGGTACATTTTTCAGAGAGAATTCAAGGTGCGTCGCTGGTGATTACGGGAGAAGGACGCATAGATGGACAAACGATATTCGGGAAAACGCCGATCGGCGTAGCAAAAGCAGCAAAGCGGTACCAAATTCCGGTCATTTCGCTTGCCGGCTCCTTGTCCGACGACAGTGAACTCGTGCTGAGCCACGGAATTGATGCTCTTTATAGTGTCGTGCCGGGAGTGATTCCGCTGGAAAAAGCGCTAGAAAACGCTGCGGATTATGTTGCTCAGACCGCTCGAAATATTGCGGTTACTTGCAAAATCGGCAGAAATATGGGGTAAAAAGTTGGACCCGAAATGAAAATCATCGGAACGATCGATTCCCCTTGATGTGACCAAACATTCTTACTTTGCGCCGAACGTAGATGGCGGCTTTTTCTTCCCCTGCAAGGACTGTGTTCGCCTTTTCTTTCATTTCTTCAAAAATCGTGTTCCGATTCAAATTGGGTGAGTTCATATGGATGTATTTGGAGGGGGGCCAAAAAGTAAGCTGACTACTTTTTGGACAGCCCCTTTATTTTTATTATGTTTGTCTGTTCGTGAATTTCGCGAACAACGTGGTCAAGCTAGTAAATGGATCGTTCAACCATCATCGGCTTAGGATTGATTTTCCTGCAAAATACGATAAAGAATCGTTGCGGCTTCAGCCCTCGTGACAGGTCGGCCGAACCCGAAGAATCCCGGCCTCATCCCCTCCACGATCCCGGCTTCATATAAAGATTGAATGGCTTCCAGGGCCCAACTGGAGGAAGGAATGTCTTGAAAAGCTAAAGCGCTGATCGTAACGGTAGAGGCAGAGCTTTTATCCGGAGCGGGTTGTGAGGTGGAGAGATTTTTTTGATAGACATCGTCGGAAACGGACGGTGCCGTCTCGGCGGGAGGCGTCTTCGAGGGATCATTTCCCTCTTTTCCGGCGACGAAATAGCGATAGATGATGGCGGACATCTCTTCCCGGGTCACCGGATCATTGGGATGAAATCCTCCATCCGGATACCCTTGGATGACGCCCTTTTCGCTGGCTTTCATGATCGCATCATAGCCCCAAAAATCGGGAGTCACATCAGGAAAGGAGAAGATAGGATTTACACTGGCGAGACCATCAAAACCTGTGGCCCGATCCAGGAGAGCAACCAGTTCCGCACGGGTAAGCTGTTGATCAGGGTGAAATTTCCCGTCCCGGTACCCCTGCACGATCCCTTCCAACGATAGGGCGGAGATCTCCTCTTTCGCCCAGTGATTTACGATATCCACATAACGGTAGGGGCGATAAGCAATAATTCCATCCCGGATGGCTTCCGCCATTCTTTGCCTAAACCCTGGGTCCGCCAAATTTTGCGCATCTTCCCAGTTGGATAGGAAGGCCGTTTCCACCAGGATGCTGGGGACGGTTCCCATGCGAACAACATAAACGTTGCGGGGAATGATCCCCATATTCTTGGTGCCCACCTCTGAGGTGACCGATTGGAGTACGAGCTGGGCCAGCCTTTTGCTCTCCGGAGCCCACTGAATCATTTCGGCTGAGGGTTTGTAAACGGAGCTGTAGTTGGCCGGATCAAAATAGAGGACCATGGTGCCTTGGACATTGTTGCCGTACGGATAAAAATTGGCATGAATGGAGATGAAGAGATCGGCGTTCTCCCGCTTGGCCACATCGACACGGGCTTGAAGATCCAAGTCCTGATCCGTGGAGCGGGAATAATCGACCAGTAACCGATCGTCCTCCCGGGTCATCACCACACGATATCCCTGGGCGATGAGAAGATCCCGCAGGCGGTAGGAGATGTCCAGATTTACATCTTTTTCCCGCAAGCCGTTTACACCGATGGCTCCCGGATCCTTTCCGCCATGGCCCGGATCGATCACCACCTTGATCGGGACGGGTGTCGCCTTTTCCGCCGCGGCGTATGTTCCTGAACCGAAGAGCGACACGATGAGACACATAAGTAGAATAAACTTTTTCTTTGTCACAAAAACTCCCCTCCCACATAATTGAGACGAAATATGGAAAGGGAAGTTGCGGTTGATCTACGTTTTAAGGTTATTCTAATCTTTATGTAAAATGTTTGTGGGCAAAATCCCAAAAAATATAGAAAGAGGACCGGTCAAACTCAATATTTGCTCGATCAGTATCTATCCATCGAAGGGAACAAAACATAAGCCCTAACCTTTAGATTCTCCCTTCCGACTCGCGGCCGAAGGAACCTCATGCAGTGTGTCGGGAATGATAAACTGGTTGAAAAAACCATAACTGAGCTCGTTAAAAAGCACACGGCTGCCAGGAGCTATAGCCATGAACAGCAATTATGAATACAGCTACCCTCATTCCGATGTTCTTATCAACTAGCTGGGCATCAGGGATGCTGAAAAGCTCCAGATAGCCGAAAGAGAAATAACTTCCTTGAGAATTGCCAATGCCAAAGTAAATGTATAATCGAAAAACCGGATTAAAAATATAAAAATGTGATAAGATGAGCATTAAGGAAAATGAAAATTCTTCATTCTCTAAACGGAATAGTGAAAAGCGGAGGATAAAGCAGAGGATATAAATCAAGACCTAGCGGGGTGAAGTGTATGGAGGGAGAGAAAGCGCTCAAGATGGTAACGGGGCTCTTGGAATTGATCCTTGCGGTTCCCGTGTTGGGCATTGCGATCATTTACGGTTTTTTGTTTCTGCCTGCGGTGGTAATGTTTGTATTGCATCTTGTAACGTTGGTCATCACGATTAATAACAAGAATGACTACTACGGATCAATCGTGGGATTAATCGCTGTTTTTTTATCTTGGATTCCTTTCATCGGATGGTTGTTCCATCTTTTGGCAGGAATTCTGATTCTGGTCACTCTCCCGTGATATGTGGCCGGCCCTTATTCTTAAACGACGACACTCCAAGCGGAAGAGTATATTTTTGTTTCAAACGGAAAATTACAGGTGGAATTACAAAAGGGGAATAAGGTTGTTATTTTCTAATCATTGATTCTCGAAATGTTAGAGTAAAATGTTCGTGGGCAGAGGGAATGAGAAAATGAATAAAAAATAATTCCCGGATATAGAAAAGGGCCCTTCTCCTTGGTAGAGTATTAAAAGCGGGTCTTTGACGCTCTTTTTTCTTTTTGCTAAACTAAAGGATGGCACACCGTAAAGCTTCCGATTGGTTAGAAGGGAGAGGACTCCATTGTCAGGACATTCAAAATGGAAAAATATACAACATCGCAAGGGGCGCCAGGATGCCGCCAAGGCAAATGCGTTCACCAAAATATCCAGAGAGATCTACATGGCCGCCCGAAACGGCGGGGGCGATCCCAATACCAACTTCCGCCTTAAAGTAGCCATACAGAAGGCAAAAGAGGTAAATATGCCGAACGATAACATAGAGCGGACGATCAAGAAAGCGACCGGGGAGATCGAAGGGGTCACCTATGAGGAGATTACCTATGAAGGATATGCCCCGGGCGGCGTGGCCGTCATGGTCGACACCCTGACGGACAACCGGAACCGAACCGCCGCGGAGATGCGGCATATCTTTTCCCGCCACGGCGGGAATCTAGGAGAGAGCGGATGCGTTTCTTTCCTCTTTCAAAGGAAAGGACAGATCCTGATCGATCGCGAAGAAGAAGAGGTGGATGAGGAAGCGGTCATGCTGGCCGCCATTGACGCGGGAGCGGAGGATGTCGAGGTAGAGGAAGACGAGATTACCGTTTATACGGAACCGGACCTATTGGAAAAAGTTCGGGAGGGATTGGAGAACGCCGGGATCCCCATCTCCTCCGCCGAAGTAACGATGGTTCCCACCACCACGGTGAAGGTGGCGGGGGAAGAGGCCGAGAAGGTTTTGAAACTGATCGACCGCTTGGAAGAATCGGATGATGTCCAGAACGTCTACGCCAATTTTGAGATCGATGACGAAGAGATGGAGAGGTTAAATTAATCCTTCTTCAGGCGGGCGGAGAGGAGGTTTCCCAGCGATTGCAGTCCCTGGACGATCAGGATGAGGAGGAGAACCGTTCCATACATCACCTGAGGTTCATAGCGCTGAAATCCGAAGCGATACGCGAGATCCCCCAATCCACCGCCTCCCACAAGTCCCGCCATCGCCGTGGCACCGATCAAGGTGATGGTGGCGATCGTAAGGCCTAATATGATGGAGGGGCGTGCCTCTCGGACCATCACATGCCAGATGATGGAACGCGTGGGAATCCCCATCGCCTCATACGCCTCGATAACCCCACGGTCCACCTCCAGGAGGGAGGTTTCCATCAGGCGGGCGATGTAGGGAGCGGTATAAACCACCAGAGGGACGATCACTCCCTGAACCCCGATCGTCGTCCCGACGACCCATTTCGTAAAGGGGAGGATGAAGAAGAGCAGGATGATAAAAGGCAAAGAACGGATCACGTTGATGAGCGCGTTTAGGGACTGATACAACACGGGATTGGCGTAGGTTCTCCTAGGCCGGGTCAACACCAGGAGAATGCCCAACGGTAATCCCAACAGGATGGAGATCAGGAGAGAGATACTTACCATCTGAAACGTTTGGATCGTCGCTTCCCAGATCGATCCCCCCCAATCCTCAAGAAATTGCCTCAAGCTTTCGAACATGGGCTCTTCCCTCCTCGATCTCTACGCCGCTTTCCTTTAAGAAGCGAAAGGCGTTCCGGATTTCTTCTTCTTCTCCTTCAAAATGGACCAGCAGTTTTCCGAACGGAAAGTCCTTTAGTGTGGTGACGTGGCCTGCCAAGATGTTGGGATAGACGGCAAATTGCTTGCTCACCTTGGCGAGGGCCGGTTCCCCCGAAGTTCCCCCTACGAAGGAGAGGGTAGCCAGGATCCCATAGGATGAAAATTGCTCAAGAATCTGGGGCGAGGGGTTAACCTGGAAGAGACTCTCCACAAATTTGCGTGTCGTCTTTTCCTTAGGACGCGTGAAAAGCTCCACCACGCTTCCCTCCTCGATGATCTTCCCCGCCTCCAGCACCGCCACCCGGTCGCACACCTTTTGGACCACATGCATCTCGTGGGTGATCAGGAGGATGGTGATTCCGAAGTTTCGGTTGATCTCCAAGAGAAGATCCAGAATGGCCTCGGTGGTCTCCGGATCTAGGGCGCTGGTGGCTTCATCGCTTAAGAGAACTTCGGGTTCAAAGGAGAGGGCCCGGGCGATGGCGACCCTCTGCTTCTGCCCGCCGGAAAGCTGTGCCGGATAAGCTTTTTTCTTCTCCGCCAAGCCCACCACGGAAAGGTAACGGTCCACCCGGGCTCTTACTTCCTCCTGGGGGAGGCCGGCCAATCTCAACGGGATCGCCAGATTTTCCTCCACCGTCGCCGTTTTCAGGAGGTTAAATCCCTGAAAGATCATGCCGATCTTTCGACGAGCTTTCAACAATTCATGCGGGGGAAGGGAGGTAAGCTCAACCCCGTTTACATAAACCTTGCCCGCTGTAGGCTTCTCCAGGAGATTGACGGTGCGGATCAGCGTGCTCTTTCCGGCTCCGCTGTAACCGATCACCCCGAAAATCTCTCCCTTTTTCACATGGAGAGATACATCCTTTAATGCCTCCACATTCCCATTCTTGCTCACATAGCTTTTGGAGAGATTCTCCAATCGGATCATACACTTCACCCCTTTCAGGCATTCTCCTCTCATCTGCTCGTTTACCACGCAGGGACGACCGACCCCTGGAACTTCTCCTCGATAAACTTCTTCACCTCATCGGAATGGTACGCTTTAATCAATTTCTGAAGCACCGGATCATCCTTGTTCTCCGTGCGAACCACGATCACGTTTACCCAGGGAGAATCCTTCGGTTCGAGCACGATGGCATCCCGGCTGGGAAGGTACCCATGTTCGATGGCAAAATTGGTATTGATCGCCGCCGCATCCAGCTCGTCCAACTGGCGGGGAATCTGGGAAGCTTCCAATTCGACGAATTGGTAGTTATGGGGATTCTCCTGGATATCTTTCACCGTCGCTTTCACCCCGACCCCATCCTTCAGCTTAATGAGACCCGCCTGCTGGAAGAGGATGAGGGCCCGTGCCCCATTGGTCGGATCGTTGGGGAGGCCAATCTTTCCGCCGTCGGGGATCTCCTTCACATCCTTCACCTTTTTGGAATAGATGCCCATCGGGAAATTGACGGTGGGAGCAATATCGGTGAGATCAAGATTCCGGTCTTTTTTCATCTGCTCCAAGAAGGGCTTGTGTTGGTAAATATTCACATCCAATTCCCCTTCGGCCAGGGCCACATTGGGCATCACATATTCGTTAAATACCTTCAAGGTAATATTCAGCCCATCCTTCGCCGCAACTTCCTTTACCTTTTCCATAATCTGCTCATGGGGGCCGGCCGTTACCCCTACCAATAACTTGTCGGGGCTTAACGCCTTTCCGGAGGTTTGGCTTCCGCATCCTGCGAGGATCGCCAGGATGGAGGTAAGAAGGATCACAATGAGGCCTTTTTTCATGCAATATTCCACTCCTTTTCTTCTCTTTTTCTGAATGAGCGAAGCGTTCCATCCATCATCCCGCCGGTGCTCCTTTCTTGGAGAGAAGGCGACAAAAGAAAACCCCCTCGGAGAAAGAGGGGGAACGATTCACGCCGGTCCCTTCTTATCTCTCAAGACAGGTCTTTCCGCCTTGCAGGAATTGGCACCTTTTCTTGGCTTCGCCAAGAACGGTTGCCGGGTTTCATCGGGCCAGTCCCTCCACCACTCTGGATAAGAAAGTGCTATTCAGATGATGAGAAGAGTATATAGAGATCTTGTCGATTTGTCAATACAGCAAAATTTTGCAAAATCGGATTAGCGGAAATGGACCACATACTGGTCCGGACCGGTTGGGATGAGGCTCCCGCCTTTCGGTTCCAAAGAGATCGTCATGCCCTCTCCATGTTGAGAAGCCTCTCCCTGGTAATAGAGATGAGCCCCCCGTTTTTCGATCTGTAAGAGGCCCAGATTGGAAGCGTTTCTCTTCTCCCTCATCCAGACTTGGTAATCCTTTTCCGCGAGAGGGAGGACTTCCTCCATGATGAGGAGCACCTCTTGAGAATTGCTGTTGATCCATACATAACCATGCACCTGTTCATCCTGGAGGGAGATGACGTCATAGCGGACCGTCAGGGGATCAAAGATAAAAGGATAATCGGCAGTAAAGGGTGCTTCTTCCTTTCCAAGGGAGGATACCGTTGTATACGGCGAATTGCCGCCGCCCTGTGGGACGGTCGAGACGTAAGGCGGCTCCTTCAGGGTGATCGGGGTGAAGGACGGGCGGTTTTGCCAGAGCAAGAGGCTCCCGGAGGCAAGGAAGAAGAGGAGAAAGGAAAAGAGAACCGCACGTTTATGCCTCAAGGGAAAGGAGAAAAAGCGGGTGACCCATCTCCTGCCGTTCCGAAATATCCCCTTTCGCAGAAGAAAGGAGAAGATGAGCCTCCGTTTCAGGCGGCGCGGAGGTCTTTGGGCGGCCGGAAGGGCGTAGAGGAGAGTTCGCCATCCTTCCACCTGCCGGCGGCATTGAAGGCAGCGGGTGAGATGCTGTTCGACCCGAATCCTCCCTTTCTGGGGAAGCTTGCCTACCACATAATCGACCATCTCTTCCTGCTGTAGGCAGGTGTTACCGTTTCGGTTCACCGCTCGTCACCTCCAGCCAGCCTACCTGGCTCAGCTGCTTCCGGACATTTTTTAGCCCGTAACGGAGCAGCGATTTAATCGTGCCCAGAGGTCGTCCCAACTCCTCGGCCAATTCCTGGTGTGTCTTCGATCCAAAATAGAAACGCTCGATCGCCTGCCGCTGCAAATCCGGCAACCTGTGGATGGCTTCTTCCGCCATTTCCTGTTCCAGACGGCGGATCGCCTTCTCCTCGGTTCGTTCCGCCGACGCCTGGGATCGGTAAAGCCCCCCGATATCCTCCACCAAAAGGGGCTTTTTCTTGCGCAGGCGATCCAGGGAACGGCTGCGGGAGAGGACGGCCAGCCATGCTTGAAAACTGCCCCGCTCCGGATCGTATTGATGGATGCGTTCCATCACTTCGATAAAGAGATCGTGGGTCAGATCCTCCGCTTCCATGGGATCATGCAACATCTTTAAGGAGATTTGATAGAGAAAAGGGCTATATTCTTCATAAAATTGCTGGAAGGATGATAGACGGCCTTCCTTCAGCCCCTTCACCAGCGCTTCATCGGGGCTTCCCGGATTCCGCCCGGATTCTTCACGTTCTATCATTCTACTTCCTCCCTTTATCCTCCGTATCCACCGCGAAAAGTACCTCCCGCTTCTACTATACAAAAAAATCGGTGCAAGAAAAATCCCATTTTATGCAAAGAAAGAATAAATCCATCTCTATCTTTACTACGTACTGAGTTTAGATTTGGATGAATAAAAGGAGGGATCTTTTTATGAAGCGGCGAATCTTCGCCACCGGGCTCATCGCCCTGCTCTTCTTTCTTAGCTTTGGAGGAGGGGCCCTCCTGAAAGCAGCCCCTGCCCCGATCACCTTGTATACCCCCTATACCAGCCTCTCCGTCACCCCTGGAGAATCGGTCTCTTACTCGATTCAGGTGGTGAACAACACCGATGCGATCCAGACGGTCCGTTTCACCATGAAACCGCCGGCCAACTGGGATTATGAGGCGACGGCGGGGGGATATAAGGTGGATGAAATCTCCGTCATGCCGAAAGACCAGCAAACTCTCTCCCTGCAGGTGAATGTGCCTCTACAGATCAGCAAGGGAACTTATCGTTTTCTGGTAGATACCAATCAGGGCGCTTCACTTCCCCTGGCCATTACCGTCACCGAGGAGGGAACCTACAAGACGGAGCTGACCGCCGATCAACCCAACATGGAGGGAAACTCCAAATCGACCTTCCAATATGAATTAACGCTCCGCAACCGGACGGCCGACGAGCAGCTCTACGCCCTCACGGCGACGGCACCGGAAGGTTGGAACACCACCTTTTCCGTCGATGGCAAAGATGTTACCTCGGTGAGCGTGGCGGCCGGCTCAACCAAAAGCATCTCCGTCCAATTGGACCCGCCGGACCAGGTGAAGGCGGGCAGCTATAAGATCCCGGTCAAGGCAACCACCAAGAGCACCTCCGCTTCCCTGGAGTTGGAGGCGGTCGTCACCGGAACCTTTGACATGAAACTCTCCACCCCCTCCGGGCTTTTAAGCACGGATATTACGGCAGGAGGGACGAGGAGCCTTACCCTGCAGGTGACCAATTCCGGATCGGCGCCGCTTAAAAACATCACCTTCCAGCCGGATACTCCCATCAATTGGGAAGTCACCTTCTCTCCGGAGAAGATCGACCAGCTCGCCGCCGGTGAGTCGAAAGAGGTGACGGCCACCATCAAGGCCGATAAGAAAGCGATTGCCGGAGACTACGCCGTGAGCATCACCGCCCAGGCGCCGGAGATCTCCTCACGGGCCGATTTCCGGGTGGCGGTAAAAACCTCTCTCCTGTGGGGGTGGGTGGGCATCTTCCTCATCCTCCTCATCCTGGCCGGACTCTACTGGGTGATCCGGAAGTACGGGAGGAGGTAAGGATGGAGAACGTTATTCAGCTGGAGGGATTAACCAAGCGATATGGGGAATTTACCGCCGTCGACCACCTGGACCTTTCCTTAAAGAAAGGGGAGATCTTCGGCTTCTTGGGGCCCAACGGTGCCGGCAAATCAACCACGATCCTGATGCTTCTCGGGCTCGTGGAACCGACGGAAGGAACGGCCCATGTATTGGGATACAACGCCACCCGGGAACCTTTGGAAGTAAAAAGGAGGGTGGGATACCTCCCGGACAACGTCGGCTTTTATGAAGAGATGACCGGTCTGGAGAATCTCCTTTTCACCGCCGAGCTGAACGGCCTCTCCCGAGACGAAGGGGAGAGACGGGCCAATAATCTCCTCACGCGGGTGGGACTGACGGAAGCCCAGGGAAAGAAGGCGGGCACCTACTCCCGGGGGATGCGGCAGCGGTTAGGATTGGCCGATGTCCTCATGAAACAACCGGAGCTGATCATCCTGGATGAGCCCACCCTGGGAATAGACCCGGAAGGGGTGCGGGATTTTCTCGCCTTAATTCAAACGTTAAGCAAAGAAGAGGGGATTACCGTCCTCCTCTCTTCCCATCACCTGCACCAGGTGCAGAGAATCTGCGACCGGGTCGGCCTCTTCGTCCGGGGACGCCTTATCGCCCTGGGCACCGTCGAAGAGCTCTCCCGGCAGCTCTTCCCGGAGGAAGACTCCCTCTTGGAAGTGGAGATCGACCAAGTGGAGGAGGAGATCCTTGAAGCCATCAGGAAGGTGGAGGGCGTAACCCAGGTGGAACGGGAAGGGGAGCGGCTTGAGATTCGCTGCGGGCGGAAGTCGGGGGGGAAGATCTTATCCTATCTTCTTTCGACCGGAAAGACGATTCGCCATTTCCAACAAAAAGAGTTTGGGTTGGATGAAATCTACCACCGCTATTTTGAGGGGGTGCAGTAAATGGAAGGAACGAAAAACCGGCCCTTTTGGGTCATCGTCAAGAAGGAGATGGCCGACCATATCTTAAGCTGGCGGTTCAATATCCTCCTCCTCCTCATCCTTTTGACAACCATCGCTTCCCTCTACACGGCGGGGCTTTCCATCCGGGATGCGGTGCCGAAGAGCAATACCATCCTTCCCGACGATCTCTTCCTAAAGATCTTTACCGTCTCCAATGGAACCTTACCCTCGTTTATCACCTTCGTCGGTTTCCTGGGACCCCTTCTGGGGATCGGCATGGGCTTTGACGCCATCAATTCGGAGCGGAACAAAGGCACCCTCATCCGCCTCCTCTCCCAACCCCTCTACCGGGATGACATCATTTTGGGAAAATGGGTGGGAGCGTTGATCCTTTTGGCCGTCTTCTTCTTTGCCATGGGCATCCTGGTGACGGGACTGGGCATCCTGCTCTTCGGCATACCGCCTTCCGCCGAGGAATTTTTGCGGGTCCTTTCCTTTCTCATGGTCACCGTCGTCTACATCGCCTTTTGGCTCACCCTATCCATTCTCTTCTCTATCCTTTTCCGGCAGGCGGCCACCTCGGTGATGGCAGGGATGGCCATCTGGCTCTTCTTCACCCTCTTTTACGGGATGATCATCGATCTGTTGGCGGGGGGCACACCCGATCAAAATGCCGATCCGCAGGCGGTGCTTAACCAGATCTATTGGTACCAGTTTTTATCCCGCCTATCCCCCAGCCAGCTTTTTACCGAGGCGACCACTACGTTGCTCACCCCTGGGGTGAGGAGCTTGGGCCCTCTCACCATGGAGCAAGTATACGGCACCATCCCGAGCCCCCTACCCCTCACCCAGAGCCTGCTCCTCATCTGGCCCCATGTGGTGGGCCTGATCGCCCTCTCCGTCCTTCTCTTTGCGGTCTCCTTCCTCCTCTTTATGCGGCAGGAGGTGCGCTCCTGATCACGAAGAAGAACCCGTCTCCGGGCTGGAGGCGGGTTTTCATTACATAGAGGCGTTGGCTCTCCATCAGTGTCGCTTCAAAAGGCGGTACACCTCATCGTCATTCCTTTTGCCGATGATCAAGATCCGAACTTCCTCGTTTTTTACCTCATAAACCACCCGAAATTCCCCCACGTCGATGCGGAAATATGGATAGCCTTTGAAGTGCTTCGCATCATGAGGGTAGGGTTCGGATAGAAGGCGAAAAATAGCGGTAACGATTTGGCGAAAAGGTTTGGATGGGAGGGATTCGAGGTAATCACGTGCCGCTCGGCTCAGAATCAGTTTCATGGATCTTCTCCTTTAACCAGGCCTCCGTCTCTTCCGCGCTTAAAAATCCTTCAGCTGCCGCCTTTCGCGCTTGTTCTCCCCACCATTCATCTTCTAGATCCTGTAATCGTTGATAATCTTCATATGATAATACGACGACCACAGGCCGTCCGCCTTTTTCAATCAATACCGGTTCAAGCTTCGCATCTTCTATCACTTCGCCGAAACGACGTCGGAGATCGGTCGCGCTGAGTCTCTTCATGGTTCATCCCTCCTATTGAATATTTTATGTGATTTAAGTAAATTGATCAATAGGTTTAAAAAAAGAAAAAGCCCTCTTTTGAGAGCTTCCCGATCTTGTTTTCAACCGTAATCGTTAAGAGATTGAAGAAGACCTATTCTTTTTTGTGTTATAAAAGGGCGGAACGGAGTCCACGGCTGGAGATATTGGTGCCATATGTCCCATCTCTATTTCGTGCTATACAGAGGTGGAATGCCTCTCCGCCTTGGAGGGATTTGTCCTGACGAAGAACATGACGACGAGTCCGATAAAAACCATGATCATGAGGGAACCGAGTGCGGTTCGGCTGGCCACATTCCCCAAATCCTTGAGGAGCAGGGTGACGGTGCCGTAAAGGGCGGGGCCAACGATGGCGGATAGTTTGCCGGAAAACGCAAAGAGACCGAAAAATTCCCCCCGCTTCTCCGGAGGGGAGAGCTCCACGATCAGGGTGCGGGAGGTGACCCACATGGACCCCATGGCGACCCCGTAGAGACTGCCGGCCACCCAGAACATCGCCTTGCTTACGGCAAAGGTGGCCATCGCCAGGGCGACCACCAGGAGGACGGCCACGCTCACCACCGCCATTTTCGCCCCGGTCTTCCGCGCGATGAAGCCGAATAGGAAAGAGCCGACGATGCTCGATATGGTGGAGACCAGATAGAGGAAAATAAATTGGCTGCTCGAAAAATGGACCACCGCTTTGGCGTAGACGGCCATCATGGCGATGGCGGTGGCGATGGCGTCGTTAAAGAAGAAATAGGCCAACATGAAGGTGAAGATTCCCCGGTAATTCCTCATCTCCCGAAAGGTGGTAAGGATCTCCCGGTACCCCTTCACCCAGGGAATCTTGGCATCCTTCTTCTCCTCGGAGGGTTTATCCTTATAACTTAGGAAGAAGGGAAGGGAGAGCAGGAGAAAGAGGAGGGCACTGGGGATAAAGGCGAGGGCGGAATGATCTTTGGCCAGGGGATAGACGAGAAGGCCGATCAAGGTCCCCACATAACCGATGGCCACCCCCCAGCCGGAGATGAGGGGAATCTCCTTTGGATTCCCCAGATCGGAAATGGTGGTGTCATAAAAGACAAGGCTGGAGTTATAAAAGAACTTGGCAATCATGAAGAAGAGGAGGACCAGAGCGACGGAAAGGGGAAGGCCGAAGAGGGAACCGGGCAACCGGTACAACGCGGCCACCCCCATCAAAAAGGTGCTGATGATGGTGATCAGGGTGAAGGGCAGGAGATAAGCCATCTTTTTCCCGGTGCGGTCCATCCAGACGCCGAAGAGGGGGGAGAAGAGGACGAGAAAGAAACTGGCGACGGCGTTGGTGTAACTGATGAAGGTACTGGCCAACTGATTGAGCTCTTCATTCCCCCCCACGACCTCCGTCATGTAAAAGGGGAAGAATATGGTGACGATGTTGGAAGAGAAAATGGTATTGGCCGCATCGTACAGGGCCCAGGCGAAGATGGGAAAGGCGAAGAAGAGGGCGAACCCTGTCCGGGGCGGTTTTTCATGACGTTCGATCATCGACGGGGTGTTCATGAAAGCTCTCCTTTCCGGCAGCAATTTTCTTCGAATGATTTCTGATCAGGCGATCATAACTTCGATGGGGGGCATCCCGCCAAGGGATCATATCCGCAGGCTTTCCGGTACGGCATCCTTCGGAGAGAAGCCCTTCCTCCTTAGATGTACCATACTTTTATGGCGAAGAATACATCTTTACGAAAATTTAACATTTTTAAGAGAAATAAAACGTCTTGTTAAAAATCCCTCCTCTCGCAGGAGGGGAAATAGGTCTCGCGACGGATTTCCTCTCTCTGTAAAATGGTAAAATTTACGCAGATAAATTCGATGAAAGCAGGGAGAGCAAATGGCAAGTGCCTCCATCTTATCCATCTTTAGAAACCGGGCATTTCTTAAATTATTTCTCGCCTCCTTTACCTCCAATCTGGGATCCGTCATCGGCATGACCGCCTTTACCTTTTTTCTCCTGAAGCGGTATGCTCATATGCCGGCCTATACCGCCATTACGGAGATGATGTATTCCATGCCCACGTTGGCCGTCTTCTTCCTCGTCGGCGTGGCGGCCGACCGGATGGACCGGCAGAAGATCACCATCTATTCCAACTGGATCAGTGCGGCACTTACCCTTCTCTTGCTGGGTGCGGTAATGACCGGCTGGATGCCCCTCATCTTCGCCCTTCTCTTCCTCCGAAGCGCGGTGAATAAGTTCTTCTTCCCGGCGGAAGCCGCTCTGGTGCAGGGAATCCTGACCAAGGAAGAGTACACCATGTCCGCAGGCTTGAACCAGATGGTGCAGAGCATCTTCATGCTGTTCGGCTCAGGATTGGGCCTTCTCGCCTTCGTCTGGATCGGGGTGGAAGGGGCCATCCTCATCGACGCCATTAGTTATATCGTCTCCGCCCTCCTGATCCGGATGAACCGTTTTTCCGAAAGCGTTCGCTTGCCCAACGGAAAAATCTCCTGGAAACAGATCCACCCTGCCATGATCCTGAAAGATTTCGGGGAAGGCTTCACCTACATCCTGGGAAATCGGCTTCTTTTCTTTCTCATTCTTGGCTTCTTTCTCTTTGGGATCGTCAACGGAGGCTTCGCTGTGATGATGATGTACATGTTGAAATATAAGCTGGACCCCGCAGGGTACGAAGCCACCTCGGTCTTAAACGGTATCCTGTTCGGCCTAGGTATTCTCATCGGCAGCATCTTTTCTCCCATGTTGGCGAACAAGATGAAATTATACCGGCTCCTGATCATGGGCCTTTTCGTCACCGGAATACTCACCGTGGTCGGGGGATACGCTCCCACCCTGGCGATTTATCTGGCGGTTCTGACCCTCGCCTCCATCTTCATCGCCCCCATTAATGTGGCCCTGGGGGGCTGGTTGCCCCAAATTGTAGACCCGAAGATGATGGGGAGGGTGGAGGGGTGGATCAGTCCGCTCATGATGCTGGCCCAGACCGCCACCTTGGGGCTGATCGCCCTCATCTACCCGAAATGGATCTCCGTTGAGAGCCTCTTCCTCATGGTGGGCGGGGCCATCCTGATCGTCGCCGTTCTCTATGCCCTCACCCTGCCCCGCTACGCAAAAAGGGGGGAGCAAGCTCTGCAAACGGCGGATGCTTCCACGGAGACCGTGTGAACGGTTGACCAACATTTGATGGATGCGAACTCTTGTTTTCACTTATTGATCTATGTTATACTGTTGGTACGAAGACATATTTTCTATCCGTACAATCCGAACGGTATGATCCGGGATCACCACTTCGCATGGATGCCCGAAAAAGCCACGTGGTTTGAACCTCCGGCGGAGTATTACGAGCCGGAATAAGGGGTGACGAATATGATAAACCCAGCTTTCTCCTCATCAGACAACGAAGGGCATATGTTTGTGCGGGACGAGGTCCATATTTTTTTTGGCGATGCATTAAACTGGTATGATCAATGGCCGAGACCGACGGTGATTATCTCGGATGGCCCTTACGGCGTGTCAGGTTTTCCTGGTGATCCGCCAACACCAGACGCCTTGGTGGACTGGTATGAACCGCATATAGCGGCCTGGTCCAAGGCGGCCACTCCCTTGACAACTCTTTGGTTTTGGAATTCTGAACATGGGTGGGCAAATATCCACGGGTTACTTCAGAAATACGGATGGTCTTTCGTGAATTGCCATATTTGGAATAAGGGTATTGGGCATGTGGCCGGAAATTCCAATACGAAGACCCTTCGTCAATTTCCCATCGTGACAGAGGTTTGCGTTCAATATGTCCGGAAAGCAGAATTCCGTGTAGGCAACCTGCTAATGAACATGCAGGAATGGTTGCGTTACGAATGGGAACGTAGCGGACTTCCCTTATCGAAGACAAATGAAGCGACTGGTACGAAGAGTGCGGCAACCAGAAAATATTTAACAAAGGACCATCTTTGGTATTATCCGCCACCTGAAGCTTTTGAACGCCTTGTCTCTTATGCCAATCAGCACGGCGATCCTAGCGGGCGTCCCTATTTCTCCCTTGACGGTAAGCGTCCCCTGACCGCAAGAGAATGGGCTATGATGCGCGCCAAATTTTATTGCGAGCCTGGTATTACGAACGTTTGGGATGAACCCACCGTTCGGGGGCGAGAACGCATTAAAGTTCCAGGACGAACAAATAAAGCGTTACATGCCAACCAGAAACCACTTAAGCTGGCTGAACGGATCATTCGAGTAAGTTCTGACCCCGGGGATGTCGTGTGGGCACCGTTTGGGGGTGTGGGAACCGAAGCTGTGGCGTCACATCGTTTGGCACGAATACATTATGGGGCGGAAATAAACCGCGAATACTTTGAAATAGCGGTTGAAAGGTTGAAAACCGATGAACGTTCTTAAACCTCCGTTTCGCGAGGAACCATCTTCTGAGTGGGAACATTACAAGTTGTGGGTCAACGCTAAGGAAGCCATTTACAACCTTCCCTATCAATTTCGTACGGACACATATATTGAAGGTGTTGATCTTACGGATCTTTCAACGTTATCTTCAGCTGTGGGTGCGACAATCGAACAACAATTGGTGGATAACTTAAATCAAATGCGGTCGGTTTGGGACCCTGAAGATAAATACTCCGAGTATGCATTCATACGCCAAGCGCAGACGTTTCCAGATATTCTTCTTTCGAAACCCGGCGGTGAGAACAATTCACCCATTCTTGGTATTGAACTGAAGAGCTGGTATCTTTTAGCGAAGGAAAAGGAACCTAACTTTCGCTTCCGTGCCACCAAGGACGCATGCGCGCTTCAAGATTTGGTGGTGATTGTGCCATGGATTTTATCCCAAGTTATTTCCGGACGACCGAAATTGCTCAAGCCGTTTGTGGAGAATGCAAGGTTTTTGGCAGAATGGCGCAATTATTATTGGCAGCGATCTCGCGAAACGAGGGGTGATACGAGAATCATCATTCCAGAAAATGTTCACCCCTATCCGCGGAAGAGCGACGCGATTAACGATAAACCGGTATCAGATAGTGGAAATAATTTTGGGCGTATTGCAAGAACGGGAATTATGGATGAATACAAAAAGAATATATATGGTGAGCGTATTTCTGGGATTGAGATTGGTCATTGGTTACGCTTTGTAAAGATGTTTAGCGAAGGGAGGACACAGGAGGAAATAGGACTTGAATTTGAACGTTTTGAGCGACAGATATCGCAGAAAGCGGAGATTAGGACTAACGGCAAAATAGAAGTTATTCATACGATCTTGGACCATTTGCGGAGGTTAATTGAATTTGAATAAATAAAGGTGTCAGTTTTTCTCGCCTTTCACGGCGAGATTTTTCTTTTTTCTTAATGTTAGCGTAAAAAACCCATTTTATATACGGTAGGTTTAATGCCTAAATAATTTAACGCGGATTTGGCGAATAGTTCCTTTTTTTTGGGGCAGACTAATCGTAACATTAGGCTACCAGAAAGAAGGGATATGATGTCCAGCTGGCTCAAACGCCTTTTACGAAAGCTTCGGGTGAAACGGCCGGCCCAACTCCTTGCCTCCCTCCTTTTCTTCCTCCTCGCCCTTTCCGTTCTCTTTAACCGGGAGTTTTCTTCCCTCACCCCGTCCAAGGGAGGGGGTAAACGAGGGGAGGAGATTACCGCCGCGTTAGCCCCGAATATGGCGGAGGTGATCTTTCGAACCATCTATGAAGTGGGCCCGGTGGAAGAAGAGGTGAAGAAGCTCCCCTATTCCGAATTGGAGAATCTGAAGAAACAATATGGGAACCTAACACCTTACGGAGCGGTAAGGGAACGCTACATCGTGGAAAAAAGAGTGGAAGATCTCTCCCCCTTTATCAAGGAAAGGGGAAAATTGGGACTAACCAAAGACGGCATGTTGATGCTCTATACGGGTTCGGAGATCGATCCACAGGTGATCGAAACCTTCTTCCGGATCGACGTAAAACGAATGGAATCCAGCCTTCCCCAGGAGGAAGTAAAACTCTTGCGTCAAGGAATCCCGGTTCACTCTCTGGCTGAATTTAACAGCATCCTATCCACCTATGGCGAGTATGCCCTCTATCGGAACGAGACGGACCCTGTGGAAAATTAAGGTGTATAATTCGGCAGGATCATTGGAACAATAAACCTGTAAACGACCACTATAAGAAAGAGAAAGGAGAATGGAGATGGCAGAAAAAGATCGTTTCGCCAATGAGAATGCGGCCGATGCGGCAAAGGATACGGTGGAAACAGCATCTGAGGCGGCCCAGAATGCCGCAGATGCGGCGGGAGATGCGGCTGAGGCCTTGGCCCGCGGTGCCGGCAGGACCGCCGGCACCGCAAACAATGCGGCGACCGATGCCTTCGATTTAGAAGACGAAGAATTTTAATCTCCAATAGAGGATTTGGGGTGGACTCACCCTACACCAAATAAGGACCATGCCGAAGAAGGCATGGTTCTTTTTATATTATGCGAAAATTAAAGAATATTTTATTTAGATAAAGCAGATTTTAAACGATTCGACCTCATCCCTATGATAGCATTAATGTTAAGCCTGCACTTCAAAGGATGCAGGATGAAAGAGTGATCAAAACAATGAGGGGAGGAGAAGAAGATCACGGAGGGAAAGAAACGGAAAACGTTGGGGAAGAGAGGGATTTCGCTCTTCCTCCTCATCATGATGCTCCTAGGGTTGATGCCATCCCTGGCAGGAGCGCAAGGAGGTGATACGGAAAAACCCTATTGGTGGGAGGAATTGGCCTTTGTCTGGCCGGCCACATCGGAAGGATCGCTGGTTTACGATCCGATTTCGAACAGGGTTATCGCGCTGTTTCATGAAGGTGGAGAGGCTCGTAACGATATTACCTATGCATGGGACGGAACGGAATGGACGAATTTAGGCTATGTTAAACCGGATGGTGATCTGAGCAACGCCAGGCTGGTTTACTCCCCAAAAGCGGGGAAGATCCTGTTATATGGAGGAAAGACAAAATGGTACGGGACCCCACCTGAAACCGAATCGGCCATATGGCAGATGGATGAGCAGGGGTGGACCGAGGTCGCTCGAAGTGTATACTCCCCGATCCCCCCTGCCCGATATGATGAAGCGGTGGCCACCGATCCGTCTGGAGGACTCCTCCTGTTTGGCGGAATACGTAGTGATACATTCCTAGACGAAACCTGGGTCTGGGATCCGGAGACTCAGATGTGGACGAATAAAACCGATCCCGGAGGGAAGAACCCGCCAGCCCGGACTGTCGCTTCCATGGTTTACGATCCGGAGAACGGGAATGTGCTTCTCTTTGGTGGATTTAGTACAAAACAGTATTGGTATAGTCCATATGAGAATCCCTTGGGGGACACCTGGCTGTGGGACGGAAATGGATGGCAGAACGTGACCGGCGAGGTTTATGGTCCATCTCCCCGGGCCGGTGCCGCCATGTCGTATGATCCGAAGAGCGGAAAAATCTATCTCTTTGGCGGAGAAGACAGTAACGGCAATTTTCTCAACGATCTATGGGCATGGGATGGTAAGGAGCGGACTTGGACCCTTGTTGCGGAGAACGTAAGAGACCTAACAGGAAGAGCGGAAGCCTTCTTTACCGAGGGTCCTGACGGCAACCTGCTTTTGTTTGGCGGAAAATATTCTCTTAACGATCTATGGAAGTACGATAGTGTCTCCGATTTGTGGGAAGAGATCGACCCTCCTTCCCCTTCTCCCCGATCTTCTGCAGCAATGGCCACTGATGAAAAGAACGGCCAGGTTCTCCTCTTTGGAGGAACCGAAGATTATTGGGAAACAATGGGGGATACCTGGGCATGGAATGGAGTAGAATGGATTAAGAAGAGACCTTCCACTTCCCCATCTCCACGCCATTCAGCCGCTATGGCCTTCAACGGAAGGGACGTCCTTTTGTTCGGTGGGTACAATTACGATAGCGTTGAAGATATCGAACATTATTACGACGATACCTGGATTTGGGATGGGGAAGATTGGCGAAAGATAGACACTCAACCGGGTGCTACCCCTCCTGGCCGCTACAGTGCGGCGATGGCTTATAATCCCCTAACAGGGCAGGTGGTCATGTTTGGAGGCAATGGAGAGATTGATACCCTGGGAGACACTTGGGTCTGGAACGGTGAAGCATGGAACCGGGTCGATCCACGGGAAGGGGACCCTTCCCCTAGATATGGCGCCTCCCTCGCTTTTGACGGGAAGAAGATCCTCCTCTTCGGGGGATTTACGAAAGCTGGTTTAACCTCCAACGAGACCTGGCTCTTCGATGGGGATAAGTGGACAAAAGTGGAGACCACTCCAGAAAAAACCCCATCCGCGCGTTATGGGGCGACCCTCGCCTACGATCCCTTTACGGGAAAGACTTTCCTCTTTGGAGGATTTGGTGAGAATGAACAGGTATTAAACGATCTATGGATGTGGGACCCGGAGAAGAGGGAATGGACAAGTCTATATCCCGGAGACGGCAGCGTTCCGACCATCATTCCCGCCTTCACAAGCCCAAATCCTTCTCCCCGGGTAGGAGCCGGCATGGCCTACTCACCGGCAAACCAAAGTTTTCTTCTCTTTGGAGGAGAGGGATGGAATCCGCAGGAAGAGTGGGTGGTTTACCAAGACACATGGCTTCTCCATCGTTCCAATTGGCTGAAGCTGGCCGGATTAACCCTTTCCGCGGCGAAAGATACCTTAGAAACCGGTGAATCGACCACCATAACCGGCCAGGTCTACGGGAAGGACGGCCTGGGACTTGCCCATATCCCCGTCACCTTGGAAGTGTACGGAGGCGGTGGATTCGGGAGTCCACCTGCGGTGGTGAAGGATGTCTACACCGATGCCGCAGGGAATTACACCCTCACCTACACGGCTCCGGAGAACATCCCAGGGAGTCAAGGCACCGTTACAATGACCGCACGGATCCCCGGAACGGAATTCAACGCGGAAAAGAGCTTTACCATCATCAAGCGTGAGGCTCCCCCCGCCCCGAATCCGGGATCGGGTAGTTCCGGAAACCGGGATATCACGCCCCCAACGGGCAGCATCCTCATCAATGGGGGAGAGGAAAGCACCTCCACCTGCCGGGTCACCCTGACCCTGACGGCGACCGACTGGGGAACCGGGGTGAAGGAGATGCGTTTCTCCAATGATGGGGAGCATTGGACCGAGTGGGAGCCTTATTCCCACACCAAGGCCTACACCTTACCTCCCGGTCCGGGATTGAAAAAGGTGTATGTCCGGTTCCGGGATGGTGCGGGAAATGTGAGCCCTGCATATTCCGACGAGATTCTCTCTCAGGGCGCCTGCTGCCGGACGAAGCCGGAAAAGCCGCCCCAGTTTACCGATATCTCCGGACATTGGGCTGAAAAAGAGATCAACCAAGGGGCGGCGGAGGGAATCGTTACCGGCTATACCGACGGGACATTCCAACCGGACCGCTCCATCACCCGGGCGGAATTCGTCCTCATGTTGGCCAATGCCTTCTGCCTGCCGGAGGGATCGAAGGAACTTCCCTTTACGGACCTGAATCAGATTCCCGAGTGGACAAAGGATGCTCTGACCCGTGCCTATGGGGCGGGCTGGATCGAAGGGTATCCCGATCTCACCTTCCGACCGGATCGAAGCATCACCCGCAGTGAGATGGCGGCCATCCTCGTTCGTGCGCTGAAGCTTGTTCCCGGCACGGAAGGCGATCTCACAAGATTCTCCGATCATGCGGAAATACCGGGATGGGCGAAGGATTACCTCTTCACCACCTGGTCCAACGGACTCATGAACGGGAGAGGCGATAGGCTGCTCGCCCCGAACGGAAAAACCACCCGTGCCGAGACCGTCGTCTTCCTGCTCCGGGCATTGAATCTAGGAGAAAAACAATAAGCGCAATCTTGCTCTCATCCTCATGGAAAGAAGCCGAAAGGCTTCTTTTTTTTAAGGAGGCGATCGATGAATCGAATAAGGCCTGCCCATGATCGATGAAACCTGAAAGGAAGCGTATGAGTTGGGATGGATTTGAGGAACTGGTTTGGATGAGAATGACCGGATTCCGTAATCTCATTTCATATGCAGGTAATGAACGGGCAGCCTGGGCCGTTGGGCAAAGAAAAAGCAAGCTCCCTCATGGGAACCTGCTTTTTGGCGATAGAGTCTTTTCATCTTACGCTGCCGACTTATTTGGTCGTGGTGGTGTCGGGTGATGCGTTAATCACCACGATTTGGCCGACCGGCACCCAGTCCACCTTCGCGCCTAATGCATTGGCCAGGAAGCGGGCGGGGACAAGGGTTCGTCCCTGTATAATGCTCGCTGGCACATCGAGAGAGATCTCTTGTCCATTCACGAGCGCCACATTGCTTCCGATGGGAAGCTGAACCGTTTTATCCCCTTTACTTACCGTGACCGTCCTCGTCTCCGCATCCCACTTCACGTCTGCGCCCAGGGCTTCAGCGATGGCGCGGAACGGAACGAGGGTCCGGCCATCTTTAATGATGGGGGGAACCTCGAACGCGGGTTGTACCCCGTTGACGAAGGCCTTCACGCCTTTATTCTGTATTTTTCGTATAGTTCTCCCAGTTTTTCATACTCGTCCAGATTTTGATACACCTCTTGAACGACGGATAATTGGACATCACGCGCTTTCTTCGATTCGCCCATCTTCTCATAAATTTCCCGCAGCTGTTTCTTCAATTTGGTCTGTTCTTTTACTTGTGCCTGCAGCTCCAATTTGGCTCCCAACGCATCGGCGAAGGCAGAGAGTTGTTCTTTCGTCAGCGCCTCAAGTTGAAGTCGGGTTTGCGTCTGAACATTCTCTCCATAGGTATCCTCCGTAACGCTCGTTTGCCCATTTTCCCCAAGATATGCTTGGAGCTGGCTGAGCAATTCCTCCAAATCTACATCTTCCAGATTGAGCAGGTCTAAGATCACTTTCTCGGCCGGAGTTCCCTTCAGGTGGGTAAGGGCGTTTAAGAGGCCCTGGCGGGCATTTTCATTCGCTTCCTTCTCTTTTTTCTTCTTTTTTTCCTTATCCGTTCCATTCGTATCATTGGAGTTGCCATCATCCGATTGGTTTAACTCTTGGTTGGCATTTTCTTGATCCGGCTGATCTTCTTGATCGATTTCTCCTTGATCTCCCTCTTCGGTGTTCGACTGGTATGCGCTTTCGTCCCCCTTATTTTTCCCATCATCCATTGGGTTCGCCAGGGAGAACGCCCCTTTGGCCGGAGTGCTTGTCCCATACGGAGCCGCAAAGATCGAACTTGCGAGGATGAGAGAGAGCGCGACAAACAGCGACAACACCGACATCACTTTTTTACTCATTCACAATCCCTCCTTAACGAAATGTAAAAGGCGAAAATCGACGATTCTAAGCGGAAATCAGGCGATCGGTTCCAGGTTGCCCTTGATGCATTGAGGGGAGTTATGGATGAAAAAACCTATCCTGCCGGATAGGTTTTCATCCCTCTTATACCGGCAACTGGCTGGCATCGTCGTCAAGACCTTAGCCCCTGTAGCTTTGCGTCATCATCTTTCGATGATTTTGCCTTTGTCGAATCATCGCTTTACTTCATTATACGTTAGGTCGATGGAATATCATAGGGTATCTTTGGGTTCTTTCAAAAAAATGTCGCAAAGGGACAAAAAAGGCTCTCTTTCGCGCGAGAGCCTGCCTATAGGAATCACCGCTATATCATTTAATGCATCGAGGAGGAAATAGATCATCTTCATTTCTCATCGATCCGATAGACCTTACCGAAGGCTTGCCCGCATCTTACCGTTATATTCTCAGTTCAATCGATTTCTTACCGAGGTTAATAAACCTTTAACAGGCTTAACGATTCATAAAACAAAGATTCAATTCACAAAAAAAAGATGAACCTTTCAAACAAAAATTAAACTAAAGAAGGAATATTTAGAATAATACTTCAGATGGATGTGCTATGCTATATCTGTACAAATGCAAACCATTTTTCTTTCTACGACTCCCTTTTTCCTACAAAGCTCATATTCTCTCCGACAAACCAAAGGCGAGCCAACTATCCGTATTTTCAACAAGCCTTTGGTTTTGGCGAAACGGGCAGAGTCCTTTAAAGGAGGTGAGGAGCATGAAGACTCTGCCGAAGATCCGCCCGGTTCGATTCTTATATCGCAGGTGGCGATGTTGATATGAGCCTCTGCATGGGAAATATCGCTCTCATGGGATCCATTTTTCAATAGGAAGAAGGGATAGGAGGAAGAAAATGAAATTGAATATTTTTTGGAAAGGCCTGCTGGTTGCCTTGCTTACCGTGAGCCTGGCCGCCATGTACGGCATATCGGTGGCCAAAACCGAGGCGCAAGGGACGGCATTCGGCTCCCTCGCCGTAGGCGATTATGTTTCCCTTCAGACCTCGGATGGAAAGTGGGAGAAGTTTCGGATCTTCGACGTGAGTTCCAGACGGCTTCTCTATGAGGGAATACCTCCGGCGAATACTTGGTCCACCGCCCAGAACGCGGCGGATACCTTTGTGGGGGGGTTCCCCACCACATTGGTAGATCCTTCGGGAGAGAGCCTTCTCACCCTGGATGAAATCGTCACGGTGACGGAAGCGACCTACGCCTACGACAACACCGTGGGCGGGGTGGTCTATACCCCGAAAGGGACGTTATCCTCCACGTTGGTTCTTAAGGGGACCTCCTCCTACTGGACCGCCACCCCCTCAAACGGATCGAAGGCTTGGTATGTAGGTACCGACGGAAAGGTGATGGAGAAGATGAGCACCACCTCCTATGGGGTGCGTCCCGCCGTCACTTTGCAGAACGGGCTGGAAGTGGCGAGCGGTTCAGGAACTTCTGCCGATCCTTATTTACTCCGCCCCACCTACAATGATTCACCCGATCCGCCCGGCAATTTTTCTCCGGATTCCACCGTGTGGCAAAAGGAGAAACGCCCTCCCATCTCCTTTACGGTAAGTGACCCGAACGGAGACCGATTGAGGGCGTACCAGATCGTCTTGTCCGACGCGAAAATAAACCCGAGTATCTCATCGAAGACAGAGATCACAGGCGATTGGGCGAGCGGAAGTACCGTTCCCTATACGCTTGGACAAGACCTTAGCGACGGGACTCATTATCTCTATGTGCGGGTGAAGGACCAATGGGAAGCATGGGGAAATTGGACGGAACACGTCATCCGCGTGGATGCCACCGCTCCCGGGAAACCGACGGTTACCCCGTCCACGGCGGAATGGACGAAGGATCCGGTAACCGTCACGATTTCCGATGGATACGAGAACGGCAGCGGAGTGGAAAAGACGGAATACCGGATCGACAATGGCCCATGGACCACCTATTCCACGCCCTTCCAGGTAACGTCCGATGGGCTCCACACCATCGAAGCCCATACGGTGGACAAGGCAGGGAACGTGGGGGAGAGCGCCACGGCGACGGTGAAGGTGGATACCTCCGCACCAAGTGCGCCCACGTTCGTCAAATCGCCCGCCTCCGATTGGACCAATGCGCCGGAAGTAACCGTTACCCTGACGGACGGGACGGATCAGCAGGGCTTAAGCGGCTATGACAAAAGCTGGTACAGCTGGGATGGCGCATCGTTTCTACCCTATGATCCGAAAAGTCCCCTCAAAGTAACCAATGCCGGCACGACGACGATTTGGGCCATCGGGGTGGACAAAGCCGGGAACGAGAGCCAACCGGTCATCATCACAGTCCAGATCGATCGGGTAAAACCGACCCCTCCCACCGTCTCCGGCATCACCTACGGCTGGAGCAATACCATCCCCGCCTTCACCATAACCGGGGGGACGGATGACGGGGGAAGCGGCATCAAAGGATACCAGTACAGCTTCGACGGCACCAACTGGGTCGATTATCCCGGAACCGCCGTCTCCATCAATCAAGAAGGAGAGACGATGGTCTATGCCCGGGCGATCGACAATGCCGGAAATGTGGGGGATCCTAGCACCCCGGTCATCGCCCGGTATGATAAGACCGCTCCCAAGCTTCCGCTGATTACTCCCAGCACTACCTCTTGGGCAAACGAAGTCGCCTTCACTCTGGCCGATCAGGGAGACCTTCCGACCGGGAAAAACAGCGGCGTGGCCAAGCTTCAATATCGCTTCGATGTAAATGGAGCATGGATCGACTATGTCCCCTCCGATCCCGCGGTAGGCATCAACGTACCTGACCCATACGAGGGGAGCGTCACCATCTATGCCCAAGCCATCGACGGAGCCGGCAACATCAGCGGAACGGCCAACCGTGTCGTTCTGATCGACCGGACTCCTCCCGGTGCTCCAACCATCAATGCTCCCGACGGATGGACCAATCAGCGTTCCTTCACCATTACCGACGGCAGTGACGGGACGGATGAAACCAAGTCCAGCGGAGTGTTAAAGAGCCAATATATGGTGAATGGCTATGTGGAGCAATGGACCGATGTTCCCACCGGAGGAAACATCACCTTGCCGGAAGGCGTTGAAGGTTCGGTGACGATTAAGGCGATCACCATGGATAAAGCAGGAAATCTAAGCCCTGTGTCGGAACACACCATGAAGATCGACATCACCGCTCCGACCCCCCCTTCCATCCAGCCGAGTACGGAAAACTGGACGAATGGGGATGTGACCGTCACCCTCAACCCAGGAACCGACACGCTAGGCTATGGGAAAAGCGGAGTGAAGGAGACCCTCTACAGCACCGACGGCGGGAAAACCTGGACCCCGTATACCACTCCTTTCTCCGTAGCCACGGAAGGGATCACCGCCATCCAGGCCAAGACGGTGGACAACGCCGGGAATGAAAGCTCCCTTGCCACCGGCCAGGTGAAGATCGATAAGACCGCTCCCGTTCCGCCCACCGTGATGCCGAGCACAACCGGCTGGACCAACCGGGATGTAACCTTCACCCTCGAGGGAGCTTCCGACGACCGAAGCGGCATCGCCAAGCTGGAGTATAAGATCGGCGCGAACGGCACCTGGACCGAGTACACCGGAGAGGTAACCGTCTCCACCCCGGGAGTGCAGGAGATATACGCCAGGGTTACGGACGCAGCGGGAAATACCGTCGCATCTTCCGCTCCCGTTACGATCAGGATCGACAAGACCGCGCCCCCCGCTCCCGTCATCAATGCCCCGACCGGATGGCAGAAGGGTCCGATCTCCTTCACCATCACCCAGGGCCCCGATGATTTAAGCGGAGTGGCGGAAACCGTTTATAAGGTGGGAGCAAGCGGTACCTGGACTCCCTATACGGGAGGGAATCTAACCGCCGACCTTCCCGCCGATGCGGAAGGCTCACTCACCCTCTACGCCCGGACGAAAGACAATGCCGGGAACGAGACGGAGACTTCCGTCGCCGTCAAGATCGATAACAAATCGCCTACCGCACCCTCCGTTGCATCCACGGTATCTGATGGAGCATGGACCAACACCGTTCCCGTCCTTCTTGATGTCACCGGCGGAACCGACGGCGGAAGCGGCGTGGCCAGGACGGAGTATCAGGTGAATGGAGGAAATTGGGTCACCTTCAGCGGCGCGGACGGCAGCATCTCCATCGCAGGAAAAGATGCCGACATCAACGGCGTGGCCAACATCCGTGTCCGCACCGTGGACCAGGTGGGCAATGAAAGCCTCGCTTCCTATACGGTGAAGATCGACACGACTCGCCCCAATGCGCCGGCGATCAACGCCGCATACGGCGGAGGCTCTTATCCCGACGGCAAATGGACGAACGGCGACGTGACCGTCACGCTGACCGATGGAACCGATAACTTAAGCGGTGTGGCGAAGAGCCAATACAAGATCGGCGCAGAAGGCGCCTGGACCGACTATGATCCTGCGTCAGGTGGCATCCTCTTCAATCAGGAAGGCCAATATCTCCTCTACGCCAGAACCTTGGACAAGGCCGGCAACTCGAGTGTGGAAGCAGGTCCCCTGCACATCAACATCGATAAGACCAAACCGGCATCGCCCACTCTGACGCTCACGCCGACCGGCTGGGCCAATCAGCAGGTAGAGCTCACGGTGACGCATGGCACCGATGCGTTAAGCGGCATCAAGGAAACGGTAACCGGTTGGGGAAGCCAATCCTCCATTCTCCCGAAGGCAACGCCATCGATTCGGTATGATTTCAATACCGAAGGAGAGACCACCGTAACCGCCGTGACCCGGGATGAAGCGGGGAACGAAAGCGATCCTGTCACCTACATCGTCCGGATCGACAAGACGGCTCCGTCTCAACCGACGATCGGCACCGGCGGCTATGCGCCCGGAACCTGGACGAAAGAGGCCGTGACCGTCACCATCACCGACGGAACCGATCAACCGGGCCTAAGCGGTGTAGCGAAGAGCCAATACAAGATCGGCGCAGACGGCACCTGGACCGACTATCCAACGGATGGAATCCCGTTAAACCAGGACGGCAGCTTTGAGATCTACGCCCGCACCCTGGACAACGCAGGAAATATCGGCGCCGAGGCAGGCCCCGTCACCGTCAAGATCGACAAGACCGCGCCTCCACCGGCCGTTGTAACCTCCGCCGTCTATGGCTGGACCAACCAGCCGGGAAGCGTTTTGGTGGAGATCACCCCCGGAACGGATAATGGAAGCGGGACCTACGGGACGAAATATACCGTAGGGAATGGATCGGAACAGACGGTCGTCGGAACAGGCAAATTTACCATTCCCGTCGATGGGGAAGGGGAAACCGTTGTTTCCGTGAAGACGGTGGATCAGGTGGGCAACGAGAGCGCTGCCGCCGCCTACACCGTCCGGATCGACCGGACGAAGCCTACGTCTCCCACTCTAGAGAGTGGTTCCTACACCCCGGGGGTCTGGACGAAAGAGGCCGTGATCCTCACCCTCACCGATGGCGTCGATCAACCGAACTTAAGCGGTGTGGCGAAGAGCCAATACAAGATCGGCGCGGACGGCACCTGGACCGACTACGATCCTGGAGTAAGAATCCTCCTTGACACCGAAGGTATTCATGAAGTGATCGCCCGCACCTTGGACAACGCAGGAAATATCGGCGATCTATCCAACTCCATCCTGGTGAAGATCGACCGGACGAAGCCGACAGCGCCTGCGATACAGGCACCATCGGGATGGTCCTCCGGAAACGTCCTAGTCACCCTCACGGCAGGAAGCGATCCCCTGGGCGAAGTGGACAAAGTCCTCTACCGGACCAAGACGGGGGATAAAGACTGGACCGCATGGCAGCCCTATAGCGAAACGGACAAGATCTCCATCACCGCAAGCGGCACCACCCTGATCGAAGCGAAGACGGTGGATCAAGCGGGGAACGAAAGCGAGGTTTCCCAGGCGACCGTCCGCGTCGATACCCCAGGAGAGGCGGCGCTTCTAAACGGCAGCGACTATACGGGGGATGTCGTCTTAGATAATGGGGAGACCACCTACGGGCCAACCGACGGTAAGACGGCCAAGGTGACCGGCAACGTCACCCTCACGGGAGATAACATCACCCTGCAAAACGTCACCATCCAAGGGAATCTGACGGTAACCGGCGAAAATGCCATCC
Source organism: Thermicanus aegyptius DSM 12793 (assembly GCF_000510645.1). Lineage (NCBI taxonomy): Bacteria > Bacillati > Bacillota > Bacilli > Thermicanales > Thermicanaceae > Thermicanus > Thermicanus aegyptius. Next base: position 1,875,633 of record NZ_KI783301.1, on the reverse strand, counting down.
TGAAAAACGTAACCATCACCGGCAACCTGGTGATTGACGAACAGGTGGACCAAGATTTCACCGCCCGGAATGTCACCGTACAAGGGAAAGTGATCGTAAACGGCGGGGCGCCCGATACCGTCACCTTCACCGACTCCATCCTGAACGATATGGAAGTGAACAAAAAGAATGTCCATATCGTCTTGGACGGCAGCACCTCCCTGACGGGAACCGCCACGGTGAACCAGGCAAGTAAGTTCACCATCAACACCACCGGCAGCCTGAACCAGATCGCGGTGAACATGAGCGGCGTGGTGATCGAAGGATCGAAGGGAACGATCCAAGAGATCACCGTCGCATCGGGAGTCAACCTCCCCACCATCAGCGGAACCTTAACCATCGTGAAACAGCCCACACCTCCGAACAGCGGCGGTGGTAGCGGCGGCGGAGGAAGCGGCGGAGGCGGTACCGGTGGCGGCGGAGGCGGTGGCGGCGGTGGAGGAAGCATCATCGGCGGAGGCGGCTCTGCAGGCGGCGGAACCAACACCTCTCAGAAGGCCACCCAGACCATCGTGAGCGGCGATCGCGGCACCGTATCCCTAAACGATGAAGCCACCGTGGAGGTGCCGAAGGGGACGTTCGACAGGACGGTGGAGGTCACGGTCGAAAAAGTGGATACTTTCCCCGCCCTCCCGCCGGAAGACGAACTGCTCCTGGTAAGCCCCATCTACGATATCACCACGGACAAGGCTGTAACGTTCAACCATCCGGTTCGCCTAACGTTCGCCTACGACACGGCGAAAGCGGCGGACCACCCGGTAGGGGTCTATTACTTCGACGAAGTGCAGAAGAAATGGGTGAAGCTGGGAGGCGAGGCAAAGGAAAACCGCATTACCCTGGAAGTAAACCACTTTACCTACTTTGCCGTCTTCGCCGAAGTGAAGAAAGAAGGCGAAGGCAAACCTTCCGTTCCATCGTTCACGGATGTAAAAGGCCACTGGGCGGAAGCGGCCATCATGGAAGGCGTTGCGAAAGGCTTCGTCAATGGCTATCCCAACAACACCTTCCATCCCGACGGGATGGTCACCCGGGCAGAGTTTGCCGTCATGATCGGCAAAGCCCTGGGACTTGCCGGAGATGAAGGAAATCTTTCCTTCAACGACCTTCCGTCGATCCCCACATGGTCCCGCACCTATGTGGCCGGAGCCGTCGAGAAAGGAGTCATCAATGGGTATAGCGACGGCACCTTCAAGGCAAACAACCCGATTTCCCGCGTGGAGATGGCCGTCATGATCGTAAGGGCATTGGGACTTCCGGCCAATGACGGAGCGATGCTCACCTTCTCCGATGCCAATCGGATTCCGGCGTGGGCGAAAGGGGCGGTGGCAGCCGCCGTCGAAAACGGCCTCATCCAAGGACGCAGCGGCAACCGCTTTGATCCGGCCGCCTACACCACCCGGGCCGAAGCCACCTCCGTCATCCTGAAGGCGCTAGCCCTGATCGGGAAGTAAAGTTTTCCTCAGAAATGAAATCCGGATCGGAACGACCGAAGGAATCAAATCCGGGTCAGCCCCGCAAGGGGCTGGCCTTCTCTTTGCGTTCTTCTCGCAGCGGATCATTCCCATAGCGCCAAACGCACCTCAACCATCTTTTCAAACATAAAAAGAATGAAAATTCATTTTAAGATCTATTTGACAATGGAATGAACCCCTTACATATGATAAAATTGTGATAGAAAATTCACTAGTACGTTAAGATTAGGAGAAAATGAGATGGCCAGAGAACGGATCATGATCGTGGACGACGATCCGGATATTCAAGAATTGATCAAGTTGTACCTGACCCAAAACGGGTATGAGACCTTTTCCGTAACGGAAGGGGAAAAGGTGGTGGCCGCAGCCAAAACCTACAACCCGGATCTCATCATCCTCGATGTGGTGATGCCGGGCGTGGACGGGATTGAACTCTGCCAATCCTTGCGCAAATTTACCGACGTTCCTATTATCTTCCTCAGCGCCCGCCAGGATGAAATGAATAAGATCATGGGCCTCAGCACCGGTGGGGATGATTACGTCACCAAACCTTTCAGCATGGCGGAACTTCTGGTGCGGATCCGGGCCCATCTCCGCCGAAACCGCATCCTCCGGGAAAAAATCGAGGAGAAGGATCAGGAGAAGGAAGAGAACGGGACCTACCTCCGCTTCGGAGAGTTGGAGATTGATCTGATCCGAAATCTCGTCATGAAGAACGGCAATCCCATCCCCCTCTCGGCGAAGGAATTTCAAATTCTCGTCTACCTGGCCCGGCACCCGGAACAAATCTTTAGCCAGGAGGAACTCTACCAAGCCCTCTGGGGAAAAGAGAGTTTGGGAGATACCCGGACGATTAACGTACATATCAGCAACCTTCGCAGGAAAATCGAGACCGATCCGGAGAACCCCCGTTTTATCCTCACCGTCCGGGGTTGGGGATATAAGCTGAACCGGGAATAAGGAGGAGCCATGATCGATCCAATCGCGTTGCCCGAATATACGTTGGACCGGCTCATCCTCAGGGAGGGGAAAGAAGGGATCTGGCAGGGGCGGGAGAAGGGGACGAAACGGCCGGTCTTGGTGAGGGGTTGGCTCACGGAACCTACCCCGAAGGAAATCGAAGGATTCCTCCGGGAAGAAAAGACCGGCACGGCACTGCAAAGCAATCCCCACAAAGAGAGCCTCTCTCCGACGGACGGACCGGCAGAGCCCCGGGAAGGGGGATTTTATCTCCCGAAAAGGCTGGTTTGGCATAAAGGGCTCCCCTATTTCATCTACGAAGAGGAGGGGAAGCTCCCCCTCTCCCTCTTCTTGAAAAAGGGGGAACCCTTGACCATTTCCACCTTTTTCGCCCTCGCCCTCCCTCTGGCCAGGGCTTTGCATATCCTGCATAAGATGGGCTTCCTGCACAGGGGAATCCGGCCCGGCAACCTTTATGTCTCCCTGCCGATGGATGAGCTGAAGGTAGGGGGATTCGGGACGGCGGCTCGCATCACGAGAGGGGCGGCTTCCTTTCGGGAATCCCGTATCCCGGAGAGCGCCTGGCCCTATCTCTCCCCGGAAGAGACGGGGAGGATCGAGCGGAGCGTCGATGAACGGAGCGACCTTTACTCCGCAGGGGCTCTCTTCTATGAACTCTTAACGGGGGAGCCTCCGTTTCAGCGGGAGGATTATCCCGGATACGCCTATGCGCACCTGGCCGTCCCGCCCCTTCCTCCAACGGAGCGGGTGCCCCATCTTCCCCACGCCCTAGCCGAGATGGTGCTGAAGCTTTTGGCCAAAGAACCGGAGGATCGCTATCAGAGCGCCTGGGGGCTTTATAAAGATCTGGAACGGATGAAGCTCCTCTTGGAGGAGGAGGGAAGAATCTCTTCCTTCCCCCTAGGAGCGGAGGATCGCCGACTCCATTTTTCCCTTCCCGGCCGACTGTATGGCAGGGAGAGGGAGAGGGACCTCCTCCTCTCCGCCTACCGTGAAGCAGGCGAGAAAGGGGTGAGGATGCTTCTCCTCACCGGCATGGCCGGGGTGGGGAAATCTTCCTTAGTCTGGAAAACCGTCGCCCCCTTGGCGATGGAGAGGGGAGTCTACCTGGAGGGCAAATTTGACCCGTATAAAGGACATTCCCCCTATGAACCTCTCCTTCGGGCCCTCGTCGGGCTGCTGGATCGGCTCATGGATGAGGGGGGGCAGGCGGGGGAGACGAGGAAGCCGGCGGTGGAGGAACTTCGCATTTTGCAGAGCAGATTGGGGGGCTACCTGGATGTTTTCCTGGAGGATCTCCCTGAACTGGGGGAACGCCTTCGTGCCCTCTCCGGCTCCTCCCGTTTTGCGCATCGATCCCGCGGCGAAGATCCTTGGGCAGGAAGCCCTTCGGCGGATCAGGGAGAAAGGCCATTTACCAATCAAGCGGCGAGCGACCTCTCCCCGAAGGAGCGCCAGCAGAAGATTCATCTCGCCTTCCAAGCCCTCTTCTCCCTCCTCGCCCGGCCCGAGGCTCCCCTGGTCCTCTTCCTCGACGACCTCCAATGGGCCGACGCCGCCACCCTCCATCTGCTGGAACATCTTCTCCGGAACGGGAAGGGAATCCCCCTCCTTCTCCTCGGGGCCGCCAGGGAGAATGAGCTTGCGCCGGAGCATCCCCTCCTCCGCCTGATCGAGGTAGGGAAGAAAGAATCCCTTCCCCTCCTGCCGGTCCCCCTCTCTCCGCTTACGCTGGAGGAGACCGGGAGACTGGTGGCCGAGACGCTTCATTGCAAGGAGGAGGAATCTCATTCCCTCGCCCGCGGGGTGAAGAAACTGACCGACGGGAACCCCCTCTACATCATCCAGATTCTGGAGAATCTTTATCAGAACGGGCTTCTCTCCTATGATGAAAGGGGGAGGGGATGGAGGGCGACCCATGTGGCGTGGGAGTCCCTCGCGGTGGGGGATGACCTTCTCACCCTCATCGGCAGGCGGGTGGAGCGCCTTTCTCCCGCCGCCTTGGAAGCGCTGAAGACGGCGGCCTGCATCGGCTTTCGTTTTGATGTGGGGCTCCTTGCCTCCGCGCTGGGGGAAGGAGTGAAGGAGGTGGAAGAACGCCTCTTAGAGGCGATCGAAGGGGGGATCATTCATCCCGTGCACTCTCCTGAAAGCGGAGAAACTCAATCCACCTACCGGTTCCTCCATGACCGGATCCGCCAGGTGGTCTATTCCCTCTTGGAAGAGGAGAGGAGGGAAGAGATCCATCGAATGATCGGCAGGCTCCTCCTCACCGCCGGGGAGGGAAAAGGGGAGCGGCGGTACGAAGCCATCCTCCATTTAAACGCAGGAAGAAGAGGAATCGTGAAGGAGGAGGAGCGCCTGGAACTGGCCCGGTTCAACCTGGAGGCGGGACGGCGGGCGAAGAGGGCGGCGGCCCTGGAAGAATCGGTCACGTTTTTCCGGATCGGATGGGAGCTGCTCCCGGGCCATCGTTGGGAAGAACCTCACCGCTCCCTCACGATGGAGCTCGCCTTGGAACTGGGGGAGGGAACGATACTCCTGGGTGAGGAAGAGGAGGGGCAGGCCCTCTTTCAGGAGGCGCTGGCCCATGGGTCCACCCTGGAAGAAAAACAGAGGGTCTATCACCTTCTCATCATCTTACATACCCATACGGAGAATTATCGGGAAGCGGCGGAGGCGGGCATTACCGGCCTCTCCCTTTTCGGCCTGAAGATCCCGGCCGAGCCCGGCAGATGGGCGGTGGTTCGGGAATGGGTGAAGACGAAAGCGGTCCTACTCTGGCGCAGGCCGGAGCATCTTCCCGCTCTCCCCCCGATGGTGGAAAGGGAGCGGCTCCTCATGCAGCTTCTGATTCATCTGAACTCCCCCGCCTTCCATCGGGACCAGAATCTGGCGAGCCTCCTGATGCTGAAGGCGATCCGCTACACCATGCTTCACGGCCACAGCGACATGTCGGTCTTAGCCTGCAATAATTATGCCCTCTTCCTCAGCGCAGGCCTCGGCGACTTTCAGGAGGGGGACCGGTTTTGCCGCCTGGCGATCCGGCTGGCCTCATCGAGGGAAGATTATACCCTTTTGGGCCGGACCTACTTCGTCTACGGGGTCTTTATTAACCATTGGCTCCATCCCTTTCGGGAAAGCTATGAGTATTTGAAGAAAGCGAAAGAGTTTACCGTGAAGTCGGATTATTTCTCCCTCGCCGGGGCGACCTCCTCCTTCCTGGTCATCTCCCTCCTTCTGAGCGGGTTCCCCTTAGAGAGGGTGAGGCAGGAAGCGGAAGAAGAGCTGATCTTTGACGAACAGCTCCAATTTCCTTTAAGCAAGGATTACATCCGTTTTGTGCTGAACGGCATCGATTATCTCACCGGGAGGCAGGGGGGAACCCCACCCGCCATCCCACCCGCCAAGTCACCTTCCATTTACCCCCCATATCTCTATTTCTATCTGATGATGATGTACATGCTGGGTGAACAGGAGGAAGCGCTTCGGGAAGCGGAAGAGGGGGAGAAATTGATCGGCCGATCCCTCATCTTTATCTACATTCCTGAAATATTCTACTACCAGGGACTCTTGTACGCCGAAAAAGCATCTTCCTCTCTCGGAAAAGAGAAACGCCATTACAGGAAGAAACTCCGGCGGATCATGGGCAAATTGACCCGCATGAGCAGGAAAAATCCGGAGAATTATCTCCACAAGGCCACCCTCCTAAAGGCGGAATGGATGCGGCTTCGGGGGAAGGAGATTCCCGCCCTTCTCCTCTACGACCGGGCGATTCGGGAAGCGGAACGGAGCGGCATCATCCAGGATGAAGCGATCGCGAAGGAACGGGCCTACCGCTTCCACAGGAAGAGGGGAGACCGCCGTCTGGCCTCCTATTTCCTCCGGGAGGCGATCAGCACCTACAGGAAGTGGGGGGCGGAGAGGAAGGCATCGCAATTGGAAGAAGAGGCGCAGGATTTTTTCGCTGTGAAGCACGATTCCGCCCAGATCGACCTTTACGCCTTGCTGGAAGCCTCCCGGGCGATCTCGGAAGAGGTGGTTCCCGAATCCCTCTTCCGGCGGCTCATGGAGATCTATCTGAAAAACGCAGCGGCGAGGAAGGGCGCCCTCCTCCTGAAAGATGGGGAGGAGTGGATCGTGGCCGCCCTGGCCGGACATGAAAACCAATCGGTCCAGGTCCTCCTCCCCGGGCGTCCCTTAGCGGAGTGTGGGGAACTCCCCCGCGCCTTTCTCGGAAGCTTCCTTTCGCTGAAAGAGCCCCACACCATGAAACCCTTGCGCGCCGCCGATGTCCGGAGAGAACCCTTTTACGCAGACGATCCTTACTTTCGGGAGCATGACAGCCGCTCCCTTCTCCTCCTTCCCATCCAGCACCGGGGTAAAGGAATCGGCTTCCTCTATCTGGAGAATAATCTCATCACCGATGCCTTTCCCGAAGAGGGGATGAAGGTGCTGACGCTATTAAGCGCGCAGGGGGCCATCTCCATCGAGACGGCGCGCCTCTATGCCCGCATCGAGGAAGAGGTGAGGATGCGGACCGAAGAGCTGAAGCGGGCATACGGGCAATTGGAGAAGACCCATCTCACCCTTACGGAGATGGAACGATTCCGGAAGCATCTCCTCTATAACGTCTCCCACGATCTCCGTTCCCCTTTGGCCATGGTGCAGGGCTATCTGGACTATCTCCTGGAGGGGCATGTGAAGGATGTGAAGGAGGCCGCTCATTATCTTGCACGGATGCGGGAACGGCTCACGGGATTAAACCGTTTGATCGACGATCTCTTTCACCTGATCGAGCTGGAAATGAGGGAGGTCCCTCTAAACATGCGGCGGCTGGAGGCGAAGGAACTGCTCCGCTCCCTCTGCGACGGCGCCGCCCTCACCGTGGAGAAGGCGGGGATTGCCTTCCGGTATCTCCTTCCGGAAAGGGAGGGATATGTGGAGGCCGACGAACATCGCATCGGGCAGGTGGTGATGAACCTGATCGATAATGCCGTGAAATTTACCCCCCCAGGGGGAAGCATCACCCTGGAAGCCGAGTGGGTGGAGGAGGAAGTGAACCAACCGGCCAGGATTTCGGCGCAGACCGAGGAGATGCCCCACGCCAACCGGCACCTGCTCGTCAAGGTGACCGACACAGGCATCGGCATCGGCGAGAAGGAGAAGTCCCGCATTTTCGAACGCTTCTATGCGGGAACTCCTCCCCGGAACGGGATGAAATCCCACGGCTTAGGCTTAAGCATCTGCAAGGAGATCGTGGAACGGCACGGGGGAACGATCGGTGTCATGAGCCGGCCGGGAGAGGGCAGCACCTTCTACTTCACTCTGCCCCTTCACTCATCTTTTTAATTGGCCGCATTGTCGGTGAAGAAGAAAGGGATAACGAACAAGTTGATCTAGAGAAAAGTTACTTTATGCAATGCTTAATGAAATTTCTTTAGATGTTCGCGTTTATAAAAAAATCTTAAAAAAAGAGAATGGGGCATTGACATCCGGCCGTTTTCCATGTAAGGTGGAATAGGATTCCTGCAAAATGGAAACGGAAAAGATCGAACCTTGGAGGCACATCATGACGGAGCGCTACGACGACGAAATTGAACTGATTGAACTGATCCGCATCATCTGGCAGCGAAAATGGCTGGTGATACTCCTGCCCATCTTTGCCGCGATACTGGCCTATGGCATAAGCTTCTTCATGACCCCTACATACAGCTCCACCGTAAAGATCGTTTTAAGCAATATGGGAGACCCGATTTATTCCAATCCTTTGGCAGCCAAAGAGGAAATCTTAAGCGCTGATACCCTCACTCCCATTATGGAAAGGCTCAAGCTGAAATATAAGACGGTGGACGAATTTAAGAAGACGATTGAAGTAACCGCCCAGAAGGATCAAAACATCCTCCAGGTGGACGTCTTCTACTCCGATGCGAAAACCGCCCAGGCCATCGCCGCGGAGATCGGGAAAGTATTTAAGGAAAAGAGCGATCAGGTCTTTCTGGCCAAAAAGAAACTGGTGGAAGACCTTCTTGCGACCTTGAAAGAGCAAAAGGACCTCGCATCGAAGAGCCTGGACCGGAACCGGGCGGCCCTCACCGCCATTGAAACAAACGGCAATCTCACCAATGAAGAGAAGGACATCTCCCGGGTCCGCCTCCTCGACTACATCGTGAGGGACGAAGCTTACATCAAAGATTCCATCAGCCGCATCCAGGATGCGGAGATGAGGCTGATCGACATGAAAGAGGCCCAATTCGTGGAAAACGCCACCTTGCCGGATCGGCCCGACTCACCGAAGAAGGCATTAAATGCCGTGATCGCCTTCGTGGTGGGGCTCATGTTCGCCCTTCTCCTCGTCTTCCTCATCGAATATTTTTCCAAGAATATGCACCGCCTGAGAGGGAAAGAGGAGAATATGGGCTTGTCTTCCTAGAGTTTTCGTGTTGGTTTTTTGCGGCATACCTGTGTATGGTACTCATGTAATTTCTGACTTTCATCAGCTTTTATATCGAAAGATCAAAGCTCCCGAATGGCAATACAAGGATCGAGCCATCGGGCTTTTTTTTGCTGCAAAATAAAGATTGAACGGTAGATCTCTCTTAGTTATTCTAAAAAAAGGCATCACTTGCCATGCATACACAATGATTTAATGATTTAATGACGAAATGGGGAGTAAAGAAATGAAAAAGAAAAAGGTGAAGAAGTGGAAATTTTGGGGCATATCCTTCCTCGCTTTCCTACTCATAGGGGGAGGAATCGCCTGGATAGGGTTGGACCGTATGACGCACAGGGATGTTACGGAGAAGGACTTGGGTGTGGAAATGGGCTTTTTTGATTTTGACTCCGTGCTCTCCGAGGTTTCACCGATGGGATCCCCTCTAGAATCGTCGGTATCCCTCAATCAATCCGATTCAGGAACGGCACCCGCGCAGGAAAATGAGGGAAGTTCTATGAAAGATGCGAAGGACAACCCGAGCCAAGAAACCTCTGCTACGAAATCCTCCCTCTCAGAGAATAAAAACAATGAGAAGAACCCCTCTTCGAGCAAAGAAACTTCGAGTAAAGGAACAGGATCATCTGAAGGAAACCCGATCACCGAACAACAAATCTATCAACGATACTATCCTGCTTTCTCACGTTTGGAGAGCCTCGCCCTATCACGGATTGATGAATTGGTTGCCGGTGCCAAGTTGGAATACAGGGAAAAACAAGGGACCCCAGGTTTTTCAAAGACGGAGTTTGCCTCCCGTTACATGAGTGCAGTGAACAAGTTACAAGGGGAGGTAGATAAGGTCTTCTATAAACTCCTTGACGGAATGCGGGAAGAATTGAAAGCGAACCAACTCCCGCTTTCGCTGGCGGAACAAGCTGAAAAAACGTACCGCGACAAAATCCAAGCAAAGAAGAACGAAATTCTCGGAAAAGCTTTCTCAAACGACAACCAAAAATAAATTTTTACATTTTTTTAATAAAAATATCTTGAAATTTATTAAGAAACCTTTATACTAAAAGTCAATTAGTGAATTCATTACTAGTTCCTAAGATCTAAGAAAAAAAGTTGAACGGAGGGGTAACATGGGTAATAAGAAATCGTTACTTTTACTCACCTTATCTGCGGGGCTCATTTTTTCAACCTCGCCATCTCTATTGCCGCTCTCATCTCCTACATACGTAACCAACCCTGTCTATGCGGCCGAAAGCACTTCGACCAGCGTGGAGGAATTGGCCAACCGTCTTAAAGCGTTATATGGGCTGTTAAACGCAGACGAAAAGGCGAAAGTGACGGCAGTCTCGGAAGCTCTCGCAAGACTGAACGATGATTGGACCTACGTTTTGGGAGAGACCTTGATCTCCACCGTCGACGGCAAGTTGAAAATAGAAGGTAAAACCGTTGAACTGGCGAAGAAGATCGGCAGTCTCGTCCTCAACACCAATCCGGATACGTTGGTTGATGACATCAACCAATTCCGTTCGGACTATGCCGACGAATTCGATCAACTTTTCGGCAAGGACTTGACGGTGGACCAACTCTTAAGCTTCATCGCCGCTTTGGAAGAAAAATTGACGAATGACGATAAATTTCTTGCCGGTGAATTAGGGAAGCAATCCATCGACGAAGTGATAAAAGATGCCATCAACGAACTTACCAAACCAGGATCAACCTTCGCCAATCTGGACGGGACCCTGTATGAGGGAATCGGGATCGGCTTAAACGATTTGGTTGATATCCGCACCCGCCTCGCCGAGAAGATCGATCCCGATAATAGTGCGATTAGCGCGGTGCTTCAAGGAATTGCTAGAAAAAAGGAAGCTAGAATCGTATATCCGGACAATCTCTCCAAATCCAACATTCCGGTCGGGCAGAAGATCGCTCTAAACTTTTCCGTTCGATTGGCAGTGGGCGAACTATCGGTCACTTCGATGGTGAAATTCGTCTCCGATAATTCCTCTGTTGCAACCATTTCAGGAAACGAATTAACCGCCGTAAAAGCAGGTACCGCCACCGTTCGTGCCCTTGTCTTCAATGATATCACCATCGCCACCGACACCATCACCGTCGTTTCGGGCGGTGAAAGCACTCCTCCCGCAGGAGGCGGTGGGGGAGGTGTCACTACCCCTGACCAAACTCCCGCCGAACAGGTAACCGTTCCTGTAACGGAAAAGAAGGAAACCAATGAGAACGGGCAAACTACGCTGACGGTTCTCCCAGATGAGAACGCCCTTCTCAATGCGGCGGTCGGCAGCGAAGCTCCCGTCGTCCTCCTTCTCACCTCAAAGGAAACGGCGGATCTGGCCACGGCTGTGATTACGGCCGGAACCATACAGGCTCTGGCTGCGGATAACGGGGAGAATTCCATCGCATTCTCGACGGGGAGCGGCACGATCGAGATCAAAGCCTCCGAACTTGCCCTCGCATTAAAAACTGCGATGAATCAAGGCATCGATCCCGCCAACGCCCAGGTTCGGCTGATTCTCGTGAAAGGAACCGATGCGGAGAAGGGGACCGTGGCGAGTGTGTTGGGGAAGGATTCCGCCGTGCTGGCTGCACCGCTTCAACCGAAACTGGTGGTGGTATCCGGAGAGAAGAAAGTAGAGATCAGCCAATTTACCGGCTATCTCGGAAGCAGTCTCACGTTAGAGGGTACCTATCCGGCGGCACAGCTTGTAGGGGTGGAAATCAGCGGAAACACAGGGGGAACAGCTAAAGCCAATTCGGTACAAACCGCTGCCTCCTCTACCGTTAAGGTCACCCCGGTTCCAACCACCATCGAGGTAAAGGACGGGAAGACCACGGTACACGTCCTGAAAAAGACCGATAAAGCCTATACCGTTGTACAAACGACGAAGAACTTTACCGATGTAAGCGATCAATGGTTCGCCGCCGACGTGAGACTCTTGGCCAATAAACTGCTGATCCAAGGGAGGACCCAGAACACGTTCGTGCCTCAGGGGACTTTAACCCGGGCCGAATTCGCCGCCTTATTGGTGCGGGCACTGGGACTTCCTGAAGATGCTGCCACGGCAAAACAATTCACCGACGTCAAAGAAACCGATTGGTATGCCGGATACTTGGGAGCGGCCTTCAAAGCGGGCCTCATGAATGGTTACCCGGATAAATCCGCTCGGCCCAATGCGCCTGTGAAAAGGGAAGAAGCCGCCAAGATGATCGCCAAAGCCTATGAAGGTGCAGGGAAGAAGATTTCTCTCACCGATGAAGAGAAAGCATCTCAACTGGCCAAATTTACCGATCTCACGCAGGTAAGCGCATGGGCCAAGGATTACATCGCCTTTGCCGCCAAAGAAGGAATTCTTAAGGGCGACAATGGGAAGATCAATCCCAAAAACAATTCCACCCGGGCGGAGAGCGCCGCGCTCCTGAAACGTCTCCTTACCGCACTAAAATTCCTGAGCGAATGAGTTCTGTGGAGTGAACGTCGGCCCGATGAGACGCTCGGGCCGGCCAATCTCTCCATTTAGGAGTTTCACGTGGTCCTATATTCATTCTAACGGGATAGGTTCCTAAATTTCGACGAAGGATGGCCGAGAGATGAACGATGAAATTGAGCTCAGGGAAATCGTCCACATCATCAAAAAAAGATTCTGGATTCTCGGGTTTATCTCTATCTTAAGCACTTTGTTTGCCGGTATGATCAGTTACTTTTTCATGACGCCGATTTACCAGTCTTCTACGCAACTGCTCGTGAATAACAGCAAAGAAGAGGCGAAGGCTCCTCTTACCGTGAGCGATCTCCAATTCAGCATGAACATTATCCAGACATATATCGAAGTGATCACCAGTCCCCGCATCTTAGACCAGACGATCCGGCAGATGAATCTCCCCCTGACCGCAGCAGAATTGAGGAAGAAGATCCAGGTTAACACCGTCAAACAATCGCAGATCATCTCCATTACCGTCGAAGACCCTGATCCGGGGAGAGCGGCTGCCATTGCCAATAACATCGCTTTAACCTTCCAGGAACAAGTCCCCAATATTATGAATGTAGATAATGTTCAAATTCTCGCTACGGCAAAAGTGGAGGATCACCCCGCTCCCGTGAAGCCGAAACCCTTACTCAATATGGTGATCGCTTTTGTCGTAGGGCTCATGGTTGCGACCCTTTTGATCTTCCTTCTGGAGTATATGGATAATACCCTGAAGACGGAAGCGGATGTGGAGAAATACCTGGGTCTTCCTGTCTTGGGGATGGTAGGAATCATCGAACCTTTAGCCCCCTCTCCCCGTTATACTTCCGAGGAGAAAGAGGCGCCCGTGACGAATCGGTCGGGACGAATCCTGGAGGAACCTGCAAGGAAAGGGGAGAGAACCATTGAGGCATAGATCGGAGCGGGGGAAGAACAAGGAGCGTGCCCAGAAACTGGTCACTCTCCTTCTCCCCAAGTCCCCTATTTCAGAGGCGTACCGGACCATTCGCACCAACCTGCAGTATTCCAGCGTCGATAAACCCCTCCATACCCTGATGTTCACCAGTTCAGGACCGGGGGAAGGAAAATCGACCACCATCGCCAATATGGCGGTTGTCTTAGCACAAGCCGGAAAGAAGATTCTCTTGGTCGATACCGACCTTAGAAAACCGACGCTCCACTACTTCTTTCGTGTTCCAAACAGCTTAGGGTTAACCAATCTCCTGGCGGGGGGATTTGCCTTGAAGGAGGTTATCCGGGAAACTTCCGTGGAGGGGCTTCACTTGCTCCCTTCCGGCCCTATACCACCCAATCCGGCAGAGCTTCTGGGATCGGAGAAGATGAAGCAGGCCGTCGAAGAGATGAAATCCGCCTATGATCTCATCCTCTTTGATACGCCCCCTGTCATCGCCGTAACGGATGCCCAGATTCTCGCCTCCGAGCTGGATGGGGTGATCCTCGTCGTCCATTCGGGCAAGACAAACCGGGAGATGGCCGTGAAAGCAAAGGGACTCTTAGAGACCGTCCATGCCAATCTCTTGGGCGTGATCTTAAACCACAATAAAATGGAGCGAAAAAAGGATTATTATTACTACTATTATGGGAAAGAAGCTTAATACACGATCGATGAGGAGGTGGGGAAGATGATCGATCTTCATACGCACATCCTGCCCGATCTGGATGACGGAGCGAAGGGAGAGGAAGAATTTCTCGCGATGGCCCGTCTTGCCGTTCAGGATGGAATCACCCGCATCGTCGCCACTCCCCACCACCAGAACGGCACCTATCTCAACCCAAGGCATAAGGTGGAGAAGGAAGCGGCGTGGGCGAACGAGATCCTTCGCAGCAAGGGGATTCCTCTTGAGATCTATCCGGGGCAAGAAATTCGCATTTATGAAGGGCTTTTGCAGGATCTGGCGAATAGGGATCTCCTCACCCTGGATCCCCGTTCCCACTATCTCCTTCTGGAACTTCCAAGCCAATCGGTCCCTCATTATATGGAGAAGCTCATCTATGAGATCCTTATGCTTGGGATTACACCGGTCATCCCCCATCCGGAGAGGAATATGGCGATCCGCCGCCAACCCCTTTTGTTATATCGGATGGCGAAGGCCGGTGCGATTATCCAGGTGACCGCAGGCAGTCTTCTAGGCCACTTCGGCAAAGAGACCCAACGCTTCACCCAGGATCTATTCAGCCACTCCCTGGCTCACCTCGTCGCTTCCGATGCCCACCAGGCGGCAGGCCCGCGCATCCCGGCGTTATCCGGTGCTTATCGGATGCTGAGACAATGGGAGGGAGATCTCTTCGCCCGGGAAATTCAGGATAACGCGGAGAAGGTAGCTGCCGGGGAGAGCATCCCCGTGAACGAACCGGAAAAGATAGGCCGCCGCCGCCACTTCATATTTTTTTAGCCGGGATGGAGATTCGTCCCCCGAGCCGTTTCTGTTATGATATAATAATGACCGTGATTGATTTCCATATGTTATATTGCAAAAAAGAAATGTTTGAATCAAATTTTTGTAGAAACTTGACGAGAATGATGGTATGATAGAAATGATCATGGCTGGTAATCGCCACCAACATGATCGCAGATGATCTTAAAGCATCTTATCGGTGATGTCTCCTTACCGCTATCAAGGGAGGCACTCGGCTGTGCTGTGGGTGCATCGTTCACCTTAGACGCGGGTCGTCGAAGGTGCAGCGTGAGGGCGGGTTTGATGCCCATATACATATTGATTATTTTATATAAAATTATTAAATTCTTCTATTTCACCTCACCGGGTGAAACATAATATATGAATCATGTAGCAGATCGAAAATGCCCGTATGCTTTTTTGAAGATAAAGAGAAGGACATTTCGGAAAGAGATGGTGAGAGAATGAGAACTGAACCATCCCTGGCGCAGGCCGTCTATCCTGATTCGGTCAAGATGGTACATACCCTGGCAAAACAAAAAGTGAAAAAAAAGAGACTTTTAGCGAGTGTTAATGCCCTCTTTATTGGAATTGAGTACGTTCTACTAACCGGCCTCTTCCTCTTGCTCTTTAAATGGCGTATGGATGGACCTATCACCCAGGAGTATCTCTCTCTATTTGCATTAATACTGGTGCTTTATACGATATTCTCTTTGAACCAGCGGCTCTTTCATACCCGTTCCCCTTATGGATGGGTTGAGGAATTTACCCGCTTGGCAAGAGTGGTCTTTAACACGGCTATGATCACCATCGCCATTCTTTTTTTACTAAAAGTATCGGTGGTTTATTCCCGTGCCCTCATCCTCCTCTTTTTTCTTCTCCTCCTTTTTCTCTCCTGGTCGGTGAAGGGAGTAAAGCGCATAATTCTACGCATCCTCACCGAACGGGAAAGATTGGTTCACAACGTCTTAATCATTGGAGCAGGGAAGGTAGGAAGGAGTCTATATGACTGGATCAAAGAGACCCCCCACCTTGGATATCGGGTGGTGGGTTTCTTAGATGATGCCGTCACTGGAGAGGAGATAAAAGGGAGCCTGAAAGACTTCCGGCAGGTCATCCTCCAGCACGAAGTCGATGAATTACTAGTATCTATCCCCTCTGAACGGCAATACATCCAAAGCTTGATTCAGAGTTTAAGAAACACCCCGATCTCCATCAAGATCGTTCCTGAACTCTATGATCTGGTTACATCCCGGATTGCTTTCGAACAGGTACAATCCTATCCCTTCGTCGAAGTGAACAAGAGGAATATGGATGAATGGCAAAGGGTTATGAAAAGGGGAATGGACGTGATCCTTTCCCTGATCGGCTTAATCCTATTCAGCCCCGTCTTCCTCATTATCGCTATCGCCATCAAAATAGATTCCCCCGGGCCAGTTTTCTTTAAACAGAAGAGGACAGGCAAAAACGGGAAGGTTTTTTATATGTACAAGTTCCGTTCGATGATCCCAAATGCAGAACAACGTTTAAAAGAAGATCCGATTCTCTATAAGAAATATATTGAAAATAACTACAAGCTGGATCCGGAAGAAGACCCGAGGATTACGAAATTGGGAAGATTCTTACGCCGCACCAGCTTAGATGAGCTGCCTCAACTATTCAATGTTCTTAAAGGGGATATGAGCCTTGTAGGCCCTCGCCCAGTCGTTACCGAAGAACTCAAGGAGTATGGAGAAAAAATTGAAGACTTCCTCTCCGTGAAACCAGGTGTCACCGGTTACTGGCAGGTAAGCGGCCGTAGCGGTGTGGGTTATCCTGAACGAGTTGACCTAGAACTCTATTATGTATACAATCAATCAATTGTGATGGATATCAAAATACTTCTCAAAACAATAACATCTGTATTGAGAAGAGATGGAGCGTATTGATTTGCTAGCTAAAGTTAAGAGTTTTGTGAACACAGAAGAAAAGAAAAGATTACTGGCCAATTTCTTTTCACTCTCTATTCTCCAAGGGGCAAATTACATTCTGCCTCTGGTCACTTTTCCCTACCTGGTGAGAGTATTAGGAGTTGAGAACTTTGGCTTGTTATCTTTTGCTACCGCCACAATCGCCTATTTTCAGATTATTACCGATTATGGCTTCAATCTCACCGCCACAAGGGAAATCTCAATTCATAGAAATAATAAAGAGAAACTTAACGAGATCTTTAGCTCTGTGATGACGATTAAAGTTTTGCTGATGATGGTTAGCTTTATTCTTTTAACAATTTTAGTTTTTAGTTTTAATAAGTTTGCCAAAGATTGGCCCGTTTATTATCTTACCTTTGGAATGGTAATCGGCCAAGTCCTTTTTCCGGTCTGGTTTTTCCAAGGCATGGAGCGGATGAAGTATATAACTTACTTAAATATTTTAGCAAAAACCATTTTTACAATAGCGATATTTTTCTTTGTAAAAGAAAAAAAAGATTATTATCTTGTTCCTTTACTAAACTCAATCGGATTCATCATTGTCGGGTTTTGGTCACTTATAATTGTGAAAAGAACTTTTGATATTCATTTTAAGTTACAGTCATATAAAACGATCGTATATCACCTGAAAGAAGGATGGCACGTATTTATATCAAATATTGCAGTCAGCCTATACACCGTATCCACAACATTTATCCTTGGGTTATTCACGAATAATAGGGTAGTGGGATACTATGCAGCAGGTGAGAAGATCATCCAAGCTGTTCAAGGATTATTTAATCCCATTTCGCAATCTATCTATCCATATATCAGTAAAAAAATTCACCAATCAAAAATAGAGGGATTGCGATTTATTAGGAAAGTTACTCTTTTATTTGGTATGGGAATGTTCACTATATCATTATTTCTGTTTATATTTTCGGAACCATTAGTTACCGTTTTGCTTGGGCTGGAATATTTCCACTCAATTATAGTGGTAAAAATTCTTTCGTTTTTGCCATTTATTATTTTTCTAAGTAATATCTTTGGAATCCAAACGATGCTAAATTTTGATCGAAAAAAGACCTTTAGCCGAATTCTTATAGCAGGAAGTATCATAAATTTAATATTATCTATCTTACTCGTTCCAATATATCAGCATATCGGTTCGGCGATATCTGTATTATTAGTGGAAACATTTATTACCTCAACAATGTTGCTATGTCTACAGAAATCAGGGATAAATTTTATCAAAGGAGAATTAAAAAATGTTTGATTATCTAATTATTGGGGCGGGTTTTGCCGGTTCTGTAATGGCAGAAAGAATTGCCACACAATTAAATAAGAAAGTACTCATCATAGAAAAAAGAAAACATATAGGTGGTAACTGTTATGATTTCCGCGATGAAAACAATATTCTTATTCATCAATACGGGCCTCATCTTTTTCACACCAGTAATAAAAAAGTTTGGGATTATCTCTCCCAATTTACAGAGTGGGAAATTTATCATCACAGGGTGAAAGCTTTTGTAGACGGGAGAAAAGTGACCTTACCATTTAATTTAAACACACTATATGAAGTCTTCCCTAACACAATAGCTGTAAAATTGGAAAAAAAGCTTCTTGATAATTTTGAATACAATACGAAAGTACCAATCCTTGAGTTGAAAAAGTCTATAGACCAGGATCTACAATTTTTAGCTCAATATATTTATGAGAAAATCTTTCGAAACTATACTTCTAAACAATGGGGGAAAAGCCCGGAAGAGATCGATGAAGCGGTCACCGCTAGGGTTCCAGTATTTATTGGAAGAGACGATCGCTATTTTAATGATATCTATCAAGCTCTTCCGAAAGAAGGCTATACAAAAATTTTTGAAAGAATGTTAGATCACCCGAATATAAAGTTACTTTTAAATACAGATTACAAAGAAGTTGCAAATCTAGTAGATGAAAAATTTTATTTGTTTGGAAATGAATTTAAGGGGAAAGTAATTTTTACAGGAATGATTGATGAACTTTTTAGCTATCGTTTTGGTCAACTAAAATATCGGTCATTAGATTTGAAATTTGAAACATTAGATGTGGAATCCTTTCAAGAAGTCGCAACAGTCAATTACCCTAATAATTATGATTTTACAAGAATAACCGAATTTAAAAAGATGCACCCAATAAAGAGTAATAAAACCGTAATCCTGAAGGAGTACCCTCAAGATTTTGTAATCGGGAAAAACATTCCATATTATCCCATCTTTACGAATGAAGAAAAAAGCAAATATGAAAGGTATAAAGAGTATGCAGCAGATTTAACGAATATTATTTTGTTAGGAAGATTAGCAGAGTATCGTTATTATGATATGGATGATATCATTGAGAGAGCTTTAGTTACATTCGAGAGATTAAGTCGGGAGGATAATGAATGAGAATTTTTCACGTCTGTTCTGGTTTTGACATAAATTTTAATGGTGGAATTACAAATTATGTTCGTTCTTTAGCAGATGAGCTTACAGAATTTGGAAATGAAGTATTTGTGTTGGATTCAACGAAACCATTGGGCGATCCTAATTTTAAATTCAAAAGAATTAAACTTGAGCACACTATATTAAGACCATTTCATCTATCAAGCATTGTTGCCGCTAATGAGGATAATCATACTATCGAAAAGATTTTAAAAAAAATTAATCCAGACATCATACATGTTCATATGATTCTAGATCTTCCAATGTCAATTCTTGAAACGTTTAAACAGTTTGCTCCTGTTATTATTAGTTTGCATGATTATTCATTTATATGTAATAGAATATATCTAATGCATCCTGACGGAACTTTATGTACTAATTCAGCTAATGGAAAAGCCTGCGAGATATGTATAAAGAAAGCTGATCTTAACCGATATTCAAAGTTTCTGTACAGAAAATTATTACCTGATAGTGTATATCAAATACCCTTTCCACTTAATGGAAAAACTTCGGGACATCAAGAAAAACATGAGTATTTGAAAAATATATTCCCTAAAATGGATGCTATAATTGCGGTTTCATCTAGGGTAAAAGAAATCTATATGCAACATGGATTAACTAATAAAAAATTTATCGTAAGTCATATAGGAAACATAAGTGCAACAAAGGAATTTAGAAATCAATATTCTCCCTATCCGCGCAATAATATTCATGAGTCAATAACATTAGGCTTTATTGGATATTTTAGTCGCCATAAAGGAGCTGACTTAATAATTGCACTTGCTGATTTACTTCCTCCCCCGCATAAAATAGTTATTAATGGGCGTTTAGAAAGAGGTTTCGAAAGAAAGTTGAAAAAAAGACGTAATATATATTACAATGGAAGCTATCAACAAATTGAACTATCAAATATTTTGAGTAAAATCGATATTGGCCTCGTTCTTCCGATATGGGAGGATAATGCGCCCCAAGTTGTTTTTGAGTTTCTGAATGCTGGAATACCTATTGTCGGCACAAAAATGGGCGGTATTCCAGATTTTATAAAACATGATTATAATGGATATCTCATTGAGCCGTCTATTGAAGGTATTCGGGATTTCTTACAAATTTTCACATCGGAAAACTTTTTAGAAAGATGTCTAAGATGGGCAAAAATGATAAAACCCACAAAGACTCCAACCGAGCATACAAGTGAAATCCTCACTCTGTACAAAGAGATAATAAATAAATGAAATGAATTTAGATAAACCTTTCCGGCAATCCAATGGAGGTACTACATTATGATTCACTTGTACTATTTTTTTGAAAAAATAATTTCTATAAAAAGGAGAATAAGGGCTTCTTTATACTTTGTTATGTCTGGTATTTATTTTAAATCAATCGGAGTGCATTCTAAGATTCGAGGAGGAAAATATTTTAAAGTTGGTAAAAATGTTTCAATTGGTGATTTTTGCTGGATTGAGGCAGTTATAAATTATGGTAATCAATCTTTTGAACCTTTGTTATCAATTGGTTCTAACGTATCATTTAGTGACTTTGTTCATATAAGCTGTGTAACCTCTATTGTAATTGGGGACGGAACCCTAGTTGGTAGTAAAGTGTACATCGGTGATCATAGCCATGGAAGTTACAAGCAAAAATTGACCATTCAACAGTTGTCTATACCACCCGCTAAAAGGCCATTAGGGGATTTTGGGGCGATAAAAATTGGAAAAAACTGTTGGGTGGGTGACAATGTTGTAATTTTAGCAGGAACAGAAATAGGAGAAGGATGCGTAATTGGCGCAAATAGTGTAGTAAGAGGTATATTTCCAGATTATTGTATAATTGCAGGTATACCTGCTAAAATAATAAAGGAGCTAAAAGGATGATTAAAGTAAGTGTATGTATTCCTGCGTATAATAGACATCAGTTTTTGAAGCCACTCCTTGATTCAATCTTATTTCAAGACTATCCTGGACTTGAAATAGTGATTTGTGAAGATGCATCACCTGAGAGAGAGTTAATTCGTAATGTCGTTATGGATAAAATTAAAGAGCTTAGATATAATAGTGATAAAATAAAGTATTATGAAAATGAAAAAAATATTGGCTATGATGGTAATATTCGTAATCTCCTAGATAAAGCTTCTGGTGATTATTGCTTATTCATGGGCAATGATGATATTTTGATGCCTGGAGCTATAGAGCGGATACTAAAAGTGGTCGAACAACATCCTGATGTAGCCGTTATATCAAGAGCATATCAAATTTTTTTGTTTGAACCAGATAATATTCAAGATACAATAAAGCATTTACCAGAGGACAAGCTTTTTTCCCCCGGATTAAATGCAATTAAATTTTTTTATCGAAGAGTCGGGGTTTTATCAGGACTGGTATTTAAACGAGATCTAGCTAACAAAATAGCAACTGATAGATTTGATGGGTATTTATATTATCAAATGTATCTTGCAGGTATGTTATTAAAATCACACAGTGGTTATTATATCTCAGATGTGCAAACATTATCAAGAGATGGCATAGAACCTGATTTTGGGAATTCTGAAGTAGAAAAGAAAATCTTTAAACCAGGGAAATACACATATGAATCAAGAGTTCATATGATTCAAGGGCTATTAAAGATAGCGGACTATATTGACAATACGGAGAAGAAAATCATTTATAAAGCTATAAAAAAGGATATTAGCATTTATTTTTATCCCTATATAAGAGACCAATTAAGTTTACCAATTACTAGCTATATAAAAATGATAAGAGCTTTTAGGAGTGTAGGAATGAGTAAGGAGCCAATATTCTATTTTCACTGTATTATAGGTTATATTCTAAAAAAAACTGGTTATGATTACATAGTTAAATTAGTCAGAAAAATCTTGGGGCATAGTCCAAAAATTGGTTTTTAAGTTTATCTATCACCTTACATGAGAACAAGTACATCTTAAAAAAAAGGATATTTGATTGCCTAGGATTGGAGTGGGTTTATTGATAAAGATACTAAGTCCAATTGTATTAATAAATGTCTTAATAGCTCTATATTCATATGCTTTGTTACCTGTTCTTCTTTATATTCGTTGGATTCCAGAATCATATGCAGAGAGGATTGTTTTGATTGGTATATTATCCAATCTTTTGTTTACTATAGGATGTTTATTGAGTTTAGTAATTAAGAAAAAAGGAGGAATAGCAAATGAAGAGAAAATAGCACTTATAATAAATTATGAATCATCCGGATACAGTAAAATTATCTTTAATTTAGTATATATTATTATTGGAATTTATACACTTATGATAATGCAAATTTCAGCTGGAAGTGTTAGCTATTTTCTGGATAATTTAGATAAAAGGCAAATTTTTATGCAAGGATTTACTTGGTTGACAGCACCTATTTTTTTAATAAAGTACATATTCTTTTATGAATATTATCAACACAACAGGTTTACGTTTAATTTATTAATAAAATTTATATTCGCTTTAATAATATTAAGCTTTTTCGGGAGATTTTTTGCAGTAGAATTTTTGGCCCAATTGATCTTAATATATTCTTTTATTAGTAAAAAGCGGCCCAAATTGATTTATTATTTATTTATGATGCTTGCATTAGTTATTATTATTTTTGTTTATGGACTATATCGTTATTATAAGGGCATTGTAGATTATGGTCAATTTGCAGGTTCTTTCATTGATTATTTAACCGTATTAGATTTGAATAAAGTAATGATGATAGTAGCTACAAATTTTTTCGATGGAGCTGATGTGTTGTACAAGGTTTTAAAAACTGCTGATCAGATAGGGTATCTTTATGGGATATCGTTTATAGTAGCAATTTTTAAGATTATCCCACGATCTAGCGCAATAGTCGGAGATTATTTATTAGCTGGGTTCACAAAAGAATTAATTAGAAATGATATTGGGCAACAAATAATTGGAATCCTCCCAGAACTATATGCGAATTTTAGTTTTTTTGGTCTTTTTCTTCTAATACCATTAGGATATTACTTAACTTCCCTTTATCAAAAACCAAAAAGGAGTTATTCATCAATTGTTTTATTTAGTATTATTTATATCAACATTATTCAACTCATAAGAAACGGAATAGCGGTTTTTGTAACTTTTTTTTGGGTAGATATATTAACCTATTTTTTATTTCAGATAATAAGAAAAGTGAGACTTTAAGTGAAAAAATACAATAGATAAGGGTGTATGAACTAATGAAAATTTTAATTGACGGTATTTGGATCAATAAACCAAGAGGTCTTGGAAGATATTTAAAAGAAATAATATATGCTTTATCTAAGCATCAAGAAAATGATTTAGAGATAGTCATAGCTATTCCCAATAAGACTAAATTGTCTTTAGGATTTGATTTGCCCTCCTTTTTTTCCATAAAATACTTTACTAATACCCCTTATCCAATTTGGGAACAAATCGTCTTTCCGTTAGCAGTTAGAAAAGTAAATCCTGATATTGTATTTTGTCCTAATAATACCATCCCTTTTATCAATTTATCAAAGTATGTTTTAGTGACGATTCACGATCTAATTTTTGAAGAAAATTTGGGAAGAGGATTGTATCAAAAAATCGGGAATATTTATCGAAGAATATCTTTGATTAATATAAAGAAAAAAAGGCCATTTATTATTACTGTAAGTATGCATAGCAAAGAACATATTGAAAAGAAAATAGGAATATCACCAATTGTTGTGAATACACCAGCTGAAACTTTATTCTTAAATCATTACAATAAAATAAACAAAAATACAAACAACAGTAAAATGAGTAATAATAGTATGAAAATCATTTTGCATATTGGTGGCATATCTCCGCATAAAAATACTGAACGTGTTATATCAGCTTTTAAACTATTAAACTTGAAAAACACAAAGCTTATTATCTTAGGTATGGGAACTGATAACCCAATATCAAAGCGATATAAAGAGGATAATATTATTTTTCCAGGATGGGTGAATGACGAGGATATAGTTTCTATTTATTCAAAAGCATCAATATTAGTTTTTCCTAGTTTGAAAGAGGGGTATGGTTTACCAATTATAGAGGGATTTAGTGCAGGAGTTCCTGTAATAACCTCAAACATCCCACCAATGAGCGAAGTTGCTGGAAATGCTGCGCATTTAGTAGATCCATTTTCAATAGAATCTATTGCAAATGGAATAAAGTATCTTTTAGAAAATCCTGATTATGCAAAACGGCTTATAATATTAGGAAGAATGAGGTTAGAATCTATTAATAGTAATTGTTTGAGAAATCAATTAGTAGAGCTGTTTAGGGAGGTGTATTATGAGAGCAAAAAGAGGTCTTCATCAAACTAAAATTGTCATAATCTCACCAATTATACCTTATCCAGTAGATAATGGAAAAAAAGTTGTACTCAGAGGTTTTTTAAAATATTTTATTAGTAGATTCGGTGCTCAAAATATACATTGGATTCTAATTGGAGATTTTTTAAGGATAGACTTATCCAAAACTGAGTATGAGGGAATAAAAGTTTTTGTTGTAAAAGGTATAGGTATATTACGGAAAATATGGAATGTTATTACAAAGTCATTTATATTGAGAACCAAATCGATACAGGAAGCCGTTTTTTGGTCGCCTAAGACTAAGGAAGAAATTCGTCGGCTTATTGCATCTATTGATCCAAATCTAGTTATTTACGATACGGTACGTATGGGGCAATTTCTTTCTTTTTATTCAAATAAATGTTCTAACGTTCTCTATCTGGATGATTTATTTTCTGTTCGTTATCAGAGAATGATTGAAAATATAGAAGATGGCAAATTTATTGGGAATAGTGTTTTAGGGAATTTTGAACGATTTATTCCTTTTTTCTTGCGGGACATAATTAATGGGAGCAATTTAATACAAAAATATTTATTAAGAACCGAAATGCATTTAATAACAAAGAGTGAAAATAAACAACCGCTTTTATTTGATAGGTCTATTCTATTGAATAATGAAGAAGCAAAAAAATTATCTAGCAAAAATAATGCAAAAATATTAGTCGCTTATCCTTTAGTAGATATAAAGAAAAAATTAAACAGAAATTATAATGGTAAACCTCGTTTCATTTTTATCGGAGCACTTAATATTCCGCATAATGAAGTAAGCCTTTTAGAATTTTTACAAAAAGTATTTCCACAAGTATGTCGAAAGATTAGTAATGTTGAGCTATTAGTAATTGGGAGAAGTCCTACTAATCGTCTTCTTGAAGAATTTTACAAACATAAGTCTAATATTAAGTATTTTACGTATGTAGAAGATCTCGATACTCTTTTTTCTGAGAGTTGTGCTATGATCATTCCATTGGTATTCGGTAGTGGTGTAAAGCTAAAGACCTTAGAGGCACTTGCAAGAGGTGTACCAATCATATCAACTAGTTATGGTGTAGAAGGAATTCCTGTAACGAATGGCGATAATTGTTTAATTGAAGATAATTTATCGAAATATCCGTCTCTAATGGAAAAAATTATAGATAGAGAGTTGAATGAAAAATTATCGAAAGGTGCCTATGAGTTATATTTAAAATATTATAGCAAGGAGGCTGTCTATAAAAATTATGATAGTATATTTGGGATCTAAATTGGAAATATGAAATTTTTTGATTAATTGTGACCTCAATGTTAACTTACTTCGTATTTGTGAGAAAGGAACAGGTATTTCTATAGCAATGCCAAAGATAAAATGCATTCAAATTCTAAAAAAAGAGGTATAGATAGGATTTATTAAAAAGTAAATGATCCATATTTAAGGATATAAGTAAACAAGAGGTATACTTAAAATATATTTTTTAGTGGGAGGAAGTTTTAGTGAAACTTATCTTATTATCAGGATGTTTAGGAAAAAAGGTTATAACATCCCTCAAATTATTCCCGCTCTAAGCATTTTTGAGAGTATTGGATCGTGTCGAAGGAACACTAGTGTCAATGGTGGAGCGTGTATGAAAGCAGTTAGAGAAAAAGGGGAATCATTTGAGAAACGATAGGAAGACCATGATGAGATGAAGCTTTTTCCTTGTGATTAGAGAGAAATGGGGGAAGTAAGGAAAAGCCATGAAGTCTTAGATTTACGTTGTTCATCTAACGGTGCATGTAGTGTCAAACAAAGTAAGAAGATGGAAATGAAAGAGTTTGTTGTATTAGGGGTGCATATTCGATTTAATCGAAAGGAGTCCTTCTATTTCCATGAAAGGAATTATTCTGGCAGGAGGAAGTGGGACACGCCTCTATCCCTTAACCCGTGTCGTCTCCAAACAACTTCTTCCCATTTACGATAAACCGATGATCTATTATCCTCTCTCTGTGCTTATGTTGGCCGGAATTCGGGATATTCTTATTATCTCCACCCCACAGGATACTCCCCGATTTGAGCAGCTTCTGGGAGACGGGAGGGAGTATGGTCTTTCTCTCTCTTATGTGGTGCAGCCGTCACCGGATGGTTTGGCGCAAGCATTTCTGATCGGAGAGGAGTTTATAGCGGGGGATCCTGTTGCCCTCATCTTGGGGGATAACATTTTCTATGGGCATGGATTGACCGATCTGGTTCGGAGGGCTGCTTCCCGGGAGAGGGGAGCGACGGTCTTTGGTTATTATGTGAAAGATCCCGAGCGGTTCGGAGTGATCGAATTTGATGAGGAGATGCGGGCGGTCTCCATTGAGGAAAAGCCTTCTGACCCTAAGTCCAACTATGCGGTCACGGGATTATATTTTTATGACCATCGGGTAATTGACGTAGCGAAATCGATTCGCCCCTCAGCTAGGGGAGAACTGGAGATTACCGATGTGAACCGGGCTTACCTGGAATGGGGAGAGCTTCATGTGGAGCTTCTGGGACGGGGCTTCGCTTGGTTGGATACGGGAACTCATGAGTCGCTTCTGGAGGCTTCCCAATTTATCGAGACCATAGAGAAACGGCAAAGCCTAAAAGTGGCTTGTATCGAAGAGATTGCCTATCGGATGGGGTATATTGATGAGGAGCAGCTTCTTCGTCTGGCAGAGCCGTTGAAGAAGACGGAGTACGGGAAATATCTTCTAACTTTGCCGGTGCGGGAAAAAAGTTCAATCCTGTTGGGAGGAGAATGATGAAGGTCTTAGAGACGAAATTGGATGGGGTCTATCTATTTGAACCGCGAGTCTTCCGCGATGGGCGGGGTTTTTTCATGGAGAGCTATAACGAGCGGGTGATGGAAGAGCTAGGTTTCTCCTTTCGTTTTGTTCAGGATAATCATTCCCTTTCGGTAGCAGCCGGGACGATCCGGGGGCTTCATTATCAGGAGGAACCGATGGCCCAGACGAAGCTGGTTCGGGTGATCCGGGGAGCTATCTATGATGTTGCCGTCGATCTCAGGAAGGATTCCCCCACCTTTGGAAAGTGGGTAGGGGTAATATTGAGCGCTGAGAATTATCGCCAGATCCTTATTCCAAAAGGATTTGCCCATGGATTTTGTACGTTGGTCGGGAATACGGAAGTATTGTATAAAGTGGATCAATTTTATTCCCCGGAGCATGATAAGGGCATTCGATGGAACGATCCGGAGATCGGCATCGATTGGCCGGTATCGGATCCGGTCTTATCGGAGAAGGATATGAAGCATCCTTTCCTGCGTGAGGTCGAGAAATTGTTTTAATAATCAACGTCTCTTCATATTAACTGAAACGAGTGGGTATGAAGGAAATAGATAAATCTGGAGGATGACGATGCGACTTCTTGTGACAGGCGGTGCCGGTTTTATTGGAAGCAACTTTATCCGGTATATGCTACGGAATGATCCTGATCTCTTCATCTTAAATCTGGATAAGTTAACCTATGCGGGGAATCTGGAGAACCTCCGTGAGATGGAATCCCATCCCCATTACCGGTTCGTTAAGGGGGATATAGGGAACCGTGAACTGGTGGCATATCTTTTACGAGAGTATGACATCGATACGGTCGTTAATTTTGCGGCCGAATCTCATGTGGACCGAAGCATTATGGAGCCGGATCTCTTCCTCCGGACCAATGTCTTGGGAACACAGGCGCTTCTCGATGCGGCGAAAGAGACTGGGGTGAAGAAATATCTTCAGATTTCTACCGATGAGGTGTATGGTTCCCTGGGGGAAGAGGGATATTTTACCGAGGAGACTCCCCTGGCTCCGAACAGCCCCTACTCGGCCAGCAAAGCTTCCGCCGACTTAATCGTAAGGGCTTACCATGAGACCTATGGGATGAATGTGAATATCACCCGCTGTTCCAACAATTATGGGCCCTATCATTTTCCGGAAAAGCTAATCCCCTTAATGATTACCAACGCCTTGGAGAATAAGCCTTTGCCTGTCTATGGAGATGGAGGAAATATTCGGGATTGGCTCCACGTGGAGGATCACGCACGGGCGATTGATCTCGTCTTGAGGAGGGGAAAGCCGGGAGAAGTGTATAACATCGGGGGGCATAACGAATGGCGGAACATCGACATCGTGAAATTGATTCTAAAGGAATTGGGAAAATCGGAGGAACTGATCCGCTTTGTTCCGGACCGTCCGGGACATGACCGCCGCTATGCCATCGACCCCACGAAAATCCGGAGGGAATTGGGCTGGGAACCCCAATATACGTTTGAAAAGGGAATTCGGGAGACGATCCGGTGGTACCTGGACAACCGGGAATGGTGGGAACGGGTGAAGAGTGGGGATTATCAGGAGTATTATGCGAAGCAATACGGGAATCATTGATAAATATGCAGAAATATAATTGGATTAGATACAGAAGGTTGTATAACAAAATAAATACTAAAAATAGAAATTTTTTTAAAATTAGAATAATTATCGTTATCTTATAAACTTATTTTTTATATCCAAGCTACAAATACAAGAGAGGAGTTAAGTTAAATGAGAGTTACCTTCTTATTACCAGGCCATGGTACTCACCCTGTTGGTGGTTTTAAAGTGGTCTACGGATACGCCAGTGGTTACGGGAAGTGAAACGAGAGTCGAAAGGGTGTATTGACGGGACAATTCGCTTGTTGCTGGGGCCTATGCAAAGCAATCCGACGGGTCGGGCTATAAAAGGATTGTTAAGAGGAAATTAAAGGAAAACCATGCATGGAAAATGAAAGGATGATAAACGAAAGCGCTACCAAGTGAGAGAGGGCAAAAAAAGTTTTAAATCATTTTGGGAAGGTGCCCACGATGACTTGACTCAGACATATGTTTACCACTCCTTTGAAACAAACTATGGTTGGATTATAATGATCATTTGAGATGGGAAGTAAGTGATGATTAAGAATCAACTAATTGGATGCGTATAGTATTATTACGATGGTAAAATAAGTTTAGGCCTTGAAATAGCAAGATTAGGAGATTTAAGATCAACAAGGAGAGAGAAAAAATGTTAAATCATCTCAAAAAAAAGCAGAATGTGAAAGTCTTTCTTAGCAGTTTCTTTTTTCATTTAGATGATTGGCGAGAGAAATATAAGCAAGATATGATGAATGATCCTCTCCCTTATGGATATCAATGGGCAGAGGATGATAATTTATCTATAACATATATTGAGGCCGATTCATTTGAGAAGAGATGGTTTTCAAGGATTCCTATATTAAAAAAAATCTATCCTTTTCTCTCCTTACCTTTTAAAGTTAATCGGAACGATATTATATGGACACATTATGATAAAGATGCTTTAGCCATAGCCTTATATAAAAAAATACCTATTTTAAAACATAGAATGCCAAAACAGATTTCTTGTTTTGTTTGGCTTTTAGATAACTATCGTGAATATAAACCATTAAAGAAGAAAATCATTAGCTGGTTGTTAAAAAGCATTGATAAAATTATATTTCATGCCAAGACTGAAAAGAACTTATTTAAAAATTATTTTGGCATTGATTCAAAGCATCTTCAATATGTCCCCTTTGGGATTAATATTAGTTCATATAGCGAGGGAGATATAATACCTTTGGATGTTCCCACTCCATTTGTATTAAGTGTTGGAACCGATAAGCATCGCGATCTAGATATGTTAGTGGAAATCGCAAATCATTTTGAGGGGAAAATAAACTTTATCTTTGCTACAGCAAATATCTCGTTTGCTCACGAAATGAGAGAGCATAAAAATATTACAGTCGTAAAGGCAAATTTAAAGGAAATTCGCTGGCTTTATGAAAATAGTATACTTGTTATCGTTCCTTTGAAATATAATGAACATGTGAGTGGATGTACTACTGTATTAGAAACAGCAGCCAGACGAAAACCTATCATTATAACGAAGGTTCCCGGAATGGATGATTATGTATTGGATCGTGAGACGGGTTTTATGGTTGAAGTAGGGGACAAGAAAGGCTTTATTACAGCGATTGAAGATTTATTAAATAATCCAGGCAAAAGAAAATACATGGGTGAAACAGCATTCCAATATATCCAAGAAAAGCAGTTTACAACGAAGAGATGGGCCAATGATCACAAAAAGATTACATATGAATTAATTGGGTTTTCTGATCAGACTTTTGGAGGTGATTAAAGTAGGAATGTCATCTAATAAATCTGAGAAGAAATGTAAGGTTCTTATTACCGGAGTAGGTGGACAGCTGGGAAAAGATCTAATGCTCCTGTTAAAAGATAGAACATATGAGGTTTATGGCTTCTCACGTGAAGAATTAGATGTTACCGACCAATTCGAGGTAAAAAAGAGCATAGAGGAGGTCCATCCTGATGTAGTTATTCATACAGCTGCTTATACAAAAGTAGATCAAGCGGAAGAGGAAATGGATCTCGCCTTTGCAGTGAATGGCTGGGGAACTCGCAATGTGGCGGTGGCCAGCGAAGAGGTGGGCGCGAAACTGGTCTACATCAGCACCGATTATGTCTTTGATGGAGAGAAGGGAAAGCCTTATTTGGAATATGATCGGACAGCTCCTCTGAATGTGTATGGAGCCTCCAAAGAGATGGGAGAACAGATGGTGCGGGATTTTCACTCCCGTTTTTTTATCGTCCGTACCTCTTGGGTTTATGGAGCTTATGGTGCGAATTTCGTAAAGACGATGCTCCGACTGGGGAAGGAACAACTCGCTGTTCGGGTGGTGAATGATCAGATCGGTTCCCCTACCTATACGGTGGATCTGGCTGAGGCACTCCTTCATTTGATAGAGACGGAGAAGTATGGGATCTATCATCTTTCCAATTCTGGAGCATGTTCCTGGTATGAATTCGCTAAGGCTATCTTTGAAGAGGTTGGGATGCAGGTTACTGTGGAACCGATTCCCACTGAAGCCTTTCCCCGTCCTGCGAAGCGTCCCAAGTATTCCGTCCTGGATCATAGGGCCTGGCGGCTCAATGGATTTCCTCCCATGCCCCATTGGCGGGATGGATTGAAGAGGTTTTTAACATCATACATAAAGACATAAAAATTAGTACTATAGTGTTGTTGGTAACTGGTTCGTTTTAGTTTAAGAGAATAAAAACATTGCAATATTGGAAACAAAACAACTGTCTTTATCCGGTTAGGAGAGTATGCTGATGAAACTCGTATTATTGTCCGGCGGGTCCGGTAAACGTCTATGGCCTCTTTCGAATGATTCCCGTTCGAAACAGTTTTTGCGCCTCCTTGATCGGGGAGATGGGGTATTGGAGTCGATGGTGCAGCGGGTCTGGCGTCAGCTAAAGAATGTTGGTTTAGCGGAATTTGCTTATGTGGCGACAGGCAAAGTACAGCGGGAGATGATCCGCAGTCATTTGGGAGAAGAGGTTTCCATCATCGTAGAACCGGAGCGGAGGGATACTTTTCCCGCCATCGCCCTGGCTTCGGTATATCTTTATTCCATAGAAAGGATGTCTTCCGATGAAACCGTTGCCGTTTTACCTGTAGACCCTTATGTGGAAGAATCATTCTTCCTGCAGGTTAAACGGTTGGATCCGGTCTTGAGACGCTCCGGGGCGGATCTTGCCCTCATTGGAATTCGCCCACTCTTTCCCTCCGAAAAATATGGATATATCGTACCGTTTGGCAAAAGTTTGGAAGGGAGAAACCCCTTCACGGTAGAGAGTGCATCGGATTATTTTTCTGTCAGCCATTTCCGGGAGAAGCCAAAGGCAGAAGAGGCCCAAAAATTAATCGATGCGGGCGCCCTCTGGAATGCCGGTGTTTTCGCTTTTACTCTGGGGACGATGATTCGTTGGCTTGCGGAGCGGAGTTATCCGCTGCAGTATGAGGAACTGGTGAAGCAATATGAAAGGCTCCCGAACATTAGCTTCGACTATGAGGTTGTGGAAAAGACAGATCGTATCGTCGTTCTTCCCTATGAAGGAGCTTGGAAGGATCTTGGTACATGGAACACCTTGACGGAGGAGATGGGAAGTCCCATTTTGGGAAAAGGAGTGATAAGCGAGGACTCGAAGAATAGCCGGATCGTAAATGAACTGGATTTGCCGGTAGCCGTCCTGGGAGTCTCCGATGTGGTGGTAGCCGCAAGTCCCGATGGGATCTTGGTCACGAGCAAAGAGGCCAGCCCCAGGGTGAAGGAATTGATGAAGGATCATGTTCAAATGCCCATGTATGAAGAGAGGCGCTGGGGTTGGTACCGGATCTTGGATTACACTCACTTCGAGGACGGCCAGGAAGTTCTAACGAAACGGATCGCGATTCATGAAGGGAAGTACATTACTTACCAGATTCATTTCAAACGGAGTGAAACATGGACGGTGATCCGTGGGGAAGGGGAGTTGGCCATGGAGGGAGAGATTCGTACCGTTCAAGCGGGAGAGGTCATTCAGATCCCCCCAGGCACACCTCATGGGATTCGGGCCCTTACCGAAATGGAATTGATCGAGGTGCAACAGGGGAAAGAATTGATCGAAGAGGATATTATGCGGATTTACTCCACGTGGGATGAGGTTGTTCAGGCTTTGGTAAAAGATGAATCCAAACAAGTTGAATAGATTCGGTATGGGAGATATTCCCACCTTTTTTTGTGATTTTGTGCTTTGCGGATAAATCGAATATTCGGATTATGATCCTTGATTCTTTTGTTTAAGTTCAGGTTTTTTATAGTCCTACCCGTTGCTGGAAAGTATATGAAATGAGATCAGAGGACTGTATTATGAAGTTTAGATATGATGGGAAATTTTGGACGGAAGGCTATGATGAGAACGGACAAGCTCAGGATTTTTTAGAATAGGGGGGCACTAAAATATTCACCATTGCATACTACATCTCCGACTACGGGCATGGTCATGCGGCTCGAAGTATCGCGATCATTCGCAGACTTTTGGCCCATGATCGAGATGTTCACATCATCATATCCACTTCCTTTCCACTTCCGTTTATTCGGGCTTCATTGCATGGGGAGGAGAAGGGGCGTCTTGCCTTTCGTCGTGTGCGGAATGATCTGGGCTTCATTTTGCAAAAGGATTCCATTGAGGTGGATATGGCCGGGATGAATGAGGCTTATGACCGGTATATGGAGGGAATTCCTGCTTATTTGGATCAGGAAAGAAGATTTCTCACCGATCACAAGGTAGATCTCCTCCTTACGGATATTTCCCCTTTTCCTTTTGTGGTGGCAAAGGATCTTCACATTCCCTCCGTGGGCATTTCCAATTTCACCTGGTATACCGCCTATCAGGGGATCATTCCGGATGAGAAGTTGCAGGGGATGCGGGAGGCGTATCAAAAGATGGATTTCTTCCTGCCCCTTGCAGGTGCGAAGGAACCCGATTGGGGAAGGGAAAGGATGACCCCCTTTCCATATTTTTGCCGATCCGTCCGCCCCAGGGAAGTGGCACGCTTGCGGCGGGAACTGAATCCGGACGGGAAGAAAAAGGTGGTTTATTTTGGGCTCGGAATGAAGATCGATCAAGTGGGTCTGGGGAGTCTCCCTCTATGGGATTCGGAAGGGACTATTTTTGTGGTATCCAGCAATACCCAGGTTCACCACCCCCATGTGATCCGCATTCCGGATGGATATACGGAAACCCAACATTATATCGCCGTATCCGACCTTGTTATCTCCAAGGCAGGCTGGGGTACCGTCGCCGAAGCGGTTCAAACCCGCCGTCCCCTTCTCCTCATCGATCGTCCTCATATGATGGAGGATCAGAATACGATCCGCCATCTTTCATCTCTGAACCGCGCCATGGTGATTACGGAAGAGGAGTTAAAACATTTGATGATAGATACGGAGATTATGGAGAAAGGTAGGAATCAGGTTTTAAATATCGATCCCATCCCTCCCAGCGAAGAGGTGATCGATGGGGTGATAAGGGAAATGATGATCGTTGTGTGAGGGGCAGGTTATCTTCAAGGGGACATGAGACAGATTTGATACAAGTAGTTCTAAACATAAACCTCTACATGTTCTCTCAATTTAATCAGACCTAGTTATTATATTTAAAAGTGATATATATGTAAGAAAGATAAAGAGATAATTCAACGTCCCAAGTATTCCGTTCTGGATCATATGGCCGGGCGGCTCAATGGATTTCCTCCCATGCCCCATTGGCGGGATGGATTGAAGAGATTTTTCGATGTGATAAAATAAAAGGCATCGGTTCCTTTTATCTATCGATGACAGGTACAATACGGACTAAATTAAAGAAGAAACGGAAATTTAGCGTCTTAATGTTTCTAAGCGATAGATCCATTTAGAGATTTCTTGCGGAAAAAATCCCCTTTGAGGTTATACACTCCTATGAATCGGAATAAAGCGATCAAAATAACGGCCTGGATCATGGTGATCACGTTAACAAGCAAAATCCTGGGATTCTTAAGGGAGACGGCCATTGCAGCCTATTTTGGCGCGAGCAATGAGTCGGATGCTTTTTTTGTCGCCTTTTCGATTCCAGGAATTTTATTTGCGGTTGTCGCCGGAGCAATCGGGACTTCTTTTATTCCCGTCTATACCCGGTTAGATGAAAAGCATAAGGCCGTTTATTTTAACAATATGTTTAACGTCTTAGGGTTTTTTACCCTGATCATTACAGGGGTTTCCCTCCTATTTGCCCCTCAGATCGTGAAATGGTTCGCCTTTGGATTCAGTTCCGATACCTTGGCCCTCACTGTGGTTCTCACGAGAATCATGTTGTTGTCTTTGCTATTTATGTTGATCAATGCATTGTTCACCTCTTTCCTTCAAAGCAACCAGAGATTTTTAATCCCTGCGGCGATCGGGATTCCGTACAATCTCGTGGTGATTTTTTATCTTCTCATCGCCGGTTCCTCTTATGGCATCGAGGGGTTCGCCTGGATGGTCGTTCTATCCGTGTTGATCCAGGCCCTCTTTCAGTTATTCGGTGTGGTGAAGGAGAAATGGAAGTATCGATTCGTGTTTGATCTAAAGGAACCGGGTCTTAGGCAAACCTTACATATGACAGGCCCCGTTCTGATTGGTACCATGGTAGGGCAAGTCAATGTGCTGGTAGACCGGATGCTTGCTTCCGGACTGTCGGAGGGGAGCATTTCGGCCTTAAACTACGCGAATAAAGTCTCTCAACTTGCCTTTGGCATCATTGTGGTATCGATCATTTCCGTTTTGTATCCGAAACTGGCCGAACAGGCGAGTCAAGCGGGCAAGGATGATCTGAAGCGGCTAACGAGATATGCCATGAGGGTGTTAATGATCGTTCTCGTTCCCATCCTGTTTGGCGGGGTCATTTTAGCCCGTCCCATCATACAAATTCTCTTTGAACGAGGAGCATTCGATGCCGCGGACACGGACCTAACGACGGTCGCATTTATTTTTTTTAATCTGGGTATTGTGGGATTAGGTTTGCACGAATTATTTTCCCGCGTTTTCTTTTCTTTGCAAGACACGAGGACAACGATGTGGAATGGGGTGATCGCTCTCCTCGTAAATATCGTTTTAAATCTTATCTTGGTTCGTCCCATGGCGCATGGGGGCTTAGCCCTGGCCACCTCGATCAGTTATACATTATCCGGTTATCTGCTTCTCCGGTCGCTCGGCAAAAAAATCGGAAAGATCATGACGGCGGAAGTGTGGATGACGATCGGTAAAACGACCGCATCCAGTCTGGTGATGTCGATCATCGTTTATTTCTTATATCCGCTTGGTTCCATAGAGCAGCTCCATTTCCTTGTGAAGGCGGGTTGGCTATTTTTTGTGATGGCCGTAGGGGCCGCCGCTTATGCAGCCATGTTATGGGTCCTTAGGGAAACGATTTTCGTGGATTTGACGAAGCAGGCGCTCGGAAAAGTGAAAAGGAGATTCGTGCGTGGTATAAGGTAGAGCGGGCTGGCTTCGGAATATCTTGATTCATAGTGGTTCAAACCCTTCGCCGTCTCCTTCTCATCGACCCTCCTTTTACATCTCTCAACCGTGCCAGGTTGATAACGTCGCTGAAGAAGTATCCATCCACCATTCGGACGAACTATGCAGTTACAGTGCCAGGTTGATAACGTCAATGAAGAAGAGCGGAAACCTACCTTGGAGTTGATGTTTGAAACGGTGACTATCCATTTCCGCAACAAAGTGGAAAGCGGGAGGAACAGTGGGAATGTGACGAGAATCCGAAAATATGTTTGCAATCCATCACCTCATCCGCTATACTCGATATAGGCATATATGTTCGCTTTATCTATTGTATCGGTGAGGTGATGAACGGTGGAGGAGAAACAGAATCAGCAATATAAGCAAGACAACATAAGCAAGACAACCAGGGCAAGACGGAGTATATTCATCATGATCGTTTATTTAAAGAATTGATTAAAATCTTTTTCGAAGATTTCATTTCGTTGTTCTTTCCAAATTTTCATCCTCTCATTTCCTTCGACTCGGTCACCTTCCTTTCCGAGGAAGTCTATACCGATGTGGTGAAAGGAGGCGAACGGAGGGTTGACCTTCTGGTAGAAACGAAGATCAAGGGGGTGAATCGGCTCATCATCATCCATATTGAAGCCCAATCCTATTATCAGAATGACTTTCATGAGCGGATGTTCATTTACTATAGCCGGCTTTATGAGAATCATCGCCGCCCGATTTTGCCCATTGCGGTATTTTCCTATGATGAGAAACATGATGAACCGGATGCGTTTACCATTGATTTCCCGGAGCTTCAAGTCCTTCAATTCCGTTATGATCATCCAATCGCTGCTGCGCTTCTCAGTAAAATGGGATATACTAAAGAAGAGAGAGTTGAAGTGAAGAAGGAATTTCTACGGATGATCACACGCCTACAACTAGATCCAGCTCGGCTCAACCTGATTACGGGATTCTTCGATACTTATCTAACCTTAAACGAAGAGGAGGAGAGGAAATTGCGCGAAGAGATTGGGCAACTGCCGCAAGAGGAAGGTGCAGCGATTCTAAATATCATGAACTCTTATGAGAAGAAAGGATATGAAAGAGGGATTGAAAAGGGGATTGAACAAGGAATTGAAAAGGGGATTGAAAAAGGAATTGAGCAAGGAAAAATGGAAGATGCCCGGAAGATGCTCTTAAAGGGGATGGATGTGAATTTTATTCGGGATATTACAGAATTGCCGCTGGAGAAGATTGAAGAATTGAAAAAGTCATTAGAAAGATCGTAAGCGATGAGCCGTCTTTGCGGGAATTTTATTCCCGCATTTTTATTTTTACAAGATACAAAAAACGATGTGAATGGGATGATCGCTTTCCTCGCCAATATCGGATTAAATCTAATCTTGGTTCATCCCATGGCGCATGGAGGGTTAGCCCTGACGCCACCTCGATCAGTTATACATTATCCGGTTATGTACTTCTCCGGTCGTACAGCAAAAAAATCTGCAAGATCATGACGGCGGAAGTATGGATGAGATCGGTAAACGACCCATCAGCTCTGGTGTTGTCGATCGTCGTTTATTTCTTGTATCCGTTTGGCTCCATGCAGCAGTTCCATTTCGGTGTGAAGGCGGGTTGGCAATTTCTTGTGATGGCCATAGGGGCCGTCGCTTATGCGGCCATGTGGGTCTTGAGGGAAACGATTTTTGTGGATTTGACGAAGTAAGCGATCGGAAAATTGAAAAGGAGATTCGTGCGCAGTTTAAGGTAGAGCGGGCTGGCTT
Source organism: Thermicanus aegyptius DSM 12793 (assembly GCF_000510645.1). Taxonomy (NCBI): domain Bacteria; kingdom Bacillati; phylum Bacillota; class Bacilli; order Thermicanales; family Thermicanaceae; genus Thermicanus; species Thermicanus aegyptius. The sequence continues at coordinate 1,837,376 of NZ_KI783301.1, read as the reverse complement.
CGGTATATATTGATTCCATATCGGTCCAAACCCTCCGCCCCCTCCTCATCGCCCCCCCCATATGACGGAAGATCAAAAAACATTCGCTATCTTACATCTCTCAACCGTGCTATGGTCATTACGGAAGAAGATATGAAGAACATTGGAACTTCCTTCCTTAATGTTGAGAGGGGAGAAAAAATTTCATTAAGTTGTTCTTTGAAGTAAGAACAGCATAGCATAACTTGGTGGTGGGAAGGGCATCGAAGATTATGCGGTTAAGGGAAACTCGAATAGACGGTTTTACGTACTGTTTGACAAGATATACTGAAATGATATCATGCATACGCTATGGAAACAGGTAAAAGTAAACGGTAGCAGCGCTGGGATCAACCAATTAACGATTGATTATATCGTAGGAGAAGAGAACCTACTGGATGAGACGATCGATATACTAACTAAAACAAGGCATATATCGACCGAAACCGATTCTAAAACGGAACAATTTAAAAATTTGAAAATTATAAGTAGTAAAGTTTTAAAACTTGATGTTGAAAATTGGTAGAAAAATGAATATAATCTCTAGTGTAGTTTACTAGCATTTACTTTGGTAAAAACGATATTGACAAGTTAACAATATGTATTCCAACTTATGCTTTTTAATTAGTAAATAAGTCTTTGGGAAGAATCTTTATAATGGGGTAGGGTAGATAGGGGACAAATAATCTTTTGAAGGAGCTATTCCTGTAATGAATTAAACCCGCTAACATATCAATCCCATATATTCACTCTTCGTCAAATATTATCCTTAAGCGCTTCGTGCGTCAAAGATGAAATCATGAGAAAAAGCGAGAAAAACGAAGAAAACATTAATTAATTGAGGGAGATATTCCTGTAATGAATTAATTTGCGGTTTGCAAAACAAAAAGCGCCTCCTGTATGCTGGGTCATGGAATGACGCTCATTCACTGCCCTAAT